>DIZT01000201.1:308-5232 GCA_002427975.1 Micrococcaceae bacterium UBA6021 | reverse complement strand
GGCCTTTGTGCGGATCGCTTTCCTGGTCTTCTGCCTTCTGCCCGGACCCGCCGTCGTCATCTACATCGCAGCGTGGCTGATCCTGCCTGACCAGCAGAACTCCATCCCGTTGCAGAACTTCCTGGACCGCCGGTCCATCAGCTGATCCCGACGCCGGATCCCCATTTCGGAGCCGCGAGGCCCCGGCTCCCCGGAATCGTCCGGGGAGCCGGGGCCTTTCCGTCGCCCGAAGGCGAGGCCATGGAACGGGGCCTTTTGTAACCGGNNCGGGTCGGCGAGCTGGCCCGTCTCGACCCCGATCGGATGCGGCGCAAGGGCGTGCCCGAGGTCGTCCTGGCGCCGGGCAAAACCCCGGCGCTGACCGCCGAGCTGGCGGTGCGCCTGCTCGACCACGGCGGCCTCGCGCTGGTGTCGCGCGTCGGTGCCGAGCACGACGAGGCGCTGCGGGCGGCCGCCAGTGAGGCCGGCGCGAGCGTGGACGACTTCGGGTCCGGGCGGCGCCTCCGTCGCGCCGAAGCCCCCGAGCCGGGCACCGGCGCCATCGGCATCCTCACCGGCGGCGGCGACTGCCCCGGACTGAACGCCGTCATCCGCGGGGCCGTCCTCAAGGGCATCGCCATCCACGGCCACGAATTCGTGGGGTTCCTGGACGGCTGGCGCGGCGTCGTTGAAGGCGACATCATCGACATCCCCCGCACCATGGTCCGCGGCATCGCCAAGCAGGGCGGCACCATCCTGGGCACCTCCCGCACCAACCCCTTCGAAAACGGCGGCGGGCCAGAGGTCATCAAGGCCCACATGGACCGCCTGGGCATCGACGCCATCATCGCGATCGGCGGCGAAGGGACCCTCGCCGCCGCGAAGCGCCTCACGGACGCCGGCCTCAAGATCGTGGGCGTCCCCAAGACCGTGGACAACGACCTCGACGCCACGGACTACACCTTCGGCTTCGACACCGCCGTGCAGATCGCCACCGAGGCCATCGACCGCCTCCGCACCACGGGCGAGTCCCACCACCGCTGCATGATCGCCGAAGTCATGGGCCGCCACGTGGGCTGGATTGCCCTGCACGCCGGCATGGCCGCCGGTGCCCACGCCATCCTGATCCCCGAGCAGAAGGTCAGCCTTGAGCAGCTCACCGAATGGGTCCAGGAAGCCCACGACCGTGGCCGCGCCCCGCTGATTGTTGTGGCTGAGGGCTTTGTTCCGGACCACATGGATTCGCCGCATTCCGAGCGCGGCCTGGACACGTTCGGCCGGCCACGCCTCGGCGGCATCGCGGACCAGCTCGCCCCCGAGATTGAAGCGCGCACCGGCATCGAAACCCGCGCCACGACCCTGGGCCACATCCAGCGCGGCGGCGTCCCGTCCGCGTTCGACCGTGTCCTCGCAACCCGCCTGGGCATGGCCGCGATCGACTCCGTGGTGGAAGGCTACTGGGGCACCATGGTGGCGCTCAAGGGCACCGACATTGAGCACGTGGGCTTCGAGAAAGCCCTGGGCCAGCTGAAGACGGTTCCGCAGAACCGCTACGACGAAGCAGCGGTCCTGTTCGGCTGAGCCGCGCACTCCGCCTAGGCTGGGGACATGACTCTTGCCCCCGGTTCCGCCGCCATCATCCAGCTCGCGTGGGCCCGGCACCTGGGGCTCGACGACGGCGCTTTCGCCGCGTCGCTGAGTTCCGGCGAGCGGGTGGTCAGGGCAGACGACTCCGCGGAGACTGTGGAGTTCGTCAGGCTGTTCGGCAGCTCGGCGCTGGTGGGTCCGCAGTGGGTCATTGACGCCGCCGCAGCAATTCCGGACGAAGAGATGGCCCAGCATGTGACACTTCTGACCCTGACCCGCTCCCATGGAGGCCACGGCCTGGGCTCGGCGGCGTTGTTTTTCGCCGACGACCTGCCCCTGCGCCAGCCCTCCGAGGAGCTGACCGTGTCCCACGGAAACCCGGAGGCGATCGAGCTGGAAGGCCTGTGCCCGCCGGACGACGTCAACGAAGTACACCTCTCAAAACTTGAGAACCGCTACACGATTCTCCACGAGGTGGAGGGGCGCAAGACCCCGGTGGCGTGCGGCGCCTATGGGGAATGGGAAGGACTTCTCGCGCAAATGGGAGTCCTGGTGGACCCCGAGTGGCGCCGCCGCGGGCTGGGATCCTTGGCCGCATCCATCGCCGTCCACGAGGCCCTCGCGGCGGGCCTCACAGTCCAATGGCGCGCCGAAGTCAGCAACACAGGCGCTGTGGCCCTGGCGCGGCAACTGGGCCTGTCCGCCGGCGGCATCCAGACCAGCGTGCACCTGGCGCACCGCTAGGTTTCCAGGTGGCAGTTTCCTAATAACAGAAGCTACATCTCAGCTGACCGCGGGACCTGGGCCGCAGCATCGTCCCCAGGCTGGGGCATGGGCCGGGGCTTCGCGAGAAACGCCACTGTCAGTGCGCCGATGAGAAGCACTGCCGCCGGCAACAGGACGGACTGCCCCATCGCCGTCGCGAATGGTGCGTGCAGCGCCTCCGGCAGCGCCGCACCAAAGCCCTCAGGAGACGCCGTCTGGCCCGGCGGCAGCGGCGGGAATTCGGCCACAATACGGGCCTGAATCAATGCAGCCATGGCGGCCGCCCCCAGCACCGAGCCGATCTGCCGGGTGGTATTGAAGACCCCCGAACCGGCCCCCGCCTGGCGCGGCGCCAGATTCCGCGTGGTGGCGTTGGCGATCGGACCGAAAATACAGGCCATGCCCAGCCCTTGGACAGCACTCGGCAGGAGGAACATCCAGACAGGGGTATCGGGCGTCATCAGCACCGACGTCCAGTAGATGGACAAGGTGAACAACAGCATCCCGGCCACGGCAAACCAGCGCGGGTTGACGCGGTCAATCAGCTTGCCCACCACGGGTGACAAGGCACCCGTGAGGACGGCCATGGGAATCAGCAACAGGGCAGACTGCGTGGGCGTCAGCCCCAATGCGACCTGGTAGAAAATCATGGAAGCCAAAGGGTAGGCCGTGATGGAGAATCCCACCACGGTTATCCCTGCGTTTCCCAGCGCGAAGTTCCGGTCCCGGAACAGGCTCAGCGGCAGCAAGGGTTCGCCGCCCCTGCGTTCGAGCCACCACTGCCAGCCGATGAACACGACCATCACCACAAGCCCGGCGATGATCAGGCTCCACACGGTGAAGGGGCCGTCGTTGATGGTCCCCCACTTGTAGGTCTGGCCCTCCTGTATCCCGAACACGATCAGGAACATGGCCAGGGCGCTGAGGAGCACACCCAACACGTCGAAGGAGTGGCTATGCGTTTTCAGTGTCGGAACGTTGCGCATCACCAGCAGGAAGGCCACGACGCCGATGGGCACGTTGATGAAAAAGATCCACTCCCAGCCAAGCGAGTCAACCAGGACGCCGCCGAGGATAGGCCCCACCAGGATTGCCATCCCCGCTGTGGCACCCCACAGCCCCATGGCCGCGCCGCGACGGTCCGGCGGGAAAATGCGGGTAATCACCGCCATGGTCTGGGGCGTCATCAGGGCGCCGCCCACTCCTTGCACGGTCCTAGCCAGAATGAGGATGGCGATGTCCCCGGACAGCCCGCACCACAGGGATGCGAGTGTAAACACGGCAAGACCCGCCACGTAAACCCTTTTCGGCCCGAAGCGGTCCCCCAGACGCCCGGCGATCAACAGGAGCACGGCGTAGGACAGCAGGTACGCGCTGGTAACCCAGACGACGGCCGTGATGTCGGCGTCGAGCGCTTTTCCGATACTGGGATTGGCCACGAACACGATGGTGGTGTCGATCAGGATCATAAAGAATCCCACCACCAACGACCACAAAGCCAACCAAGGCCTGGCTACAGTTTCCATGCGATTCCTTCGATTACGGTGGAGCGCGAGTGGAGACCCAGGGTGGAAACGCTACGCCAGCAAGGCCAGTATTTCTGCCCTGGCAAACATCTGCGCGGCAGCCCGGGCGGAAGGGGTGCCGGCGTCGGGATCCGCACCGGCGTCCAGCAGCACGCGGGACACGTCCGTGTACCCCTTGAAGGCCGCACCGGCCAAGGGGGTCTGGCCGCGGTCGTTGGCCGTGTTGGCTTCGCCGCCGTGCGCAAGGATCAACTGCACGGTCTCCGCGTGGCCGTGGTAGGCGGCGAGCATCAGCAGGGAATCCCCCGCGGCGTTGGTCATCGTGGCCGGGGCCCCGGCGTCCAGATACGTGCGTAGGAGCCCGGTGTCCCCCTCCCGGGCAGCCTGGAAGAGCCGGTGGGCCAAGGCTACCGCCTCGTCGTCGGGTGCGGTGGCATTGGGTGCGGGCGCTCCCGAAGGCGAGGCGTCCGGTGCGGTGTTCTCGGTCATCAGTGGGTTCCCCTGAGGAATCCTGTCGGGCGCCCCACTACCTGGCCGGCGTCGGGGGCGACAATTACTTCCTGGGCAGCGATGTAAGGCTCCTCGCCGTCCAGGACCGTCAGTATTTCATCCGCTGCGACGGACCGCTTGATGACGGCCAGGGCAACCGGGCCCATCTCGTAGTGCTGGGCCACGGAAGTGACCGTCCCGACCTTCCGCTCGCCGAGCATGACCTGGCTGCCGGGCGCGGGCATCGTGTGCTGCGACCCGTCCAGCTGCAGGAATACCAGGCGCCGCGGCGGGTGGCCGAGGTTGTGCACGCGGGCGATGGTTTCCTGGCCCTTGTAACAGCCTTTGGCCAGGTGCACGGCGGTGCGGAGGAGGTCCAGTTCGTGCGGGATGGTTTTGTCGTCGGTTTCCGCACCGAGCCTGGGGCGCCACGCAGCGATCCGGAGGGCTTCGGCCGCCATGACTCCGGCGAGCGGACGGTCACCCACAGTTTCCTCAAGTTCAGCGGCCGGCACCAGATACTCGATCCAGGGCCGTTCCAGCCCGGGGTGCCCTTCTTCCGGAACCACCGCGTAGGA
>DIZT01000201.1:0-179 GCA_002427975.1 Micrococcaceae bacterium UBA6021 | reverse complement strand
AGCATGAACTTCATTTTGTTAAGCCACTCAGCCAGCGGTGCAGCCTCGGCGGCCTCAACAATCAGCCAGGTGGTCCCGCCGTCGTCCACTACGCGGGCGTCAAACTCGATCCGGCCCTGGACGCTCAACAGGAGCAGCTCACTCGACTCCCCCGGCTGCAGGCCGGTGACCTGCTGGGA
>DIZT01000062.1 GCA_002427975.1 Micrococcaceae bacterium UBA6021 | reverse complement strand
TCGTCTTCACCAGCGCCTTCCCGGAAGGCGGCTCGGACAACATCTCCCAACTCGGCCCCGGGCCTTGGGGCGCCCTTCCACCAGCACCTCTTCAGCGCCCGGCTGGATATGGCGATTGACGGCTTCACCAACCGCGTCGAGGAAGAGGACGTCGTCCGCCGGGCCATTGGCGACGGGAATGAACGCGGCAATGCCTTCTCCCGCAAGCGCACTGTGCTCACCCGCGAATCCGAGGGAGTCCGCGAGGCCGATGCCCGCAACGGCCGCACGTGGATCATCTCCAACCCCGAGTCCCGCAACCGTCTGGGCGAGCCCGTTGGCTACAAGCTCCACTCCGAAAACCAGCCCACGCTGCTCGCCGACCCGGGATCTTCGATTGCCCGCCGGGCAGCCTTCGCGACGAAGGACCTGTGGGTCACACGGTACGCCGAGGCTGAGCGCTACCCGACAGGCGATTTTGTGAACCAGCACTCCGGCGGTGCGGGCCTGCCGGCCTACATTTCCCAGGACCGCGATATTGACGGGCAAGATATCGTCGTGTGGCACACCTTCGGGTTGACGCACTTCCCTCGTGTGGAGGACTGGCCGATCATGCCTGTGGACACTGTTGGCTTCAAGTTGCGTCCGGAGGGTTTCTTCGACCGCAGCCCGGTCCTGGACGTGCCGGCCAACGCTCAGCAGTCCTCCGGCTGCCACGGCGAAGCCGCCTCCGGCGACCACTGCCACTAGCCCTTCGCGTCAGGAACTTCGACATGACAACGACGGCGGGATGGGTCCGGTCAGCCGGGCCCGTCCTACACCCCAGAATCTGCGCCGCCCTCACGGCAGCCTCCTGCGCGGTGCACCTGTGGCTTGCGGCGTCCGGGCACCACGGCGCGTGGCTGGGCATCCTCATGGTTGCCTTGGCCGGTGTCTGTTTCCCCTGCGCCGTGCACATTTGGCGCCAGAGCAGGGTCGGCGCGCTTCATCGGGTGACCGCTTCGGCCTTGGTGATGGTCGCCGTCCACGCTGCACTGTTGCTGGGCGCGGGAGGTGCCGGGCACGCCCACGGCGGGGCGCCGGCGTCGCGGGTTGCGGATACTTCCGGTGCCGCCGCACTGTTGCTGGTCATCGGTTTGGAGATCACGACGGCGTTGCTCGCCGCCACGCTTGTTACCCGGCTCAGGCAGGCGAGGACCCAAGTGACAACGGTTCGGACCGAACATGACATGAGTGTCAATTAGGTTTCCAGAATTGGCGCATCCACGAGCTCCCAGATGGGCCGGTCATCTGGCGGGCGTCCTGGACATTCAGCGACGCCGGCGCAAGGGCGACGTCGAAAAGCAGGTTCAGGCGAAGCTCGGTGTGCCCGCCGCCGGTGAAGAGGATCGTCCGCGAGGCCCGTGCGCGCCAGCTTCCCGTTTCGTTCAACCGCGCGCCTGGGAAGTCCCGTCGCTACTCGCAGCGGGACGTCAACATGCTGCGCGAAGTCCAGAGGCTGTCCCACGAGGGTGTCTCGCTCGAAGGCATCAAGCGCATCCTGGAGCTCAAGAACCTGATGGCCGCGCTGCAGCGCAAGGTGAGCGAGCTGACCGAAGGAGCTGGCCCGCGGCCATCGCCCCCGCGCGCGGCCCAGGCCGTGGTGATCTGGCGGCCCAGGGCTCTGGGAAACTAGGCGACCGGAACCCAGGGCGCTGCCCGGAAATAGAGTACTCACTACTCGTGACGGGGCCGCCTCCACTGGCTTGAATGGATGTGCAGCTGGGTCTCACAGCGCAGGTTCGAGCCTCTGGGGGTTTTCGCGTGTTTGGTTCATCAGTTTTTATGTTCGCAGGGTCCGTTGCGGGGCTGGTCCTGTTGGCGATCGGGCAGACCATTGTGGTGGTGTGCATGTGCTTTGACATGGTGCGGGCGCTGTCCGTGCCGAGGTCGCACCGGCGCTACGTGGCCAGCACGGTGTTCCGGACACTGGCCGTCCCCTCCATCATTGCTTCCGGCATGAGCGTGCTGATCGATGCGCTGACCTGGTCCTGGATGGACGTTGGCATGTCGATGTTCGTGATGGTGGCGATCATCTTCCGCCTGCACCACGACAAGGACGAAGACAACTGGTGGAAGGGCAAAGGCAAAAAGCTGGCGCGCTGGGCCCGCCGCCAGTTCAGCCCCGGGGCGTCGGTAGCGCCGGCGCTGGGCTGACCCTTACCCGATGATCGAGCCTGTCGAGATCCAGGTTTCGACAGGCTCAACCACCGGACGTGGATCAGGCGTTGGTTCAGACGTTCTGACCGGCGGGAACGCGCTTGTCGAAGATCGTGGCGCCCACTTCCTGCTCGGCCTGGTTGTCGATGCCCAGATCGATACCCTTCCGGTCGCGGATCACCAGCACGGCGCCCGTCGAAATAAGGGCCACAATCAGCAGGTAGGCGGAGACGGACATGGTGGTGCCGGTGGCCTGGACCAGCGCGGTGGCGATGGTCGGGGCAAAAGCGCCGCCGATGATCGCGCCCAGGGCGTAGGAGATGGCGACTCCGGAGAACCGGATGGATGCCGGGAAGAGTTCGCTGTAGAGGGCGGCCTGCGGTCCGTAGGTCAGGCCGAGCCCGACGCTGAACAGCGACAGGCCCAGGAGCATGGCCCAGATGTTGCCGGTGTTGATGAGCCAGAAGAGCGGGAAGAACGTGACCATCAGGCAGGCGTAGCCGATGAGGTAGGTCTTCTTGCGGCCAAGGCTGTCGGCGAGGTAGCCGGAGATAAGCGTAAAGACGAACCAGAGCGCGGCGGAGGCCGTGACGGCCAGGAGTACTTCGGTGCGGTCCATGGCCAGTCCCTTGGGAGCGGTGGCGTAGCTGAGGATGTAGCCGCCGGTGGTCATGTAGCCCGCGGCGTTGTTGCCGGCAAAGACCAGGGCCGCAAGGATCACGAGCCGCCAGTGCTTCTTGAACAGTTCGACGATCGGGACGCGGGTCTGCTGCTTCCGGCTGGCAATTTCCTCAAAGACCGGGCTTTCGTCCACGCTCCGGCGGACAACGAAGCCCACGATGATCAGCACAAAGCTGAGCAGGAACGGGACACGCCAGCCCCACTCCACAAAGGCAACCCCGGGGGAGATCACGCCGGACATCAGGCTGAGGACGCCGGAGGCAAGGAGCATGCCCAGGGGGACTCCGAGCTGCGGGAACGAGCCGAACAGGCCGCGCCTGGACCGAGGAGCATGTTCTACGGCCATCAGCACCGCGCCGCCCCATTCGCCGCCTGCGGAGATGCCCTGCAGGATGCGCAGCAACAGCAACAGGATGGGGGCGGTGAGGCCAGCCGTCTCGTAGGTGGGCAGGACGCCGATCAGGGTGGTGGCCACACCCATCAGGACGAGCGTGAGGACCAACATGGCCCGGCGCCCCAGCCTGTCACCGAAGTGGCCGGCCAGGAACGCCCCCAGGGGCCGGAAGAGGAAGCTCAGGCCCACCGACGCGAAGGAGATCAGCAGCGCGATGTCATTGCCGGCGGGTTCGAAGAAGAGTTTGGCGAAAACCAGGCCGGCGGCGTTGGCGTAGATGAAGAAGTCGTACCACTCGACGGTGGTCCCGACGATGGTGGCAAACGCGACCCGGCGGTTTTCCCGAGTCGGGTTGCGGTGTTGATGCGACAATGCGCTCATGGTGTCTCTTTTCCCGCGGTCACAACGGTGTGTCCCGCTAGCGGTGGTATTTCTTGGCTGGAGTGGTAAAAGTCAGGAGGTGTAGGGGTCGGCGATGCCGATGTACTGGGTGGTGGTGTATTCGGCGATGCCTTCGGAGCCGCCTTCGCGGCCGAGGCCGGACTGCTTGACGCCGCCGAAGGGTGCTGCGGCGTTGGAGATGACGCCGGCGTTGAAGCCGACCATGCCGAATTCGATCTGTTCGGCGACGCGCAGCAGCTTGTTGAAGTCGCGGCTGTAGACGTAGGAGGCGAGGCCGTATTCGCTGGCGTTCGCGAGCCGTATCGCGTCTTCCTCGGTGCTGAAGGTGGTGACCGGGGCGACGGGGCCGAAGATTTCCTGGCCGAGGATCGCGGCGTTGTTGGGCACGTTCGCGAGCACTGTGGGCGGGTAGAAGTAGCCGGGGCCGTCAGCGGGGGAACCGCCGGTGACGGCGGTGGCTCCGGCGGCGACGGCGGCGCTCACCAGGGCGTGCACGTCATCCCGGGCTCCGGCGTCGATCAGCGGACCTACCTGCGTGGACGGTTCGGTGCCGCGGCCCGTGGTGAGGGCGCCCATGGCGGCGGCGAACTTCCGGGTGAACTCGGCCGCGACGGATTCCTGGACGAGGAAGCGGTTGGCGGCGGTGCAGGCTTCGCCCATGTTCCGCATTTTCGCGGCCATGGCGCCTTCGACGGCTTTGTCCAGGTCCGCGTCCTCGAAGACGATGAACGGGGCGTTGCCGCCCAGCTCCATCGAGCAGCTGATCACGTTCTCCGCCGCCTGCGCGAGCAGGATGCGACCGACCTCGGTCGATCCTGTGAAGGACAGCTTGCGCACCCGCGGGTCCTTGAGCATGGCCTTGACCACCTCCGACGAACGCTTCGACGGGATGACGTTGACCACGCCTTTCGGCACCCCCGCCTGCTCGAGCAGGTCGGCCACCGCCAGCGCCGACAGCGGCGTCTCCGAGGCCGGCTTCAACACCACGGTGCAGCCGGTGGCGAGCGCGGGCCCGAGTTTCCATGCCGCCATCAACAACGGGAAGT
>DIZT01000308.1:9163-23111 GCA_002427975.1 Micrococcaceae bacterium UBA6021 | reverse complement strand
ACGGTCACGCCGGTCAGCCAGCCGTCACCGGTCTTCTGCTCATGGCCAACCCGGATCCCCGGTACGTCAGTAATGGCTCCCATGGACTCCATTGTGCCCTGCGCCCAGTACCGGACATCCGCCCCACGATGCGCGGGATTTCCAGCGACACACAAAATCCCTTGCGCCACCGATATTCCGGTAGCGCAAGGGATCTTGCGCGTCGGCAGTGCATTTACGCGTCGACGGTTCTCGCTCCCCCAACCGCCCCGTGACCTCGCAAGCTCGGCCAGGGAACCCGGCGGTCGTGGCCCAGGCTCGATCACCGGGCTGTGGGCTCGATCACCGGGAAAACCAAACACTTCGTGAACGGCCTCCGAAGGCTTGGACAACAATGCGCCAGATGAGCACATCCGGGCTGATCCGGCACTAAGGATGTGATGGAGTGATCTCAATTCCGTTCCACAGCCCTGCCACCGCAGGCCTCCCGATTGAGATCCATGACACCACAGCTCACCGCCAAGCCGGGCAGGGCACCGGCACACACGGCCACCGTCAGAGCAAAAGAGCCGGGCGGCGCCACCGCCCGGAACCGAAAACGCTGGTCAGTCCGGAAACGGCGGGACTTCTTTGTCTTCCTCGCGCTGGCCCTTCCGAACCTCGCCTTGATCGCCGTGTTCACGTACCTGCCACTGATCAACAACATCTACTACTCCACGCTGAACTGGACCCTCGGCTCGGCATCCGCCACCGTCGTCGGGCTCGACAACTACGTGACGTTCTTTACGAGCCCGGATGCCGGCAAGGTTCTCGGGACCACCGCAATCTTCACAATTGCCACGGTGGGCGGGTCCATGGTCTTAGGCCTGCTCGTGGCTTTGGCCCTGAACAGCAAGGTCCACGGCACCACGTTCGCCCGCGCGGCAGTGTTTGCGCCGTACGTCCTTTCGGGAGTCGGCGTCGGCTTGGTCTGGCTGTTCATTTTCGATCCCGGGTACGGCGTGCTGTCCTGGCTGCTGCGCGGCCTGGGACAGCAAAGCCCCCAGTGGATCAACGATCCACAGCTCTCGCTGCTGATGGTGATCATCGTCTATGTGTGGAAAAACCTGGGCTACTGCGCGGTGGTATTTCTCGCCGGGCTGCAGTCGCTGCCCAAAGATGTGATGGAGGCCGCAGCGCTGGACGGAGCAGGCAACACCCGGCGGTTCCTCAGTATTTCGCTGCCGCTCCTTTCGCCCACCACATTCTTCCTGCTGATCACCAGCATGATCAGTTCGCTCCAGGCCTTTGACCTCATCCGGATCATGACGCCGCTGGGTAACGGAACCAGCACGCTGATCTATGAGTCCTACCTTCAGGCGTTCGGTGCCTACAACAGGGCAGGGTACTCAGCCGCGATCTCCGTGGTCCTCTTTGTGATCCTGCTGATCATCACCGTGCTGCAACTCCGCTTTGTGGAACGAAAGGTGCACTACTCATGACCGCTCCCACAGCGCCTGCCGCTCCGCCGCGAGCGTTCAGCCGGGCGAACCTCGCCGCCACACTTGCGGGCGGCTACCTACCGCTGCTCATCGCCGTCCTGGTGGTGTTCCTGCCCCTATTGTGGATGGTTCTTAGCTCCTTCAAGCAGCCCGGCGAGATCGTCACCCTGGACCTCAAGCTGCTGCCGGAAGCCCTCAACCCGGATAACTACAAGGTGGCCATGACCGCTGTTCCGTTCGGGCAGTTCTTTCTCAACAGCACCATCGTCACGGTAGTAGGTGCGGGCATCAAGGTTCTGCTAGCCATCCTCACCGCCTATGCCCTGGTATTTGTGCGGTTCCCGTTCAGGAATGTGATCTTCGTTCTCATCCTGGTGGCGCTGATGGTCCCGCCGCAGGTGTCCATCCTGCCCAACTACATCCTCATCGCGGGCATGGGTGGCAAAAACACGCTGTGGGGAATCATCCTCCCCGGCCTGGGCACAGCGTTCGGCACTTTCCTCCTCCGCCAGCACTTCCTGACCCTGCCGGGCTCCATCCTGGAGGCCGCGGAAATCGACGGCGCCGGACACTGGCGCCGTCTCTGGCAGGTAGTGGCGCCCGTGTCCCTGCCGTCAATCGCCACGGTAGCCCTGGTCACCGTGGTCAGCGAATGGAACGAGTACATCTGGCCGCTGATCATCACCGACAAGCCGGAGAGCATGACGCTGCCGGTGGGACTGACGTTGCTGCAAAACTCCGAGAGCAACGGCGCCGGGTGGGGCATCATGATGGCCGGTGCTGTCCTGGTCATCCTGCCCATCCTGGTGGTGTTCGCCATGCTGCAGCGCTACATCGTGGCCGGCCTGACGCAAGGCAGCGTCACCGGCTGACGCCGTTGCCGGCTTTCCTCCCTGCTCCCTCCATCACCGCATCCTGCCGCAAAACACCGTCACGGTTCCTCCGCTTCGGCGTTCCGCGGCACCATCGAAAGGCACCACCATGGCAATAAACCTTGACCGCAGACTGTTCCTCTCGCTCGCCGGGGCCGGTGCAGGTGCGGCCGCACTCAGCGCCTGCGGCGGTCCGTCCACCGCTGTCGGCGGGACCGTGACCCAAGCTGCCACCATCAATTTCGACGGCGTCAAGCCGGCCGCGTCCATCGACTTCTGGTCCAACCACCCGGGCAAGTCCCAGGATGTCGAAAAGAGCATGATCGAGAAGTTCCAGGCCAAGTACCCGGAGATCAAGATCAACCTCATCACGGCAGGCGCCAACTATGAGGAAATCGCGCAGAAGTTCCAGACGGCTCAGGCCGCCAAATCCGGGCTCCCGGCGCTGTTGGTCCTCTCCGACGTTTGGTGGTTCCGCTATTACCTCAATGAGAGCATCATTCCCCTGGACTCCCTCATCACCAAGCTGGACTTCAAGCTAGATGACTTCCGGACCTCTCTAGTGGATGACTACAAGTACGACACGAAGCAGTGGGCGCTGCCGTACGGCCGGTCCACGCCGCTGTTCTACTACAACAAAGACCACTTCGCCGCAGCAGGCCTGCCGGACCGCGCCCCGGCCACCTGGCAGGAATTCGCCCAGTGGGCTCCCAAGCTCAAAGCAAGCTCCGGGGCGCAGTACGCCTTTATGCACCCCGCCCTTGCCGGCTACGCGGGCTGGACCCTGCAGAACAATCTCTGGGGCGAGGGTGGCGGCTGGTCCAAGGGGTGGGACATCACCTGTGATTCGGCCGAGTCCGTGGCGGCACTGCAGGCAGCCCAGGACTCCGTGTACAAGGACGCATGGGCCGGCGTTTCGTCGAAGGAGTCAGCCGACGACTTCGCGGCCGGTCTGGCTTCCGCCACGCTCTCCTCTACCGGGTCCCTGATCGGCATCCTGACGTCGGCGTCGTTCAATGTGGGAGTCGGTTTCCTCCCGGGAGGTTCGAAGGCAACCTCGGGTGTATGCCCCACGGGTGGCGCTGGACTGGGCATTCCAAGCGGCGTCAGCAAGGAAGAGCAGTTGGCGGCGGCCATGTTCCTGCAGTTCGTCACAGAGCCGGAAAACACGGCGGCGTTCTCGGCGGCGACCGGCTACATGCCCACCCGCAAGTCGGCCGACATGACCGCAGTGCTGGCCAAGACCCCGCAGATCAAGACGGCCATGGATCAGCTGGCTGTGACCAAGGTCCAGGACAACGCCCGCGCCTTCCTGCCGGGCGCCGACCAGGAGATGGCCAAGGCTGCCGCCAAGATCCTCACCCAGCAGGGCGACGTCAAGGCCACCATGGCCGAACTGAAGACCACCCTCGAAGGCCTGTACACGAAGGACGTCAAGCCCAAGCTCAAGGCCTGACGCCGGAAGCGCCCCGGAGGTTGAGCCTGTCGAAACCTGGATCTCGACAAGCTCGATCACCGGACCTAAGGGATCGGGACGGGCACGACGCCGAGGGGCACCAGGTGCTCCGCGCCGCCGTCGGGGGCTGAGAGTACCCAGATCCCCTTCTCGTGGACGGCAACCGAGTGCTCCCACTGGCAGGAGCGCTTACCGTCGGTGGTCACCACGGTCCAGTCGTCTTCCAGCACGGCAGTGTTGATGCTGCCGCGGACCAGCATGGGCTCGATGGCAAGGCACAGGCCGGGTTTGATCTTGGGCCCGCGGTGGCTGGTCCGGTAGTTCAGGACATCGGGGGCCATGTGCATTTCGGAGCCGATGCCGTGGCCCACATAGTCCTCCAGGATGCCCAGGGGCTTGCCCGGCACGGAGGAGACGTAGTCGTCGATGGCTGCGCCGATGTCGCCCACGTGGCTTCCGGTGGCCAGGGCCGCGATGCCGTGCCACATGGCGGCCTGGGTGACGTCGGAGAGCCGCTGGTCCTCGGGGTCGGCCTTGCCCACAATGACGGTCCGCGCAGAGTCGGAGTGCCAGCCCTCAACTATCGCGCCGCCGTCGATCGAGATGATGTCGCCGTCCTTGAGGACCTTGCCGCCGGGGATGCCGTGCACCACTTCCTCGTTCACGGAGGTGCAGATGGTGGCGGGGAAGCCGTGATAGCCGAGGAAGTTCGACTTGGCGCCGGCTTCGTTCAGCACCGCAGCGAAGACATCATCGAGCTGCTTGGTGGTGACGCCGGGAGCGGCCGCCGCCACGGCTGCGTCCAACGCACGGCTCAGCACCAGCCCGGCGTCGTGCATGGTGCGCATCTGGGCGCTGGTCTTGTATTCGATACGGGGCTGGCCGAAGGCCATGGTGAGTCCTCTCAATGGCTGAGGCCCCTCCCGGATGCCGGGAGGAGCCTCGAAAAAGCTTGCTGCGCGGCTCAGGCGGCCTGGGCCGCCTTGATAGCCTGCATGACGCGGTCGGTGACCTCGTCGATGCCTCCGATGCCGTCCACCCGGGTCAGGATGCCGCGGTCGGCATACTTGGCCACAACGGCCTCGGTCTGCTCGTGGTACAGGTCCAGGCGGTGCCGGATTACGGCTTCGTTGTCGTCGCTCCGGCCGGTTTCCTTGGCACGGCCCAACAGGCGGGAGACGAGTTCCTCGTCGTCGGCCGTCAGCTGCAGGACGACGTCGAGCTTCTCATCGCTGGTGGCGAGGATACCGTCAAGGTAGTCCACCTGCGCCGTGGTGCGCGGGTAACCGTCCAGGAGGAAACCGTTTTCGACGTCGGACTCGCTCAGGCGGTCGCGGACCATCTTGTTGGTGACGCTGTCCGGAACGAAGTCCCCGGCGTCCATGTACTTCTTGGCTTCGATGCCAAGCGGCGTTTCGCCCTTCACATTGGCGCGGAAGATATCACCGGTGGAAATCGCCACGACGCCGAGGCGCTCGGAAATGCGTTCCGCTTGCGTTCCCTTGCCGGAACCGGGGGGTCCAATAATCAACATTTTCGTCATCGCAAAAGCCCTTCGTAGTGACGTTGCTGTAGCTGCGCATCTATTTGCTTGACGGTTTCAAGGCCAACGCCCACCATGATCAGGATCGAGGTGCCACCGAACGGGAAGTTCTGGTTCGCGTTGATCAGTACCAGTGCCACCAGCGGAATCAGTGCCACGAAGCCCAGGTACATGGCGCCGGGCAGCGTGATCCGGGAAAGCACGTACTGCAGGTAGTCCGCGGTCGGTTTACCGGCACGGATACCCGGGATGAAACCGCCGTACTTCTTCATGTTGTCGGAGACCTCTTCAGGGTTGAAGGTGATCGCGACGTAGAAGTAGGTGAAGAACACGATCATGGCGAAGTACAGCGCCATGTAGATCGGGTGGTCTCCTCGGGTCAGGTTGTTGTTGATCCACTCAACCCACGGCTGGAGGGGCTCGCCGTTCTTGGGCTGGTTGAACTGTGAAATCAATCCCGGCAGGTAGAGCATGGACGAGGCGAAGATCACGGGGATCACGCCTGCCATGTTCACCTTGATGGGGATGTAGGTACTCGTGCCGCCCACGGTCCGCCGGCCGATCATCCGCTTGGCGTACTGCACCGGGATACGGCGCTGGGACTGCTCCACAAACACCACCAGGGCAACGGTCACCAGGCCGATGATCAACACCAGGAAGAAGGTTCCCGGTCCCTGTGAGGTCCAGATGGCACCGAGCGAGGTGGGGAACTGCGCCGCGATGGAGGTGAAGATGAGCAGCGACATGCCGTTGCCCACACCCTTTTCGGTGACGAGTTCGCCCATCCACATGATGAGCCCGGTACCCGCGGTGAGCGTGATGATCAGCAGGATCGTGGTGATGATGCTGGTGTCAGGAATGATCGGCAGTGCACAGCCCGGGAGCAACTGTCCTGAACGTGCCAACGACACCAGTGTCGTTGCGTTCAGCAGGCCCAAGGCGATGGTCAGGTACCGGGTGTACTGCGTGAGCTTGGACTGCCCGGAGGCGCCCTCCTCGTACAGCTCCTGGAACCGGGGAATGACCACCCGGAGCAGCTGCACAATAATGCTGGCCGTGATGTACGGCATGATGCCCAGGGCGAAGATGGACACCTGAAGCAAGGCGCCGCCGCTGAACAGGTTGACAAGCTGGTAGAGCCCGCCTGCCGTCTGACCGTTCTGCAAGCATTGCTGGACATTCTGGTAGTTCACACCAGGCGAGGGGATGAATGCACCCAAGCGGAAGATTGTGATGATTGCCAGCGTGAACAACAACTTGCGTCGCAGATCAGGCGTGCGAAAGGCCCGGCCAAATGCGCTAAGCAAGCGTCCTCCTGTGTTGTTAATAAGCGTGGTGTGATGGGGGTCAATAATCCCAACAACCGAGTCTAACGGGTGGATGCGCCATGCGAACAATCCGACAGGGCCCGCTTGCGGCGAACGGGCCGAAATAATCGGCCAGCGGATATTAAGAAACTCCCGGTGTGCAGGGCCCTGGGGGCCTTGCACACCGGGAGTTCACAACGGGCATTCGCCCACCGTCTGCTAGAGAGCGGTGGTGCTTCCGCCTGCTGCAGCAATCTTTTCTGCGGCGCTGGCCGAGAATGCGTGGGCGGTGACGTCAACCTTGACGGTGATGTCGCCGGTGCCAAGCACCTTGACGGGCTGGTTCTTGCGAACGGCACCCTTTTCGACCAGGTTCTCCACGGTGACTGCGCCACCTTCCGGGAACAGCTCGTTGAGCTTGTCCAGGTTTACAACCTGGAACTCAACCCGGAACGGGTTCTTGAAGCCGCGCAGCTTCGGCAGGCGCATGTGCAGCGGCAGCTGGCCGCCGGCAAAGCCAGCCTTGATCTGGTAGCGGGCCTTCGTACCCTTGGTACCGCGACCAGCGGTCTTACCCTTGGAACCTTCACCACGACCAACGCGGGTCTTGGCGGTCTTGGCACCCGGGGCGGGACGCAGGTGGTGAACCTTCAGTGCGTTCTGCTTCTCAGCAGCGGCGCCCTGTGCCTTTTCGGCGGTGTTCTTCTCTGCCATTTACTTCGCCTCCTCTACCTTTACCAGGTGCGGAACCGTGTTGAGCATTCCAACAGTCACGGCGTCGGCGGTGCGGACAACGGTGTGTCCGATCCGCTTCAGGCCGAGGGACCGAAGGGTGTCGCGCTGGTTCTGCTTGCCGCCAATGGCGGACTTGATCTGAGTGATCTCCAACTGGGAGTCGGAGGGAATCAGGTTTTTAGCCATGACTTAGACACCCGCCTTCTGGTTCAGGAGAGCCTTCACCATTGCCGGCGGGGCAACCTCGTCCAGCGGCAGGCCGCGGCGTGCTGCCACTGCTGCCGGCTCTTCGAGCTGCTTCAGCGCAGCAACCGTCGCGTGAACGATGTTGATGGCGTTGGAGGAACCCAGCGACTTGGAGAGGATGTCGTGGATGCCCACGCACTCCAAGATCGCGCGGACCGGACCACCGGCAATAACACCGGTACCGGCGGAAGCCGGACGCAGCATTACGACGCCGGCTGCGGCCTCACCCTGAACGCGGTGCGGGATGGTGTTGCCAATGCGGGGAACGCGGAAGAAGGACTTCTTGGCCTCTTCAACGCCCTTCGCGATAGCGGCAGGAACTTCCTTAGCCTTGCCGTAGCCAACGCCGACCATGCCGTTACCGTCACCAACGACGACCAGAGCGGTGAAGCTGAAGCGACGACCACCCTTGACCACCTTGGAAACGCGGTTGATGGTGACGACGCGTTCAATGAACTGGCTCTTCTCGGCTTCACGGCCACCATCGCGGCCACCACGGCCACCACGGTCTCCGCGGCCCTGGCCCTTGTCGCCACGCTCGCCACGACGAGCGCCACCACGGCGGTCATCGGCAGCTGCTGCGGGCGCAGTGGTCTCAGTGGCCGGAGCAGCTACGGCAACAGTTGCCTTCTGATCTGCAGACACAGTGTCCTTTTCCTTGTTTGCTTCCGTCACAGTGACAGCCCACCTTCACGTGCACCGTCAGCGACGGCGGCGATCCGGCCGTGGTACTTGTTACCACCGCGGTCGAAGACAACAGCTTCGATGCCGGCAGCCTTGGCACGCGCGGCAACGAGCTCGCCAACGCGCTTGGCCTTGGCGGTCTTGTCGCCTTCGAATGCACGAAGGTCAGCTTCCAATGTGGAGGCGCTCGCTACGGTCAGGCCCTTGGTGTCATCGACAACCTGGACGAATACGTGGCGTGCAGAGCGGTTGACGACCAGACGAGGACGTACAGCCGTGCCGGAGATGCGCTTGCGGATACGAAGCTGGCGGCGGCTGCGCGAAGCAGACTTGCTCTTGTTCGTACGCTTCTTGTTAATTGAGATGGCCATGGTTACTTACCAGCCTTTCCGACCTTGCGGCGGATGACTTCGCCTGCGTAGCGAATGCCCTTGCCCTTGTAGGGGTCCGGCTTCCGCAGCTTGCGAATGTTGGCAGCAACCTCGCCGACCTGCTGCTTGTTGATACCTGAAACAGAGAGCTTGGTCGGGTTCTCAACTGCAAAGGTGATGCCGTCCGGTGCGGTGACGCTTACCGGGTGGCTGTAGCCGAGAGCGAACTCAAGGTCAGATCCCTTGGCCTGAACGCGGTAACCAGTACCAACGATTTCAAGCTTCTTCTCGTAGCCCTTGGTAACGCCCTCGATCATGTTGGAGATCAGGGTGCGGGTCAGGCCGTGGAGTGAACGGGAGGCGCGCTCGTCGTTCGGGCGGGCGACAGTCAGGGTCTCTGCTTCCAGGGAAACCTCGATCGGGCTGGCCACAGTGTGGTTCAGCTCGCCTTTGGCACCCTTGACGCTGACGACAGAGCCGTCAACCTTGACCTCAACGCCGGCAGGAACGGTGATGGGGAGACGTCCAATACGTGACATTTTTCTCTTCCTTTCCCGTTACCAGACGTAGGCGAGGACTTCGCCGCCCACGCCCTTCTTGCCGGCTTGCTTGTCAGTCAACAGGCCGGAAGAGGTGGACAGGATTGCGACACCCAGGCCACCGAGCACGTGCGGCAGGTTGGTGGACTTTGCGTAAACGCGCAGTCCCGGCTTGGAAATACGACGAACGCCGGCGATTGAACGCTCGCGGTTCGGACCGAACTTAAGGTCGAGGGTCAGCTTCTTGCCAACCTCCGCGTCTTCTTCTTTCCAGGAGGCGATGTAACCTTCGGCCTTCAGGATGTCGGCAACGCGTGCCTTGAGCTTGCTGTACGGCATGGTCACGGAATCGTGGTATGCCGAGTTTGCATTGCGCAGACGCGTAAGCATGTCTGCGACAGGATCTGTCATTGTCATTTTGGGCTCTTGCCCTTCCTCATAACGGTTTCCTCGCTGCTGCCTGAAGCCTCAGCGAAGGACCTGTTACGTAGTTAGATTAGTCTTCGGCCTTGAACGGGAAGCCAAGCGCCTTCAGCAGCGCGCGGCCTTCGTCATCGGTCTTGGCAGTGGTAACAACCGTGATGTCCATACCGCGGACGCGGTCGATGGAATCCTGGTCGATTTCGTGGAACATAACCTGCTCGGTCAGACCGAAGGTGTAGTTGCCGTTGCCATCGAACTGCTTGCCGCTGAGGCCGCGGAAGTCGCGGATACGGGGCAGAGCCAGCGTGACCAGACGATCCAGGAATTCCCACATGCGGTCTCCACGCAGAGTTGCGTGTGCGCCGATGGGCATGCCTTCGCGCAGCTTGAACTGTGCGATCGACTTGCGGGCCTTGGTTACCTGCGGCTTCTGGCCGGTGATCAGGGTCAGATCGCGGACAGCGCCGTCGATCAGCTTGGAGTCCTTGGCGGCATCTCCAACACCCATGTTCACAACAACCTTCACCAGGCGGGGAACCTGGTTGACGTTGCTGTACTTGAATTCCTCGATGAGCGTGCTCTTGATGGAATCGGCGTACTTGGTCTTCAGACGAGGAACGATCTTCGTTGCCGGAGTCTCGAGAGTCTCAGTCATTAGATGTCCTTCCCGGAGCTCTTGGCCACGCGGACACGCACTTCGCGCTTCACGCCATCGCGCTCAACGGTCTCGGTGCGGAAACCGACGCGGGTGGGCTTCTTGGTGGACGGGTCAACCAGAGCCACGTTGGAGATGTGGATCGAAGCTTCTACGACCTCGATGCCACCGGTCTTGGTGCCGCGCTGCGACTGACCGACCTTGGTGTGCTTGGTTACGCGGTTAATGCCTTCGACCAACAAGCGGTTGGTCTCGGGGAATACGCGCAGAACCTTGCCCTGCTTGCCTTTGTCGCCGCCGCGCTCAGCCTTGGCGCCAGTGATGACCTGAACGAGGTCACCCTTTTTGATCTTAGCCATGGACTAGAGCACCTCCGGAGCCAGAGAAACGATCTTCATGAACTTCTTGTCACGAAGTTCACGACCAACCGGTCCGAAGATACGGGTACCGCGGGGGTCACCGTCAGCCTTCAGGAGCACAGCTGCGTTCTCGTCAAACTTGATGTAGGAACCATCCGCACGGCGGCGTTCCTTCTTGGTACGGACGATGACTGCCTTAACAACATCGCCCTTCTTTACGTTGCCGCCCGGAATTGCGTCCTTGACGGTAGCGACGATGACGTCGCCAATGCCTGCGTAGCGACGGCCAGATCCACCGAGAACGCGAATGGTAAGGATTTCCTTAGCACCCGTGTTGTCGGCGACCTTGAGTCGCGACTCCTGCTGAATCACTATTTACTCCTTGCGTCGCGCGGGTTCTCAGACCGAAAATCTTCCTACGGAATGAGCCTTGCGGAACGGTTGATCGGGGTGTCTCTTGACCTGCCTGGATTTTGCCAGACCAGGCCTAAACGCCAGTGCCAAAAACATTTGCTTCCCAGGCGGTTTCGGACAGGTCCGAAGCGCTAGGGGGCACTATGCCGTGGCACGATTGTTTACGAGGATGATGACGGCGCACAAAGGGCGCCATACAAACTCAATATCCTAGCACAGTTGGGGCCAGCTCCCATATCACACGCCAGGCCGCAGCCCAACCGCTGCACCTCTCGACCCGGGAACGCACGACGGCGTCACGCACGGCACGCTTTTGGCCCACCGGCGGTGCCACTCCCCCGGAAACCCGGCCTCCCGCCGTCGGCCATCCCTCAAAAACCTGCTCTACGTGACGCACCCAGTCCAACCGCCCACCAAACGCGGAAAACCCCCGCTCCCAAAAGGGAACGGGGGTTTCCGGTGCAGTACCTGCAAGCAGGCTGCGGGTGTTACTTGGCCTTTTCGAGGATCTCGACCAGGCGCCACCGCTTAGTAGCGGACAGCGGGCGGGTCTCGGCGAGGAGTACGAGGTCGCCGATGCCGGCGCTGTTCTCTTCGTCGTGAGCCTTGATCTTCGTGTTGCGGCGGATGACTTTGCCGTACAAAGCGTGCTTTACGCGGTCCTCTACCTGGACAACGATGGTCTTTTCCATCTTGTCCGAGACTACGTAGCCACGCTTCGTCTTACGGTCACCGCGTTCGCCAGCCGTAGCTGCTGCGGAAACAGTTTCCGTCACGTTCTCGTCCTTTTCACTCACTTGGCATCCTCCTCGGCCTCAACCGTTTCAGCCGTTTCGGCCTTCTTGGTTGCAGCCTTTTTGGACTTCTTCTCTTCCTTGGCTTCCACAACCGGTGCGGCAACCTCGGCACGAATGCCCAGCTCGCGCTCACGGAGAACGGTGTAGATACGTGCGATGTCCTTCTTTACCGCACGCAGACGACCGTGGTTCTCCAGCTGACCGGTGGCGGACTGGAAACGCAGGTTGAACAGCTCTTCCTTAGCCTTACGGAGTTCTTCAACGAGTCGCTCGTTGTCGAACGTGTCCAGCTGTGCGGATGCAAGTTCCTTGGATCCTACTGACATTTCTATTCACCACCTTCGCGACGCAAAATGCGTGCCTTCAACGGGAGCTTGTGGATTGCAAGGCGGAGTGCCTCGCGAGCTACCGATTCTTCGACGCCGGAGATCTCAAAGAGAACCCGTCCCGGCTTGACGTTTGAGACCCACCATTCCGGCGAACCCTTACCGGAACCCATGCGGGTTTCGGCAGGCTTCTTCGTGATAGGGCGGTCCGGGTAAATGTTGATCCAGACCTTACCGCCACGCTTGATGTGGCGGGTCATCGCAATACGGGCAGACTCGATCTGACGGTTGGTGACGTATGCCGGGCTCAGAGCCTGGATACCCCACTCACCGAAGGAGACCCTGGTGCCGCCCGTAGCAGCGCCGGTACGACCCGGGTGGTGCTGCTTACGGTGCTTGACTCGACGTGGGATAAGCATTTAAGCCTGTCCTCCTTCTACTGCAGCAGGTGCAGCCTCAACTGCCGGAGCAACGGCCGCCGTAGCTGCCTCCGCTGCCGGACGGTCGGTACGACGACGGCGGTCACCGCGGTCAGCGCCACCGGCGCCACCGGCGCCACCCGGGCGGCCCGGTCGGTCGCTGGGGCCGCGGCCACGGGACGGAGCAGCAGCTGCCTGCTGAGCCAGTTCCTTGGCGGTGACGTCACCCTTGTAGATCCAGACCTTCACGCCGATGCGGCCGAAGGTGGTCTTGGCCTCGTAGAAGCCATAGTCGATGTTCGCGCGGAGGGTGTGCAGGGGCACACGGCCTTCGCGGTAGAACTCCGAGCGGGACATTTCAGCGCCACCCAGTCGACCGGAGCAAGCGATACGGATGCCCTTGGCACCTGCACGCTGAGCGGACTGCATTGCCTTCTTCATCGCACGGCGGAAAGCCACGCGGGAAGTCAGCTGCTCAGCAACGCCCTGGGCAACAAGCTGGGCTTCCATCTCGGGGTTCTTGACCTCGAGGATGTTCAGCTGAACCTGCTTGCCCGTCAGCTTCTCAAGCTCGCCGCGGATGCGGTCTGCTTCAGCGCCGCGGCGGCCGATAACGATGCCCGGACGTGCCGTGTGGATATCCACGCGGACACGGTCACGGGTGCGCTCGATTTCAACCTTGGCGATGCCGGCGCGTTCCATGCCAACAGACATAAGCTGGCGGATACGGATGTCTTCGCGGACGAAGTCCTTGTACCGCTGGCCCGGCTTGGTGCTGTCAGCAAACCAGTGCGATACGTGATCGGTGGTGATGCCGAGTCGGAACCCGTGCGGGTTAACTTTCTGTCCCACTTAGCGAGCCTCCTCTTTCTCAGGTGTAGCGACTACCACAGTGATGTGGCTGGTGCGCTTCTTGATCTGAAATGCACGACCCTGGGCACGCGGCTGGAACCGCTTCATGGTCGGGCCTTCATCAACATACATTTCGCTGATGATGAGGTCGCTTTCGTCAAACGAAACACCGTCGCGGTCCGCGAGGGACCGGGCGTTTGCGATTGCCGACTGAACTACCTTGAATACCGGCTCTGAAGCTGCCTGTGGGGCAAACTTCAGAATTGCCAGAGCCTCATTCGCTTGCTTACCACGAACAAGGTTGACGACGCGCCGGGCCTTCATAGGCGTTACGCGGATGTGACGCGCAATTGCCTTGGCTTCCATTGCTTTCCTTCTCTCGTCTTTGACGTAAGTGCAGGCGCCTAGCGGCGCTTGCCCTTACGGTCGTCCTTGACATGGCCGCGGAATGTCCGCGTGGGAGCGAATTCGCCGAGCTTGTGCCCGACCA
>DIZT01000308.1:8706-9059 GCA_002427975.1 Micrococcaceae bacterium UBA6021 | reverse complement strand
CGGGACCAGGTCTTGATGACGTTCTTGGTGCCCTTATCGTTTTCCCTGGCTACCTTTACAAAGAGGTGCTGGTCAACGAAAGGACCTTTTTTCAGGCTGCGTGGCATGTGTCCAGGCTCCTATCGCTTGTTCTTGCCAGTACGACGGCGACGAACAATAAGCTTGTCGCTCTCTTTGTTGGGACGCCGGGTGCGGCCTTCCCGCTTACCGTTCGGGTTGACGGGGTGACGTCCACCGGACGTCTTACCCTCGCCACCACCGTGCGGGTGGTCAACCGGGTTCATCGCGACACCACGGACGGTCGGGCGAACGCCCTTCCAGCGCATGCGGCCGGCCTTGCCCCAGTTGATGTT
>DIZT01000308.1:2382-8642 GCA_002427975.1 Micrococcaceae bacterium UBA6021 | reverse complement strand
AGTTGATGTTCGACTGCTCGGCATTGCCGACCTCGCCGACGGTTGCGCGGCAGCGCACGTCAACGTTGCGGATTTCGCCGGAAGGCAGACGCAGCTGGGCGAAGCGGCCTTCCTTGGCTACGAGCTGGATCGATGCGCCGGCGGAGCGGCCCATCTTGGCGCCGCCACCCGGACGCAGTTCAACTGCGTGGATTACGGTACCAACCGGGATGTTGAGCAGCGGCAGGTTATTACCGGGCTTGATGTCAGCACCGGAACCTGCCTCAACGACGTCACCCTGGGAGAGCTTGTTCGGGGCGATGATGTAACGCTTGGTGCCATCAACGTAGTGCAGGAGGGCGATGCGAGCCGTACGGTTCGGATCGTACTCGATTTCGGCAACGCGGGCGTTGACGCCGTCTTTGTCGTGACGACGGAAGTCGATCAGACGGTACTGGCGCTTGTGGCCACCACCCTTGTGACGGGTCGTGATCTTACCGGAGTTGTTACGGCCGCCCTTTTTGGGCAGCGGACGTACCAACGACTTTTCCGGCGTCGACCGCGTGATTTCGGTGAAGTCCGCTACGCTCGAGCCACGACGGCCCGGGGTAGTCGGCTTGTATTTACGGATTCCCATAATTTATTTCCTCGTTAAAGTGGTCTCCGCTACGAGAGCGGACCGCCGAAGATGTCGATGGTGCCTTCTTTGAGGCTCACAATTGCACGCTTGGTGTTCTTGCGGGTACCCCATCCGAATTTGGTGCGCTTGCGCTTACCGGCACGGTTGATGGTGTTGATCGATTCGACCTTGACGGAGAAAATCTTCTCCACGGCCAGCTTGATCTCGGTCTTGTTCGAGCGGGGGTCCACCAGGAAGGTGTACTTGCCCTCATCGATCAGGCCGTAGCTTTTTTCCGATACGACGGGTGCAAGCACGACGTCGCGCGGGTCTTTGATGGTGGCTGCACTCACTTGGCATCCTCCTCGTTCTTTGCTACTGCCCGGTCAGCAACGAATGCTTCGTAGGCAGCCTTGGTGAAGACAACGTCGTCAGAGACGAGTACGTCGTAGGTGTTCAGCTGGTCTGCGTACAGAACGTGAACACCGGCGAGGTTGCGCACGGAAAGTGCTGCAACATCGTTGGCGCGCTCGATGACAACCAGCAGGTTCTTGCGCTCGGAAACTCCGCGCAGCGTTGCCAGTGCGTTCTTGACGGACGGCTTGGTGCCCTCCACCAGTTCAGCAACAACGTGGATGCGTCCGTTGCGTGCCCGGTCAGAGAGTGCGCCGCGCAGTGCAGCAGCAATCATCTTCTTGGGGGTGCGCTGGCTGTAGTCACGCGGTGTGGGACCGTGGACTACGCCACCACCGGTCATGTGAGGAGCACGGATTGAACCCTGACGGGCGCGGCCGGTGCCCTTCTGCTTGAACGGCTTGCGACCTGCACCGGAAACCTCGGCGCGGGTCTTGGTCTTGTGGGTACCCTGGCGAGCAGCAGCGAGCTGGGCTACGACGACCTGGTGCAGCAGCGGCACGTTGGTCTGAACGTCGAAGATCTCTGCAGGCAGGTCAACCTTGACAGTGCTAGTCATTGAACTAGGCTCCCTTCACGGCGGTGCGTACGAGGACGACCTGGCCGCGGGCGCCGGGGACGGCACCCTTGATAAGGAGCAGCGACTTCTCGACGTCAACTGCGTGAACCGTGAGGTTCAGCGTGGTGTGACGAACGGCGCCCATGCGGCCGGCCATTTTCATGCCCTTGAAGACGCGGCTCGGGGTGGATGCTCCACCGATTGAACCGGGCTTACGGTGGTTTTTGTGAGCACCGTGAGAGGCGGGAGCGCCGTGGAAGCCGTGACGCTTCATAACACCGGCGAAGCCCTTACCCTTGGTGGTGCCGATGACGTCGATCTTCTGGCCGGCTTCGAAGAGCTCAACAGAAAGCTCCTGGCCCAGCTCATAAGTGTCAGCATCTGCAGTGCGCAGTTCGACGACGTGGCGGCGAGGCGTGACGCCTGCCTTTTCAAAGTGACCAGCCAGCGGCTTGGTGACCTTGCGGGGATCGATCTGGCCGTAGCCGATCTGAACAGCGACGTAGCCATCAGTGTCTGCATTGCGCAGCTGCGTGATGACATTCGAATCTGCCTGGACCACAGTGACGGGGATGAGCTTGTTGTTCTCGTCCCAGACCTGGGTCATGCCGAGCTTCGTGCCCAGCAGGCCCTTTACGTTACGGGTTGCGGTCATAGTCTCTCAGCACCTCCCTACAGCTTGATTTCGATGTTCACGTCGGCCGGCAGGTCGAGACGCATAAGCGAGTCAACAGCCTTCGGCGTGGGATCGATGATGTCGATAAGACGCTTGTGCGTGCGCATTTCAAAGTGCTCGCGGCTGTCCTTGTACTTGTGCGGAGAGCGGATAACACAGTAAATGTTCTTCTCCGTCGGCAGCGGCACGGGGCCAACTACCGTTGCGCCTGCGCGCGTGACCGTCTCAACGATCTTCCGTGCTGAAACGTCAATGACCTCGTGGTCATATGACTTCAGCCGGATGCGGATTTTTTGTCCCGCCATGTCGCCTGACTCTCTTTCAGTTAGTGCTGCTCCCGGTGAGGGCTGCTCTGTTCACTTTCTTGTTGCATGTGGCTGCCGAAGCATTTGAAGTCTGAACTACCACCCGCCGCACAAGCTGAATCCGGATGAATCCGGGTTCCTCAACCTGCCGACGTAACCGACCCCCGCGGTCGGGCGTGTCGCGCTTAGCACGCATACAAATCCGCAGTTCCATGGGGAGTGGGTTATGTTTGGGCTTCCACTTGGACCCTGACACCCGGCATTATCCGGATCGGGACACGAAGAAGCGCTTGAACAACTCATCTAGTATGCCGGATATTATGCCCAGAAGCGAATCTGCCAGCAAGCAGTCCCCACGCGCCCAACTGGATCGCATTTAACGTCGCCATTCGCGGTTTTCACGACCTTAATTGCGAGTCACTTGCGGGTCATTGCCTTCGGCAACATCCGAATGGATGATGGGGGAATGACCGTCGAAGAGGAAGCTGCCGTCCGGGATCTGGCCGGCCGCCTGCCGCGCTCGTTCACGCTGGGAGTTGCTGCAGCGGCTTTCCAGATCGAAGGAGCCCTGTCAGCGGACGGCCGCGGCCCCTCCGGCTGGGACGCCTTTGCGGAGAAACCCGGCGCCATCATCGACGGACGCTCGCCGGCAGTGGCCTGCGACCACTACAACCGCTCTGCCGAAGACGTGGCGCTTATGCGGGAGCTCGGCGTCGATTCCTACCGCTTTTCCATCTCCTGGCCGCGAATCCAGCCTGAAGGCCGCGGGGCTTTCAACGAGCGGGGCCTGGATTTCTACGACCGCCTGATCGACCAACTGCTTGAAGCGGGCATCTCCCCCATGGCCACCCTGTACCACTGGGATACGCCCCTGCCCCTGGAGCATCGCGGCGGCTGGATGAACAGGGCCACCGCGGAACGCTTCGCCGAATACTCCGCCGCGGCAGGCCGGCGTTTTGGTGATCGCGTAGACCAGTGGGTCACGCTCAATGAACCAGCCTCGGTGGTGCTCAACGGCTATGCGCTGGGCGTCCATGCGCCAGGGCGGGACCTGCTCTTTGACGCCTTTCCAGCCGTCCACAACCAACTCCTGGCCCACGGGCTCGCCGTCCAGGCGCTGCGCGCAGAAGGCGTCCGCGGCGGAATCGGCGTGACCAATCTCCACTCCCCCGTCCGGCCGGCCACCCGGAAACTCACGGACAAGTACATCGCGGTGGTTTTCGACCTGATGCTCAACCGCATTTATGCCGATCCGGTCCTCCTGGGCCACTACCCGCGCCCGCCGCTGATCGCCAAGCCCTGGTTCCGCTCATTCGGCAGGATCCCGGATGCCGACCTCCGCATCATCCATCAGCCCTTGGACTTCTACGGCGTCAACTACTACTACCCTGTGAAGGTGGCCGCCGGGAGGGGTCCTGCCGAAAGCCCCACGGGGCCGGCCGAGGCCATGGTGCGGGTTCCGTTCCACCAGGAGCCGTTTCCCGAATACGGCACCACAGGCTTCGGCTGGCCGGTGGCTCCGGAGCATCTGGGAATCCTGCTGCGCGAACTCAAGGACCGTTATAAGGAGGACCTGCCTCCGCTGTACATCACCGAAAGCGGCGCCAGCTTCCCGGAACCCGATCATGTGAGGGGCCCTATCCCGGACCGGCAGCGGATCGACTACATTGCGGGCCATCTGCGGCACGCCATGGACGCGACGGCTCCGGGCGGAATTGCCCACGACGTGGACCTCCGCGGCTACTACGTCTGGACCCTGATGGACAACTTCGAATGGGCTGCAGGATACTCACAGCGCTTCGGCCTGGTGCACGTGGATTTCGATTCCCTGGAGCGAACTCCCAAGCAATCGTTTTACTGGTACCAGGCGCTCAGCAGGGCCAGGAAATCGCTGGCCGGTGGAGGCCCGCCCGGCTGACCACGGCCAGCGGAGGCCCGCCCGGTGGAGGCCAGCCTGCCCTGCTACTGGTTCTTGTTTGCCCGGTTGATGCGCTTGGCGCGGTCAATCTCATTGCGGAAATGCTTCTTGGCCCAGAACACTCCGGCGACCACGGCAACCGCGATGATCAGAAAAATCAGCCATCCCATGATGTACTCCTCTCGCTGCCAGCAACAGTATCAGTGCCGGCGGGACGGTTCCCTGCCGCCTCGGGACTGCGGATTGTCCTCGGGGTCCGGCTGGACCTCCGGCCCGGCGGCCGGCGCCTCACCCGCAGTCCCCCTGTTGAGGCGCCAGACGGCAAAGACGATCAGCCCGACGGCGATGAATGCCAGCAGCAGGAACGTGTACTGCCGCATCGCCCACAGAATGCAGGCTGCCACCCCCGCCGCGCCCCACCAGACAAACAGCCGCTCCCCCAGGCCAAGGCCGGCCACGAGCAGCAGGGCGAGTAGCACCAGAACCCACAGTTGTTGCCCGGCGGCACCGCCGAACACCACGCCCAGGCCGGTCAGGGAAAGCAATGCAGACCCCGCGCCCACGAGGAATCGCCCTGCCGTCTGGTTGCCGGAGAGGTACCGAAAGGCGCCGAGGAGGGCCGCCAGGACCACATACCACTGAACCACCCAGAACGGACTGGGAAGGTTGGTTGACAGCAAAGCCGTGCCACCGCCCTGCCCGTCAAGCTCGAAGATGGCCGCCCGCTGGACGGCAACGGTCAGCAGCAACGCACCCACCTCCAAGGCGATCCGTCGCGCCCATTCGGGCGCCTCACGGTAGGAGATTCCGACGGCGGCGGCCAACCCGGCTGCCGCCGTCCAGGAAGTTGCATCGTGCCGGATACCGGCCACGGCCACGAGGATCAGACCCAGGAACGCGGCTCCCGCCAGTGACCAGCGACGCACCGCATCACCCTGCAGCGGGCCGCTGCGGATGAGCCGCACCGCATACAGAGCGGCCGAAGCCACGCCCGCGCCGGTCAGCCACGGCAGGAATCCGCCCCAGACGCCGGGGACCTCCGGATACACTTCCGCAGCTAAGACAACCGAGCCGCCGACCGCTGCCAAGGCTGCCGGCGGATACAGGACCGGCAGACCCTCGACGTGTGACGCGGTAAAGCACACGGCTGACAGAACCAGCACAGCCGCACCTGTCACCCAGTCCGCGGCCAACGGCGAGATCAGCAGACCGACACCGGCAAACGAGCCAGCGGTGACCAGCCAGAGCCAGTGTTCGATGTCCACGGCCCCAGCGTTCTGCCGGAGCCCGTTCTGCTGGGGCCCGTTCTGCCGCTGTCGCAAGATGCCGGCAGCGGCGGCGAGCAGCGCAACAGCCAGCAGCGCCACGGCAGTTCCGGTGTGACTCAGGACCGGGAACACCAGGAACGTCCCGCCGAAGGTGAACAGCGGGCCCAGGGCGAGCACGCCCAACAGCGCGGCGTACACAGTGAAGTACAAGGCTCCGCGGGCACTGAAGAGTTTCCTGGCCACCACTGCAGAGACCAGGAGCAGCAGCAGTTCAAGCAGCACTACCCAGCGGCCGCCGTCGACGTCCTGCGCCAGCAGCCCCACGCCGCCCTGCCTCGTCACATATGCGAGCGGCAGCAATGCCTGCCCAGCCAGGGTGATCCAGACTGCGGCCTGCTGGAAAGGGATGTCAGCCAGCCGTGAGCGCATCACCCATCGGACGGTGTGCTGGGCAGCGAGGACCAGGGCAAAGGTCACCGAAACCACAGTGGGTGACGCGGTGATGTCGTAGCTGAGGACCAA
>DIZT01000308.1:0-2261 GCA_002427975.1 Micrococcaceae bacterium UBA6021 | reverse complement strand
GATGAGTTCCACCCGAAGCAGATCGCCGTCGCTGAAGGCCAGCAGTGCACCGATATAGAACGGTGCCAGCCACACAGCACCGGTTTCCCGGCGGAGAAGGTACCCCGAGGCCGCGGCGCCGAGGGCCACGAGTCCTGCAGCGGAGGTTCCCTGCCAGTCAGCGGAACCTGCCTGCGCAAGGCTGGCGCTGCCCGCGAGCTGGACGAGGAGCAGGGCGCCCGCGTCAACAAGAATCCCCCGCGGAGCACGACGGCGGATGGCAGCTGCCAGCGGAAGGCACAGTTGGAGTGCCAGCACCGTCACGAGGACCATAGCGGGACGGACCACTTCGTCCGCGATGACCACCGGGCCCCCGTCATGCTGCAGCTGGTGAAAGCCTGTCAGGGCTAGGACCGTGGCGGCCGCCCGCGCGAACCACCAGTAGGCCCAGCGGTGTTGGCGGAGGCGCAGTCGCATCGCCGTGATAAGCAGATACGCCACCACCAAGAGCAGCGCCACATTTCCGGCGCCTTGTGAAACTGCCCGGAACGCGACCGTCGCGGCCACCACGGACATGCCAATGGGCAAGGCCTCCCACATTGTTGCGGCCCAGTCCCGTTCGGTGACGGGCCGTGGAACCACCAGTGCCCCGATAACCAAGGCGGCAGCTAGCTGGATGAACAGGCCGGCGGCCGTCAGGCCGTGGTCCGGCGAGGTCTCTAAGAACGGCAGCCCGATCAGGACCAGCGCACCCCCGGCAGCGAAGACTCCCAGGGTGGCCTCCGGCGCCAAGGTCCGCACGCCGGCACGCTCCAGGAGTGCAGTGAGGAGTTGCTGGCACACCAACGCCACCAACAGGGCGAACACGGACGCCAAGGCCCGTCCAGGACCGTTATCCATCACGGCCGCGACCGTTACGGGGACCGCAAACGTGAGGGCCAACCGGGCTCCCAGAACCAACCGGCCACGGAACGTGCCGGCCGCGTAAAGCCCGCGGATCGCCCAGAAGCCGGCGGCCAGAACCAGCATGCCGGCGAGCGGCCACGCGCCCATCGAAGGCGAAGCGATCCCGGCCAAGGCCAGCGCGGCCACCGGCGCCCATTCGGCCCTGCCGGCCCACCTGACTGCCAGCACCATGCCTGTTGCCAGTGACAATGCGATCGGTATCCACAAAGGCACGCGGCCGCCCGCTTCGATTGCGCCATAGACAAGGCCTCGGAAGAATCCGGCAGCAACTCCTTCGGCCCCGAACGCCCCCGTGGCCGCCAGCTGGAGAGCAAACGTCGCCCCGGCATCAACCTGCCAGCGTCCTCCGACGGTACCGGGGCCGTTGCCGACGCCGGACGGGTCAGCCTGGTGCGGCTCGGGGAACCACACCGTCAGCCTGGCGGACAGAAGGGCCAGCCCCATTACCTGGGCGGCGAACAGGACGCCGGCCGCGAGCAGCGCGTCGCTCCCCCGGCCGGTCAGGTGCCAGATCCCGACGGCGGCTGCTACTGTCAGGGCGGCCCGTGCCGCGTAGAAATTGATCAGCCGGAACCGCCCCGGAACAGCAGCCATCAGGGCGAAATAGATTCCACACATGCCGATCACCAGCGCGTACTCCGCCTTATTAAGGAGAAGCGGTACACAGGTGGCAGCGGCGGCAACCGTGGGTACCACCAACGGATGCAAGACCATCAGCGGCCTGACATAGACCGGCGGCAGCCAGCCCGGCCGGGCAAGGGCAAGGCCGGTCAGCACCACGGCGACGGCTATGAGCACAACAAAATACCAGACGAGCGCCCCACCAAGGACTGAAACGCCGGAGAAGGCCGTGGAGGCCACGAATGTGAGGGACAGGTATACGAGGACCCTGCTCTCCAGCCGTACGGCCGCCGCAACATAAGCAGCAGTACCGATCAGTGACGTGATCAGCCAGGCCGCCGGGCCGCTGTGCAGCGCAAAGTTGTACAGTGCCAAGCCGGTCACGGGGACCAGTGCAAGGCCGGTGCCGGTGAACGCCACAGCCGCCGGCTTCAGCCGCGGGACCCGGGCATACAGCGCAAATCCCGCGCCATAGAACAGTGCAGTAACGGCGCAGACACCGGCAAAGCGCAACATGGGCGGAAGGCTCGTTCCGATGAAGAGTGCTGCGGCAGCCACCAGTAGCAGGCTGGCCACATACAGGGTGACGTTGATGTTCTGGCGGTCCCGCTTTTCACGCCGGGCCTGGCGCTCGGCAGGAGTCTGCGGGTAGGCCTGGAAGGAGGCGGCCGGGGACTGCGGCGGTATCCTCGGCG
>DIZT01000129.1:8563-8825 GCA_002427975.1 Micrococcaceae bacterium UBA6021 | reverse complement strand
CAGGCAAAACTGACGGACGGCACGCTGGCCTCTTCCCTGGCAACAATGGTTGGCGCCATCCGATACCAGGCACCCAACGCCAAGATCGTTCTGACGGGCTATCCGCGCCTCTTCGCCCCTGACCACCCGTTCGCTCCGGTTGCCAACCCCATGGTCGACGCGCTCAACGCTGTCATCGCTGGTGTCGCCGGCGGAACAGGATCCTCCTTTGTCGACGTTACGGGTGCCTTTGCGGACCATGGCGTGGGTTCCGCGGCGCCAT
>DIZT01000129.1:6142-8343 GCA_002427975.1 Micrococcaceae bacterium UBA6021 | reverse complement strand
GCGGGCCACTCGTGTTCCAGGATCGAAAACACCACCGTGTCCCGGAGCACGCCGTCGCTGGTCCGCGAGTGGCTGCGCAATACGCCGTCCTGCTTCGCGCCCAGCCTGGCAATGGCTTCCCGTGACTGGTGGTTCAGCCAGTGCGTCCTGAATTCGACCGCAGGGCAGCCAAGGGTTTCGAAGGCGTGCCGGAGGAGCAGGAGCTTGGAGTCCGGGTTGGTGCCGGTGCCCTGGACTGACGCCGCGTTCCAGGTGGAGCCGATCTCCACGCGGGGCGTGCCGGCGTCGATATTCATGTAGGTGGTCATCCCGATGATCCGGCCCGGGCCGCCCGTTGCGGGATCGATCAGCCGGGTGGTGAACGGCAGCATGGACCCCTGCTCCTGGAGGGCCAACCTGCGGTCGATCTCCGGTGCCATCCCGTCCGGCGTGGGGACGGAGGTGTACCAGAGCCTCCACAGTTCGCCGTCCTTCGCGGCCGCCACCAGACCATCGTGGTGATCCCGCCTCAACGGCTCGAGAATCACGTGCCGGCCGGTCAGGGTGATGGGTTCAAAGAGGGTCACCCGGGAAATCCTACTCAGCCCCTCGGAGGTTAGAGGACCACGACGCCGAGGTGCCCGGCCAGGAGCGGGGCAAGCAGGCTCAGCTGATAGTCGTCGATCACCACGCCGGCCAGGCTGCCGAGGCCGCTGATGGTCCGGAAATCCGTGCCGCGAAGGTCGAAGTCCTTCAGCCGCGCGCCGGTGAGATCCAGGGTTCCGATGGTGCAGTTCTTCAGCGCCACCCGTGTCCCGGCGGCGGAACCGAGGTCCAGTTCGTTGATGATGCAGTCGCTGATGACGACGTCGGTCAGCTTGGCCCCGCGCAGATTGAGGAAGTCCAGCTTGCCGCCGTCGATCCGGACAGACTGCCAGCCGGTCTCATACATCTCCGCCGAGCCCAGCCGGGGGTTGTTCAGCTGTACGTCCCGCCAGGTGGAGCGGGCGGCCCGGAACACCGGCGCGTACAGCTCGGACAGGATGCAGTCCCGGAAGGTGGCGCCGCGGAGCTGGGTGTCATTGAAGGAGACGCCCTGGAACTCACACTCGGCGAAATCCGTGCCGCTCAGTTCCAGACCGTCGGCGGCCGCCCGGCTGTACCGGACGCCGTCGTACCTTTCACCACGCCGGAAGTCCGGGGCGGGATCATCCCGGATATCCTCCAGGTTGACCGGCGAGAGACGCGGCGCCGCTACTTTGGAACTCTTTGCCGCCACTAGAGCGATTCCGCTTTGGCCGCGATTTCCGCCAGATCCTTGGCGAGTGCCTTGCGCGTGATGCTCATGCCCAGCCTGCCGAAAAGGGCCATGGCGATTTTGCTGAGCACCGTGGGCTTGACGACGTCGGCGCCGAAGGTCAGCGTAAGGTCCGTCCCGCCGTCGCGCTCGGCAAGGCTGAAGCGCGATGTGTAATCGGCGCCGCCCTGGAGGGCCTTGATCGTGGTGCTGCGGGGCGGATCGGCCTGCCCCACCCACATCTCCACGGTTTTCGCCCGGCCCATCATGGTCCGCGTTTCCTTCCAGCGCGTCCCCTCACCGTAGGGCCCGTCGCTGAGCATCTGCACGGCGTCGATGCCGGACAGGGTGGCGGCGGAACCCGGGATGTCCGAGATGACAGCCCAGACCTTTTCCGGCGTGGCATGGATGTGCTGGGTCAGGTTTGTGCTGTGTTCCATGCATCGAGCCTAGCCGGGGGCGCGGACATTCGACAGGCAGCTGATTTCGAGGGTCCCTTGAAATGGTAAGCATGCTTTGTGTAGGCTAAAAAGGCATTGTTTGATCAACGGGAAACGAAAGGCGGCCAGAGACTATGGGCCTCGGAGACAAGATCGGTAACGAAGCGGAACATTTGGGCGGCAAGGCCAAGGAAGCGGCCGGAAACGCCACGGACAATGACAAACTCAAAGCCGAAGGCCAGGCGGACCAGGTCAAGGCTGACGCCAAGAAGATCGGCGAAAATGTCAAGGACACCGTCAAGGACTAGTCCTTCCACAGCCGAACGGCGGCGGATTCCCATGGGGGGTCCGCCGCCGTTCTTTTGTCTCCCCCCGTCGATTGCTCCCCACCGGCCCCCTCGCCTCGCAAGCTCGGCCAGGGAACCCTGCCGGCGTGGGCCCACGGCCCTTTTGAGGCCTCATAAGGGCCCATATGGAGCAATCGA
>DIZT01000129.1:4194-6054 GCA_002427975.1 Micrococcaceae bacterium UBA6021 | reverse complement strand
GGAGGGGATCGACGGCGGCGGCTACCCTTGGCCCATGACGTACGTGGACCTGAGTGCCGAGAGTGCTGCTTCCGGCGGGTCGCCCTCGCTGGGCGGCTACCTCGCCACGCCTTCCGGACCCGGCCCGTTTCCGGCAGTCCTGATGATCCACGAGGCCTTCGGACTGAACGACCTGGTGCGCGGGCACGCTGACCGGCTGGCCCGCGCCGGGTACCTGACATTGGCGGTGGATTTGTTCAGCGACGGGGGCCCGCGCCGCTGCCTGGTCAGCACCATGCGGAGCATGGGAAGGGGAAGCGGCCGCGCGTTCACAGACCTGGCGACAGCCCGGACCTGGCTGGCCAAATCGCCGCCGTCCACGGGCAAGACCGGCGTGATCGGGTTCTGCATGGGCGGCGGATTCGCACTTCTCGTGGCACGCGACGGTTTCGACGCGGCCTCGGTCAACTACGGACGTCTGCCCGGCAATCTTGAGGAATCCCTCCGTGGCGCCTGCCCCATCGTGGCCAACTTCGGCGGCCGGGACATCACCCTCAAGGGCGCGGCTGACAAGCTCGAGACCGCCCTGAACAACCTCGGCATCGAACACAGCGTCAAGGAATTTCCAACTGCCGGGCACGCGTTCCTCAACGAAACTGACCTGGGCCCGGCAGTTTTACGGCCGCTGATGCGCGTCATGGGCATCGGCCCGGACCCGGAGTCCTCCCCCGAGGCGTGGCAGCGGATCGAGGACCACTTCGCCCGGCACCTCAAAGCCGGAACCTGACCCCATCGATTGCTCCGTAATGGCCCTTTTGAGGCTCCAGAAGGGCGGTTACGGAGCAATCGATGGGGGTTTCGACGGGCTCAACCGACGACGACGGCGGGCCGCCCCCGAAAGGGTGACCCGCCGACGTCGGACTTCTTAGCGTCCGACTGCTGAAGCGGAAAGCGTCAGCTGAAGAGTTCGCTCTTGGGCTCGTTGTGCTTGACCTTCTGCCAACCCAGCCACAGGACCAGGGCGAAGAACGGGATGGTGGCCAGGGTCCACAGTCCCAGCATGAACACCTCGCCGGTTTCGCTGGTCATGGTGTCGAAGCCGATCAGCACGGTGATGGCCAGCAGCGCCACGAGCCCGGCCCAGCTGGTCCACGGCGCGCCGGGCATGGGCAGGCTGGAGACCCGGCCCTTCTTCTTCCGCAGCGCGATCTGGCTGGCGAAAATGGCACCCCAGGTGAAGATCACGCCGATGGACGCCGTGTTGAGCGCGAGGTCGAAGGCGTGCGAGCCGCCCAGCCAGATGTTCAGCAGGATGCCCACGAGGTAGAAAGCCGCGATGGCGAGGATGGCCGCATACGGAACGTGGCGCGAGGACATCTTCGTGAGCCACTGCGGGGCATGGCCGTTGTTGGCCATGGTCCGGAAGACCCGGCCGATCGAGTACAGGCCTGAATTGCACGAAGACAGCGCCGCGGTGATGACGATCATGTTCATCACGTCGCCCACCCAGCCCAGGCCCATCTGGCCGAAGACGGTGACGAACGGTGAGACGCCGGCTTTGTACTGGTCGGACGGCAGCAGCATGGCCAGAAGAAGAACGGAACCGACGTAGAACACCACAATGCGGAGCACGACGGCGCGGATCGCCTTGGGCACTTCGCGCTTGGGATTCTGCATCTCGCCGGCGGTGATGCCGACGAGTTCGATGCCGTTGTAGGCGAAGATGACGGCGTTCAGGACCAGGACCATCACGAGGGCGCCCTTGGGGAACATCCCGCCGTCGCCGTCAAAGAGGTTGGCCACCGAGGCATGACCGACGCCCACCTTGGCGTTGGTGACCACCATGAAGGTACCCACCGCCAGGAAGATCAGAATGGCGCC
>DIZT01000129.1:0-4145 GCA_002427975.1 Micrococcaceae bacterium UBA6021 | reverse complement strand
ATGGCGGAAGCTTCCACCGGAACGTTGGGGAAGAAGAACTGGAAGTACAGGCCGATCGCGATGAGCTCCGCGATCCCGGTCATGCCCCAGTTGATGAAGTACATCCAGCCGGATAGGAAGGCGCCCTTCTTGCCGAACATTTCGCCCGAGTAGCTGACGAAGGATCCCGAAGTCTGGCGGTACATGATCAGTTCACCGAGGGCGCGCATCAGCAGGTAAGCGATGACGCCGGCGATGGCGTAGGAGAAGATCAGCGCGGGGCCGGTGGAAGCCAGCCGGCCTCCGGCACCCATAAAGAGGCCGACGCCAATGGCGCCGCCCATCGAAATCATGGTCACATGGCGGCCGCTCAGGGTCTTTTTGTAGCCCTCGGCGCTGAGGGTGGAGTCGACGACGGCGGATTGCGCCGTCGGGCTCTCGAGTTCTGTGGGGGTACTTTGAGGCACAACAATTCCTTGTGGGTAGGGGATTGGCCGGCACCGGAAGCCCCGAGTTTCTGTCCAGATAATTCGGGATGATCCCGCATGTGGGGTACTTATGTGGACAAAAACTCTCAGGCGTCGAAGGTTCGCGCGGCCTGTCCATCGTACAAGATCCGAACCACAGCAAGTGACGCGGGCTACACTCGGGCCCGGTTAAGCCAAACTATTGCCACGTATGTGGGGATACTCCAGAACAATATTCTGTTCAGCATCCTCCTGGACGCTGTACGTGCGCAGAGGTTCGGCACCGGTGCTGGAGCAGCCCGTTTCCAGGCTGAACGCGTGCTGGTGCAGCGGGCACATCACCACCTGCCGGTCGATGGTTCCGTCCGCGATGGGACCGCCCCGGTGGGGACAGACGGCGGACAGCGCGCGCAGGGTTCCGTCCCTCAGCCGGAAGACCGCCACCTGCTCGCCGTCGACCCCGAAGGCACGCCCTTCGCCAAACGGGATCTGGTCCACGGGGCCCAGGGTGTGGCTTTTGGTGCTGACAGGCTCGGTGCTGACTTCGCTGGCGTCTGTCGGATCGGCGCTCATCGGACCGGTACCTGGGGCAGGACGGTGAGGGGCAGGGAGGTGCGGAACTGGCCCGGCGTGAGCGGATCGTCGCGTTCGCTCCACGGGTCCACGTAGCTGTCCACGGAGGCCTGCATCGCGGCGTCCAGTTGCGCGGCGATGCCTTCGGAATCCTCCACGATCACCGCGCGGAGGTGCTCGATGCCCACCCGCGGCACAAAGGCGTACGTCCGTTCCAGCCAGTTGGCCTGCTCCCGGTAGTACTGCATAAAGCGGCCGGTGAGGAGCTTGACCTCCTCCGGATCGTCCACGGTGGCCAGCAGGTCGCCCTTGCGGATATGGGCCCCCGCCGCTCCCCCGACGTAGAGTTCCCAGCGGCCGCCTTCCACAGCCACCACACCCACGTCCTTGACCAGCGATTCCGCGCAGTTCCGTGGGCAGCCGGACACGGCCAGCTTCAGCTTGGCCGGCGACTCGATGCCCTGGAACCGGGACTCGATCTCGATGCCCAGCTTGGTGGAATCGCCGGTGCCGTAACGGCAGAAGTCCTTCCCCACGCAGGTCTTCACTGTGCGGAAGCTCTTGCCGTAGGCGTACCCGGAGGGCATGTCCAGGTCGGCCCACACCTGCGGGAGGTCCTCCTTGGGGATCCCCAGCAGGTCGATCCGCTGCCCGCCGGTCAGCTTGATCAGGGGTACCTTGTGCTTTTCGGCGACGTCGGCGATCCGGCGCAGCTGCTGCACCGATGTGACGCCACCCTTCATCTGCGGGACCACGGAGAACGTGCCGTCGCGCTGGATGTTGGCGTGCACCCTGTCGTTGATAAAGCGGGCGTCGCGTTCGTCGATGTACCGGTCCGCGAGCATCATCTTCAGCAGCGAGGCCAGGCCCATTTTGGACTTTGCGTCTTCGGCGCTGCCGGGAGCCAAAGCCGTAAACACCTGGGACACCGAGCGCAGGCCCTGCTTGCGGATGGCGGTCATCAGGGCCGGCTTGTCCAGCGGGATCCCCGGCACGTAGTAGCTGGCGGCCGGGTCCTCCTCAACTGCGCCGTCCGCGGCCCACTCCACCACCTGCTTGACCAGGAGTTTGCAGGAACCGCAGCCTTTGCCCGCCCGGGTGGCGTCCATGGCGCCGGAAACCGAGGTGCAGCCGCCCTTCACGGCGTCCACCAGGGCCTTCTTGCTGACGCCGTTGCAGTTGCAGACCTGGGCGCCGTCGTCGAGCTCGGCCACACCCACGTCCTCACCCGGCCCGCCGACGTCGAACATCAGGGCGATCCGCTCCTCCGGCAGCGGCAGCCCGCGGTCGTAGGCCTGCGTCAGGTACGCCACCTTCCGGCTGTCCCCCAGGAGCGTGGCGCCCACCATCTTGTTGTCGCGGACCACGATGGACTTGAACACGCCGCGGCTGGGCTCCGAGAAGACGATGTGCTCGTCCGTGTCGAGCTCGGGGCCGTGCAGTCCCATGGATGCCACGTCGACGCCGGCCACCTTCAGCTTGGTGGCGGTCCGCGAGCCGAGGTAGGCCGCGGACGTATCGGCGCCGGTCACGTGGTTGGCGAGCACCACGGCCTGTTCCCACAGCGGCGCCACCAGTCCGTAGACCTCGCCGCGGTGCTGAACGCACTCCCCCACGGCGTAGATGTCGTCTTCGTCCTGGACCCGGAGCCGGTCATCCACCACGATGGCCCGCTCCACCGGCAGCCCGCTCAGGACGGCCACGTCCACGTTCGGCCGGATCCCCGCGGCCACCACCACCATGTCGCACGCGATGTCGTCCCTGTCGCGGAGGCTGACGCCGGTGACCCGGTCCGTACCGAGGACAGCAGTGGTACGGCTGGACGTGTGCACCCGGATACCCAGGGCCTCCACGCTCCTGCGCAGCACCGCGCCGCCGTCGGGCCCCATCTGCGCATTCATAAGGTGCCCGCCCGAGTGGACCACCTCCACCTCGATCCCGTGGCTTTTCAGGCCATAGGCCGCCTCCAAACCGAGCAGGCCGCCGCCGATCACCACCGCCCGCCGGTGGTGCTCCTGCTGCGCGTGCTGGACCATTCTGCGGGTGTCGTCGATGGTGCGGAACCCGAAGACACCGTGCTTCACGGACCCGCCTGGTGTGTAGAGCCCGTCCATCGGCGGCATGTGGGAGCGGCTGCCGGTGGCGATGATGAGGGTGTCGTACGGGGTCACGCGGCCGTCGTTGGAGAAGACATGCTTGGTGAATTTGTCGATCCGGTCAACGCCGACGCCGGCGTGCAGGGTGATGCTGTTCTCGCGGTACCAGGACAGGGCGTTCAGGAAGATGTCGGCGTCGCTTTCCTCGCCGGAGAGGACGTGGCTGAGCATGATCCGGTTGTAGTTTCCGTACGGCTCGTCCCCGAACATGGTGATGGTGAACTGGTCCGCGCCACGGCGGGCGAGGATCTCCTCCACCGCCCGGGCGCCGGCCATCCCGTTGCCCACCACCACCAGCCGACGGCGGGCCGCGGCGCCTGCGTGCCTGCCCTGCGGCCGGTCCAGCACGCTGGTCATCAGTGCTCCACCATGCCGAGGTCCACCACCACGGATCCCCCAACACCATCCGGGGCGGCGAGATAGAGCTCCACCACCGAGCCGCCGTCGATGTCCTCCACCACCCGCAGCGGCACATGGACTTCGTTTTTGGCGCCGATGGGGAAATAGCGCATGGGCACGCCGTTGCGCATCAGCACCACTGTGATGAGCTCACTGCTGGAGTTGCCGCCCCGGAAATACAGCGTCTGGTTGATGACACCGTCGGGAACGTAGTGCGAGAGTTCGCGGTGGATGGGGACGGGTTTTTCCAGCCCCGTGCCCACAAACGGGAAGATGCCCTGCAGGAAAAGGTTCTTGGTGATCACGGACAGATCCTTTCGGCCGCTGGGAGACTGGCATAGGCCTATCTTCCGCCGCCGATGTTTCCGCCTGCCGGTCTGTGCGTAACGATCCTTTTACGCAAAACTCACCGTTTTCCGGGCCGCCGCTGTGTGGTCGGGCAGACGGGCATCAGGCGCGCCCGGCACCCACCACGTCAGGCCGGGGCCAGCACGCCTTTGTCCATTGAGTACCGGATCCAGCGGCCGGCCTCGTCCGTGCGCGAGTTGTCGCTCTTCTTCGCGCACCGGGC
>DIZT01000017.1:261-3203 GCA_002427975.1 Micrococcaceae bacterium UBA6021 | reverse complement strand
CAATCTGATTAAACGCTTGACCAATTGTAACATTTGACTCAACACTGGGGGCGTGGCACGCGCGCGCAGAGTATGCAAGCGCTTACATGACTCACGTTCGGAGCCTCTTTGGTGTCTGAAATGTGTTTTTGAATCTTCGCCCGCGCTGTCTACGGTGTTGAACGTCCAGGAAGTCAATACCCTCCCGGGCCACTAGGCGGGGCCCTACCCAGGTCCCGTCCCCTCGACGCAACGGCGCCCTCGATGACGCCTGCGGTGACGTCGGGACTGTCGGAGTTTCGGGGAATAAGGGCACACGCCCGTCTTCCACGAATAGTCTCAACTCCGCGAGAAGAGCAAAAAATGCACGATCACCCCAATACACCCCGGAGGCTGCGGTGGTGTTCTGTCGCCGCAGCAGCACTGGCGACGGCCGTAGCGGCCTCTGCCTTCCTTGCCGTCCCGTCGGCACAGGCAAACGCGCCCTCGGATCCGCCGCCGTCCCAGCAGATGCCGGCCCCGACGCCCGGCTTCCCCCTGCCCACGAAGCACACCCAGCAGGCCCAGGATCCGGCTGCGGACTTCACCTCCAAATGGACCCGCGCCGACGCCAAGCAGATCATGGCCCAAAGCAGCACAAACGTGGCCCCGGGCCAGAACTCCATGAGCCCGGACGTCACCATGCCGGAAATCCCCGAGGATTTCCCGAAAATGAACGACGACGTCTGGGTCTGGGACACCTGGTCCCTGACCGACGAGAACGCCAACCAGATCAGCTACAAGGGCTGGGACGTCATCTTCTCCCTCGTTGCCGACCGCAACGCCGGCTACGGCTTCGACCAGCGCCACTGGAACGCCCGGATCGGCTACTTCTTCCGCAAGACCAACGCCGACCCGGCCAAGGACAAGTGGAACTACGGCGGACACCTGTTCCTGCCCAACACCTCCATCGGCAACACCGAATGGTCCGGTTCCACCCGCCTGATGCAGGGCGACCACGTGAACGTGTTCTACACCGCCACCACGTTCTACGATGTGGCAGAACGGAACGCCGGCCGCGGCGGCATCGCCCCGGACGCAGCCATCGCCAAGGCGCTGGGCAACATCCACGCCGACCAGAACGGCGTGAGCTTCGACGGCTTCGAGCACACCAAGCTCCTCGAGCCGGACGGCGTCATGTACCAGAACAAGGCCCAGAACCCGGGCTTCGCCTTCCGCGACCCGTACACATTCGAAGACCCGGCGCAGCCCGGCAAGACCTTCATGGTCTTCGAAGGCAACACCGGCGGCAAGCGGGGCGACTACAAGTGCAAGGACGAGGACCTGGGCTACCAGCCCGGCGACCCCAACGCCGAGAAGCTCAACGAGGTCAACAGCACCGGAGCCTACTACCAGACCGCTAACGTGGGCCTGGCCGTGGCGGACAACAAGGACCTCACCAAGTGGTCCTTCCTGCCGCCCATTCTGTCGGCCAACTGCGTCAACGACCAGACGGAACGTCCGCAGATCTTCATCCAGAACGAGAACGGCAAGAACAAGTACTACCTGTTCACCATCAGTCACCAGTTCACCTACGCGGCCGGAATGCGCGGCCCCGACGGCGTCTACGGCTTTGTAGGCGACGGTGTCCGTTCCGACTACCAGCCGATGAACAACAGCGGTCTGGCCCTTGCCTCGCCGACGGACCTGAACCTGCCAAAGGAATCCCCGGAGGCACCTACCCCGAACCAGAACGGCCGCCAGTTCCAGGCCTACTCGCACTACGTGCAGCCCGGCGGGCTGGTCCAGTCGTTCATCGACAACGTGAACGGTGTCCGCGGCGGGTCACTCTCGCCCACCGTGAAGATCAACTTCCGCAACGGAGTTTCGGCAGTTGACCGCACCTTCGGCCAGAACGGCCTGGGCCCGTTCGGGTACCTGCCCACCAACGTCAAGGTCGGCGGTGCCGGCCTCTACAAGTAGCGCAGTAATTAGGCAGTAATAAGGAGGAGGCGCCCGGAATTCCGGGCGCCTCCGTCCTCCGTATGTACGGGCCATAGATGAGGCAGGCTGCTTCCCAGCTCTGGAAAGCGCACGGCGATCCGGGCTGGACTCGCACGCCGGGGTCAGAAGACCAGCGCTTCTCAGGGCCGGCATGCCAATGCCGCGTGGGTCGGAGCGGCTTCGCGGCACCACCAGAACCAGGAATGTTGAATTGTGAAAAACCTTGTACGCCCGCTGGCGCTGAAGACTTGAAGCCCTTTCGACACCGGCGACCGCCATGTTGGCGAATGCCTGCAGTTTCTTTTGCCAGCATGATCCGCAAACATGTCGCAGAGAGGTACTCTCCCGGAATGCTGAGCCCCCGGACGATCTGGATTGTGGTGGCAGCAGCGGCCGCGGTCGTTCTGGCCGCGGTAGCGCTGGTCCTGGCGGCGGGATACCGTCCGGCTGCCCAAGGCCAGGCCGAGCAGGCGCTCATGGGCATCGCCGACGCCCAGGCCGAAGCCAAGGAATCCCAGGGGCGTTACGGCTCCTACTGGCTCAGCGGTGGTGACCGCACTCTTGAGAAGCTGACGCATCCGATCCGGACCGAGGGCGTGGCGGACCTGCGGAGCATCGAATGCCCCAACGGGTGGGTGGCAGCCGCCCGAATTGGAGATGACGTCGAGGTGAGGTCCAGCCTGGAGGACCGGGTGGTCCATGCAGGATCAGGCGAGGTCGCCCGCCCGGAGTGCATGACTTCCGAAGCAGTCCAGTCCATGCTCGCGGATCTGGGCGTTCCACCACAGTCGTCGGCGCCCGCCGTTTCAGCTTTCGACCGGCCCGAGGGGGCGTCCGATTTCCGGCCGAGCTACCACATCACGCCCGGGAAGAACTGGATGAATGATCCGCAGCGTCCGATCCTGCTGGACGGCGTGTGGCACTACTACTACCTCTACAACGCCGGGTATCCGAAGGAGAACGGCACCGAGTGGTACCAC
>DIZT01000017.1:0-187 GCA_002427975.1 Micrococcaceae bacterium UBA6021 | reverse complement strand
ACGGCACCGAGTGGTACCACCTGACAAGCACAGACCTGGTGCACTGGAAGGACGAGGGGGTGGCGATCGCCAAGTACAAAAACGGGCTGGGCGATATCGAGACCGGAAGCGCAGTGGTGGACCAAGACAACTCGGCCGGCTTCGGCAAGGGAGCCGTCATCGCGGTCATGACGCAACAGGACCAGGG
>DIZT01000200.1:9921-10427 GCA_002427975.1 Micrococcaceae bacterium UBA6021 | reverse complement strand
CCGGTGGAGGCAATATGCACGCCGTCGATGGTGTTCCCGTGGGTGTCGTCCAGGTCGATGAAAACCGCGTTCGTGAAGTGCTCCAGGGCAGCTTCGGGGTGCCCCACTTCGGCGGCCATGATCCCCTGCACACAGGCGGACAGGGTGGAATCGCCGGTGGTGATGGGATCGTAGAAATCAAAAGCGCGGCGCTTCTCATCAGCGGAGAAATCCTGCCACTGCAGGAACATGGCCAGCACCGTGTCTGCCTGCTTCAGCACCTGGTGCCGGTAGATGACCAGCGGGTGGAAGTGCAGCAACAGCGGGTACTTGGACCGGGGGGTCGTCCAGTCCCACGGTTCCAGGGTCATGAAGTCGTTGTCCTGCGAGTAGACCTGCAGGTCGTCGTCGAAGGGCAGCTGCATGCGGTTTGCGGCCTGCTCCCACAGCTGGCGTTCGGCGTCGTCGATCTCCGGGTGGTCCAGGGCTGCGGCGGCGCGCAGGTTAAACCGGGCCATCACGTTCGT
>DIZT01000200.1:5263-9778 GCA_002427975.1 Micrococcaceae bacterium UBA6021 | reverse complement strand
GCCGCTGGCCCACAGGTAGCGGTTGGTGGCAAAAGCGATGGCGGCCGCGATGTGGAACTGCGCCGTGCCAGCGGCGTAGTAGGCGCTGGCTTCCAGGCCGTTGATGGTCCGCCACGGGAACAGCGCCCCGTCGACGCTGAGCTCCTTGGCCCGGATCTTGGCGGCCGGCAGCATGTCATGCCGGAACTCCAGGACCTGGCGGGCGCCGACGGGGTTGGTGTAGGTGAGGTAGGGCAGGAGGTAGACCTCCTGGTCCCAGAAGTAGTGCCCCTCGTAACCTGAACCGGTGACGCCCTTGGCCGGGATGCCCGCGACGTCGGCCCGCGCCGTGGCCTGCGCCAGCTGGAACAGGTTCCAGCGGATGGCCTGCTGGAGTTCGGGCTGGCCGCCCACCACGATGTCCGAAGTGGCCCAGTACGCGCGGTAGTGTTCGCGGCTCTCGGCGAAGATATCCTCCACAGGCCGGAGCCCGGCTTCGGCGGCCTCCGCCGCGTCCCGCTCCGCGTCCTGGACGCCACGGCCCGCCGCATAGCTGACGCTCTTTTCCAGCCGGAACGGCTCCTCAGCACGGACTGCCAGGACATAACGGACACTGCTGTCATCTTCGCCTGCCACGGTTTCGAACGGCTGGTGGCCGGCCGAGGTCCAGTGGTCCACGGCAATACCGACGCGCTGCCCGGATTCCGCTGCTTCCCAGGAGAGACGGAGCGAGCCGTCGCCGCCGTCGATCCTTACCGGCAGCAAAACCCGGCCCGCGTGGCGGCCGGCCCGGCGCGGATCATGCGCCGAGTGGTCCTCCACAGGCTGGTCCTGGCGGTTGATGACGGAGGATGTGACGTCGGCGGAAACCTCGCGGTCCGACGCTACCTCGAGCGAAATGCCGAGGCTGCCGCGCGCGGCGAAGCCCACTGCACGCCGTTCGGTGGTGGTCACCGTGGCACCGGACCGGCACCGCCAGGTGATGCGGCATTCGTAGATGCCGGTGGAGAAGTCAACGGAGCGGCGGTAGTCCACCACGGCGGATTCCGCGAGGGTGAGGCTCTCGCCGTCGATGACCACCGTGAAGTTATTGGCATCCGGAATGTAGATGATCCGCTGTCCGGTCCGGGCGAAGCCGAACGCGTTCTCGGCATGCTTGATGTCCCAGATCTCGTGGAGGCCGTTGATGAAGCTGCCCGGCAGATCGGCGTCCGCTGCCGCCCAGTGGGCACCGCGGATGCCCAGATGCCCGTTGCCTAGGGCAAAGAGCGTCTCGAGGGTGCCCGCGCTGCCCGGCTCGTGGCGTGTTTCCACGAGCTGCCAAGGGGTGTTGGGGAACCGTTCACGGTCCGCGGTGATAAGAGCCATGGTGCTGGGGTCCTTTGGCGTTGTGCGGGGTAGGGGAAGTTTGTCTGGAAAGTGCAGCCGGGGCGGCTGTCGGGGGGAGCTAGAGGAGTTCGTCGAGGTCGTTGACCACACTGGTGGCCCCGGCGTCGAGCAGAGTCTGGCGGCCGGCGCCACGGTCGACGCCGATCACCGAGTGGAACTGGCCCGCGTGTCCGGCCTGGACGCCGGAGACGGCGTCTTCCACCACCACGCATTCTTCGCTGGGCAGGCCCAGGAGTTGCGCGGCGTACTGGTAGGTGGCAGGGCTCGGCTTGCCGGGCAGGCCCTCGGCCGCAGCCACCACGCCGTCAACCACTATTTCGAAGTGCCCGTTCAGGCCGGCTGCCTTCAGGACGGACGGCGCGTTCCGGGATGAGGAGACGACGGCGACCTTGAGTCCGCGGTCCAGCACGGCTTTGAGAAAGCGCACCGAGCCTTCGAACGGCTCGACGCCGGCGCTGACGATGTCGTTGAAGACCTTGTTCTTGCGGTTGCCCAGTCCCTGCACGGTGGCGTTGGCGGGGTCCTGCCCGGTCGGGTCGGCAGCGGACTCTTGATTGGTGGCTCCGTTGTCAGGCGCGCCTTCGGGGAGCACGATGCCACGGGACGTCAGGAAGTCCCGGACGCCGTCGAACCTTGGCTTGCCGTCGATGTGGTCGAAGTAGTCGCTTTCGTTGTAGCCGGGCACGTCCGGCCGGGACGCCAGGTAGCCCTCGAAGAGCTCCTTCCACGCCTGTTCGTGGACGGAGGCCGTGGGGGTCAGGACCCCGTCGAGGTCGAAGAGGATCGCGGAGGCGGTGGTCCAGCCGGTGTTTTGGGTTTTTAGAACGTCAGTCATGCTCGGTGTCCTTTCAGACGGCGGGCAACAGGGGCGGATATCAGGGGCAGATGTCACTGGGACGGATATCACTGGGGCGGAAGGCAAATAGGCGGAAGGTGAATGAGCAGGTAGAAAGCGCTAGGCGGCAGGGAGGGGTCCAAGCAAGAGCAGGGGGCGGCCACGGTGTCGCCGGATCAGCAGGGGCGGCCGGGGGCCAAAGCGAAAACCACGACGGGCCGCTGGGCTGCTGTTAAACGTCTTCTTCCATCATGGGCGCCTTGGCACGGCCTGACAACTTGCCTGACAATCCGGCGGTCCGGGAACGGCAGCGCAGGGCGGGCAGGAGCCTGGCACTTGTGCATGTATCCGGCTTCCCTTTCCGATGGGTTCAACGGCCCACAAGCGTGGGCCAACGACGAGTGTAAGCGCTTACAAATTTGGCGCGCAACTGTTTTTTCTCAGGTTGCCATTCCGGGCACACCGCCCGCCGGCACAGAGTTCGGCCGGGCATGGAGTTCAGCCCAGCACGTAGTGGCGGAGGAAGGCGCTGACGTCCACCATCTCCGTCTTGCTCATCGCGTGGCCCATGCCGGGGTAGGTCCTGGCAGTCAATTGGGTGTTTTCGTTCAGCCATTCGTCGGTGTAGGCCGTGGCGTCTTCGTTGATGACCAGGTCCGCCTTGTCCCGGCCCCAGAAGAACGGCGGCGGGGTCGTAAAGGATTCGGTGAGCGACAGCAGTTCGTTTTCCAGCACAAAACCGGACAGCCCCACTGTTGCCAGGTAGTCGGCAGGGTGCAGGCGCAGGAGCGTGCTGGCCATGGCCATTCCTTGCGAGTAGCCCAGAAGGCTCACGCTGCTGTGCTGGCCTTTGACCGAGGTGATCCACGCGTGCACCTGGTTGGTGGCGGTGATGACATCCGCGAAATTGTTGGCCAGGAAATAGTCCAGCAGGAACCAGCCGTAGTGGTCGCCGATCGCCATGGGGGCCCGCAGCGCGGCACACGTGAACCCGGCTGGCAGGTATTCGAACAGCCGCACCATCCGGGACTCATCCGTGCCATAGCCATGCATCATGACCAGCAGTGGCGTGCCGGGCCGTTCAGCCTCCGGCTTGGACCAAACAACCGTCTCCATCGAATCAGCCTAGCCAGTGGCAGGCCACTGAACAGCCATGACGCTCCCGCTCCCGCGGCTGCCCAATCATTGAATCGCACCCCGACGGGCTGTAGCGTGAGCATACGACAGCATGCTTACCAAGTTCGGCACCACAAGGACTCGAACCATAAGGAGCAAGTCATGAGAATCGGTTCCGCCATCTTCCTTATCGCAGTCGGAGCTATCCTGGCCTGGGCCGTCGCCCCCGGATTGATTCCCTTCGTAGACCAGGTCCTGGTCGGCTACATCCTCATGGCCGTGGGCGTCATCGGGTTGATCGCCTCCCTCATCCTGGCTTCGCCGGCCCGCAGCCGACGCGTCAGCCAAACCCGCTCGGTGGTCGATCCCAACACCGGCGAACGCATCACCCGCAACGAAAGCCGCGACGGCGGGCTGTAACTCGCGACCGGACAGCGCCGCAGCAGGGAACCCCAAGAGCCGGGCCGGACCACCACGGTCCGGCCCGGCTTTTCAGCCCCCCGTTCCCCCGGAGTTTTTGTCCACTTATTGCGACTTCCGGGCCATTCAACCCGCAATAAGTGGACAAAAACTCCGGGGGGGGATTCTGCGTTCTTGTGAGTTTCGTTGACAAACCAACATAGACGCAGATAAAGTCAAGTAATTCAACATCATGTGATGCCAGTCACTGGACTTCACATCACCGGATTCAGCACTTTACGCAATGGAGGGTACGTGTTCGCCGAGGAGCGCCAGCAGAAGATCGCCGAGCTTGTAGCCGGCACCGGCCGGGTCAGCGTGACCATGCTGGCGGAGCGCTTCCGCATCACCACCGAAACCGTCCGCCGCGACCTCGCCACACTCGAAACCACCGGCACCGTGCGCCGCGTCCACGGCGGGGCCGTGGCCGCCGACCGCTTCAGCACCACCGAAGAAAGCATCAACGAACGGACCGTCCAGCGCCCGGACCAGAAGATGCGCATCGCGCAGGCGGCCCTCGCCCTGATCCCGCAGGCAAAGTCCGGCAGCATCCTGCTCGACGCCGGTTCCACCACCGAAGCACTGGCCGACCTGCTCTCCCGGCGTGCCGCCGTCGCGCCTTCCAACCCAGCAGATGCGCCCGAACTTGTGGTAATCACGCACGCCGTTCCCATCGCAGCGAAGCTGTCCAGCGCTCCCGGAATCGCCCTCCAGATCCTGGGCGGCCGGGTGCGCGG
>DIZT01000200.1:0-5130 GCA_002427975.1 Micrococcaceae bacterium UBA6021 | reverse complement strand
CTCAGCACTCCCGATCCTGAAGAAGCCGCCGTCAAGGCAGCCTTCGTCCATTCGGCCCGCCGCATCGTGGTGCTGGCCGATTCCTCCAAGCTGGACGCGGAAACCCTGGTCCAGTTCGCCTCCCTGAAAGATCTGGACACCTTGATTACAGACAACGAGCCCAGCCCCGAACTGGCGGCAGCCCTGACCGAGGCCGGCGTTGACGTGGTGATCGCATGATCGTCACCTTCACGGCCAACCCCAGCCTGGACCGCACGGTGGCCCTGCCCGGCCCGCTGGAACGCGGTGAAGTCCAGCGGGCCGTCTCCGTCAGCCAGGAATCCGGTGGCAAGGGCGTCAACGTCTCCCGCGCCCTGGTTGCCTCCGGCATGGAGACCATCGCAGTGCTTCCGGGCGCCGAGAGCGATCCCGTCCTCGCCGGGCTGCTCCGCGATGGCGTGCCGTTCGCGGCCCTTCCCATCGACGAGCCGCTGCGTACCAACGTGGCGCTCACCGAGCCGGGCGGCGTGACCACCAAGATCAACGAGCCCGGCCCGGTGCTGAGCGCGGAACAGCAGGAAGCACTGATCGCCCTGTTGCTGGAGCGCGCCCGCGGCGCCAGCTGGGTGGTCCTGGCAGGTTCCCTGCCGCCCGGCTTCCCCGCCGACTTCTACGCCACGGTGACTGCGCGCCTTCGTTCCACTGCCGACGGCGGTGCCCCGCTGATCGCCGTCGACTCCTCCGGCGGCCCCCTCGTCGCCGCAGTCTCCGGCACGTCGCCGGACGGTGTGTCCGGGAAACCGGACCTCCTCAAACCCAACGCCGAGGAACTCTCGGAACTGGCTGCTGCAGCCGGCTTCGCCACGGCGTCCACCGCAGACGAACTTGAAGCGGATCCGGAGGCTGCAGCAGCGGCCGCCGCCGCCGTCGTGCGTTCCGGTGTGGGTGCTGTGCTGGCAACTCTCGGATCCAAGGGAGCTGTCCTGGTAACGGCCGACGGCGCGTGGCTGGCCACGCATCCGCCGGTCGCCGCGGTCAGTACTGTCGGCGCGGGCGATTCATCGCTGGCTGGCTATCTGCTCGCCCACGGCCAGGGCGCCGCCCCGGCCGATTGCCTCCGTCAGGCAGTGGCACACGGTGCCGCCGCCGCTTCCCTGCCGGGTTCCACTGTCCCGGCAGTCCACCAAACCACCCCGGACGCCGTAACCATCACGGCCCTTCGAAAGGATTGACAGTGACTTCGCTCATCACCACTGAACTGGTCGAGCTCGACCAGAACCTGGGCACCACGCCCGAGGACGTGATCCGGCACCTGGCCAGCAAAGTAGCTGCCACCGGCCGCGCGTCGGAAGTTGAAGGCCTCTTCGCCGACGCCTTCGCCCGCGAACAGAAGACCGCCACCGGCATCCCCGGCGGCATTGCCATCCCGCACTGCCGCTCAGCAGCGGTCATCGAACCCACACTGGCCATGGCCCGGCTCAACCCCAAGGTGGACTTCGGCGCCAAGGACGGCCCGGCAGACCTGGTCTTCTTCATCGCCGCTCCCGACGGCGCGGACCAGGAGCACCTGAAGCTGCTGTCCAAGCTGGCCCGGTCCCTGATCAAAAAGGACTTCACGGCAGCCCTGCGCGCCGCGTCTTCCCGCGAGGAAATCGTGGAACTGGTGGACGGCGCCCTGGCCGACAAACCGGCGGCCCACGCCAGTGCTGTGCCTGCCGCAGTGGTTTCGCCCGGTTCAACCACCGACACGGTTTCGGCAGGGGCGGTTTCGACAGGCTCAACCACCGGGCGGCCCAAACGCCTGGTCGCCGTGACCGCCTGCCCCACCGGCATCGCCCACACCTACATGGCCGCCGATTCCCTCGTGGCCGCCGCCCAGGAGATGGGGATTGACCTTCAGGTCGAAACCCAGGGCTCCTCCGGCGCCAAGCCCCTGGACCCCGCAGTCATTGCCGCTGCCGACGCCGTGATCTTTGCCGTGGACGTGGACGTCCGCGGCAAGGAGCGCTTTGCCGGCAAGCCCGTCATCAACGCACCAGTGAAGCGGGGCATCGACGAGCCCGCCAAGATGGTCCAGGAAGCCCTGGCGGCAGCGGACAACCCGAATGCGCGCCGCGTGCCGCATTTCGGCGCCGAGGAGCAGGCAGAGAACGAAGCCGCCGAAAAGGGCGAGCACATCGGCCAGAAGCTGAAGAAAGCCCTGCTGACAGGCGTCAGCTACATGATCCCATTTGTGGCCGGCGGCGGTCTCCTGATCGCTCTGGGATTCCTGATGGGCGGCTACCTGATCACCAAGTATGCAGACACCATCGTGGTGCAGAACAGCCTCTTCAACCTGCCCACGGAGTTTCCGGATAACGCGTGGGGCCCGCTGGGCGCTTACCTTGGCGCGGTCCTGTTCAAGATCGGCGGCTTGTCGCTGGGCTTCCTGGTCCCGGCGCTTGCCGGCTATATTGCCTACGCCATAGCTGACCGTCCGGGCATCGCACCGGGCTTTGTGGCGGGCGCGGTGGCGGGGTTCATGGGCGCCGGCTTCCTCGGCGGCATCGTGGGCGGCCTGCTCGCTGGCTACATCGCACACGTCATCGGCCAGTTGCACGTGGCCCGCTGGCTGCGCGGCCTGATGCCGGTGGTTATCATCCCGCTGCTTGCTTCCCTGGTAGCGTCCGGCCTGATGTTCCTGATCCTCGGCGGCCCGATCGTTGCGATCACCAAGGGCCTGAACGCTTGGCTGTCCGGCCTGACCGGAGCGAGTGCCATTGCACTTGGCGTCATCCTGGGCCTGATGATGTGCTTCGACCTCGGCGGACCCGTCAACAAGGTTGCCTATTCGTTCGCTGTGGCCGGCCTCGGCGCCGCAACGCTGGAAAACCAGGCACCCTGGCAGATCATGGCCGCCGTCATGGCGTCCGGCATGGTTCCGCCGCTGGCCATGGCCCTTGCCACGGTCCTGGACAAGCAGCGCTTCAGCCTGGCTGAGCGGGAGAACGGCAAGGCAGCCTGGCTGCTGGGCGCATCCTTCATCTCCGAAGGTGCCATCCCCTTCGCCGCGGCCGATCCCCTCCGTGTCATCCCGGCAAGCATGCTCGGCGGTGCCATTACAGGCGCCATCTCGATGGCTTCGGGGGTTGGCTCAAAGGCCCCCCACGGCGGAATCTTCGTCTTCTTTGCCATCGACAACTTCGTGATGTTTGTAGTCTCGATCCTCGTGGGGACCGTGGTCACTGCGCTGGCAGTCCTTGCGCTCAAGCGCTGGGCCGTCCGCCAGCCAGAGACCGCTGCTAGCGTGGGGAGCGTTCCCGCAACCATCTGACCCGGCCTTAACCACTACCTATCACCGGCGCTGAACCAACAGGCGCCGCAAGACAAAAGGAGCAAAAATGCCAGAACGCACCGCAACCGTCGCCAGCCGCGTAGGCCTCCACGCCCGTCCCGCCGCCATCTTCGCGGAAGCCGCCGGCGAGTTCGACCTGGACATCACCATCGCCCGCGAAGGCGAGCCTACCGATGAGGCAATGGACGCCGCCAGCATCCTGTCCCTCATGAGCCTGGGCGCCTCCCACGGCGACGTTGTGGTGCTCCGCGCCGAAGGCACCGGCGCGGACGACGCTCTGGAGCGCCTGGTCCAGATCCTGGAAACGGATCACGACGCCGAGTAGCGGCTCTGCGCCGGCGGCCGCCGTCGTGCCTGTCCCCTGTGGGGAAGGCGCGACGGCGGCCGCTGGTTCTTTAAGGCCCGTTTCGGCGGGTCCTGCCTAGCCGCGTTCCGCGATCTGTTTGACGTCCGCCACGAGCATGTCCCACATACCCTGGGAGTGGTCCGCCGCGTCTTGGCTGGCGTTGTTGTCCTGCGCGAGCGTGAGCTGTGTTGCGCCGGCCTGGTCCTCGAGGATCCAGGTGAGCGTGTGGTAATTTTCCGGCTTGTCCTCCTCGCCGCCGAGCGGACTGAAGTGCGTGTGGACGAGTTTGCGGCCCGGAGCAACCTCGAGGATTTCACCCCTGTCCTCGTAGGGCTTGCCTTCCCATTCGCCCCGCCAGGCGATGGGCCCGCCCACGGTCCAGTCGGTCACCAGGTCCGCGCCGAACATAAACTCCTTCACGGCGGCAGGATCGGTGATGACGCGCCAGACCCGGTCCGGCGGGGCATCGATTCTGATAGTTGATGTGGCCACAAAATTCCCTGACATTACCGGACCTCCTTGGCGGTGAACAGCAGATATTCCCACTCCATTTGCCACACAGCATCGCCGTGGGCCTCGCCAAAGGAATCGGCAACTTCGGTGAGCGCCCGGTCCAGTGCCCGGGCCTTCTCCTGGTCGTCGCCAATGAACTTGTAGACCGAGATGGTGGGACCGTAGTGGGACCTGAAGTAGCGCAGGAAGTCCTCCGGCTGCTGGAAACTGCGGATCGCCAACCTGCGCTTTTGCGCCTGGGTATCGGTGATCCTGTCGCCGAAGAGTTCCCGGACGTGCTCTTCGCTGCCCCACAGCGGCGGCGGCTGGGCTCCGGGCGGCGGCGCCGGCGAGAACGGCTTCATGGCGGCAAACATTTGCCCGATGAACCCTTCCGGTGTCCAGCTGAGCAGGCCAATGGTTCCGCCAGGTTTGCATACCCGGACAATTTCGTCCGCTCCCCTCTGGTGGTTCGGCGCGAACATCACGCCCGTGCAGGACGTCACCACATCAAAGCCGTGGTCCTCGAACGGCAGGGCCTCGGCGTCTGCCTCCACCCATTCCAGCTCGACGCCGCGTTCGGCTGCCTGCCGGCGCCCGGCGTCGAACAACTCCGGCGTGAGGTCGCTGGCCACCACCCGGGCACCCATCATGGCCGCGGGGATGGCTGCGTTGCCTGCGCCCGCGGCCACGTCCAGGACGCGCTGCTTCGGCTTGATTCCGCACGCATCAACCAGGATGGCCCCGAGATCCTGCACCAACTCGCTGGCCAGAGCCGGGTAATCCCCCGAGGCCCACATGGCCCGGTGCTTCTGCTTCAACGCCCGGTCGGCCTCATCTACGTCCGCTTTGTCATTCATGGTGGCGCCCCTCTCCCTTGACAGGCTGTGATTGACAGGCTTTGAGTGACAGCACGCTCTGGCACAGGGCTGTAGTGCGACCCATTCTGGCCGCCGCGGCGCGGGCTGTAAAGCGTCCG
>DIZT01000056.1:6652-8182 GCA_002427975.1 Micrococcaceae bacterium UBA6021 | reverse complement strand
CCGTCGCCGGCCACGGCGTCGAGGTCCCCCAGTTGCGACTCGGCAGCATGCAGCGATTGACCGGCGGCATCGAGCGCCGCGACGCACCGGACGGCGTAAGCGCGGGAGTCGCCGTCGGCTTCAAACGCAACCTCCGCGGCACCGGCGTCGGGCGTTTCATCAACGGAACCACCGGTCTGGATTGCGGCATTCCCGCGCCGGTAGGCGGGTGTTTCGGCGGGCGCCGTCCAGAGCGGTTCCAGCTCCGCATCCAGCCAGGTGATGGTAAGGGAGACCCCGGACATGTCGAGGCTGGTGACCAGCTCGCCCACCTCGGGCATCACCAGCGTGTAGCCGGCGTCCCTGAGCAGCGGGGCCACAGTCAGCCAGAGGACAAAGAGCTCCTCGTGTTTGGTGGACCCGAGCCCGTTGAGGATCACGGCGAGCCGGTCACCGGCACCGGGCGGCGTTTCGGCCAGCAGCCGGGCCACGAATTCCTGGCCGAGTTCCTTGGCGGACGGCAGGTCTGTGTCGAACAGACCGGGTTCGCCGTGGATTCCCAGGCCGAGGCCCATCTGCCGGTCCTTAAGTGTGAACAGCGGGGCGTCGGCGCCGGGGAACGTGCAGCCGTGGAAAGCGCTGCCGATGGTCCTCGTCAGGCTGTTGGCCTTCCGGCCCAGACGTACGACGTCGGCCAGGTCCGCGCCCGCTTCAGCGGCGGCGCCCATTATTTTGAAGACCGTGAAGTCACCGGCGATGCCGCGGCGTTTGTCGGATTCCGACGGCGGCGCGCTGGCGATGTCGTCACTGACCAGGACGTTCTCAACCTGGATGCCTTCGGCGACGAGGCGTTCGCTGGCCATGCCGAAGTTCATCACGTCCCCGGCGTAGTTGCCGTAGGTGAAGACGACGCCGGCACCGGAGTCCGCTGCCCTGGCCACGGCGTAGGCCTGCTGCGCGGAGGGCGACGTGAAGATGTTGCCCACCACGGCGCCGTCGGCCAAGCCCGTACCGATCAGCCCGGCGAACGCCGGGTAGTGCCCGGAACCGCCGCCGGCGAGGACCGCCACCTTCGGCTGGACGGGACGGTGGCGGCGAACCGCACCGCCGGGGACCTGGCGCACCAGCCCGGAGTGGACATCGCAGAAGCCGGCCAGGGCCTCTTCCGCGAATTCGGAGGGATTGTTGAAAATCTTGGTCATGATGGTCTCTCTGACGTACGCCGGGGGGCTGTTAGTGGATGTGGCTTCCGCCGTTGATGTCGATGGTGGTTCCGGTGAGGTACGCGGATTCCTCGGAGGACAGGAACGTGATGACGGCCGCGACCTCTTCGGTGGTGGCATTGCGGCCCAGCGGAATTCCCGCGTTGATGGCGGCTTCCTGCTCGTCGGTGCTGCCCACGCGGATGTTGGTGTCCACGGCGCCCGGAGTGATGGCGTTCACTGTGACTCCGGTGGCGCCGATCTCACGGGCCAGCGCCTTGGTGAGGCCCAGGATTGCGGCCTTGGCTGCGGAGTAGGGGACCTTGCCGAAGACGCCGCCGCCGCGCTG
>DIZT01000056.1:3680-6507 GCA_002427975.1 Micrococcaceae bacterium UBA6021 | reverse complement strand
TCCATCACCTTGTGCCAGAGGTCCAGGGTGGTTTCCAGGAACGGGACAGGGGAGGTGATGCCGGCGATGTTGGCGAGGGCACCGACCGGAGGCAGGATGCCGGCAGTGATCTCCGCCTTGACGGCTGCGTAGGCGGCGTTGACGGAGCCTTCGTTGGCGACGTCGATCTCGTGGCCGAACGCCGGCACGTTGAATTCATTGCCGATGTCGGCGGCGACCTTGGCGGACTTCTCGCCGTCGAGGTCCAGGATCACCACTGCCCAGCCTTGAGCGGCGTAGCGGCGTGCGGTGGTGATGCCGATGCCCCGGTCCGAGGTTGCCCCGGTGAGGACGGCGGTGCGCTGGATGGTGGTGCTCATGATGCTCCTTGGATGGTGTGTTGTGTCTCTTGGTGGAATCGAGTGCTCCAATTGCGCCGTTTTGATGGTCCAAAACGGCCGTTACGGAGCACTCGATGGTCAGATGAGGTCGGTGATGTAACTTGCCGCTTTCGCGGCGGTGGCGGGGCGTTCGTCGTGGGTGACGTCGCGGGTTTCGAGTTCAAGGGAGAAGTGGCCGGCGTAGCCGCTTGCCGCGAGCGCGCGCAGCCCGGCGGCGAAGTCCGCATCGCCATTGCCGATGCTGAGGTTGATGTTGCCCGGCACCGCATCACGCAGGTGGACGTGGGCAACCCGGCCTTGGTGGCGTTCGAGGTACTCCAGCGGATCTTCGCCGGCGGCCACGATATGGCTGAAGTCCATGACTATTCCGACGCCGGCACCCGCCAGCCGCTGCGCCAGCAGTTCCGCGCGCTCCAGGTTCCAGCAGAACCGCAGGAAGTGCAGGGATTCGGTCCAGAGCTCGACGCCGAACTCCGCCGCACGCTGCCCGGCGTGGATGAGTTGGGTGGCAATTTCGTCCAGGTCCTCCTCAACGCTCCGGACCGGTTCGTGGCTTAGCGCGCCGCACGGGAGGACCAGCGCCTTCGCGCCGGTATTGGCCGTGAGGGTGAGCAGCGCCTCCAGGTGCCGTTCGCGGGCAGCCTGCCCGCCGCCGTCGTCGAGCACTGCGTTGAGGTCTCCGATATCCCCGTTGACGGAACGGACCCGCAGGCCGGAGGCGGCGACTTCAGCGGTCACAGCAGTGACGGCAGGTGCATCCAGGTTGTACGGGACGTGGTCGCACACTCCCGGGAGGGCGCCGAGGTCGATCTCTTCGAAGCCCAGGCCGCTGATGGTACGCAGGGCGGCCGGCAGGTCCTCATGCCTGAAGCTGATGGACGAGCAGCCGAGTCGGGAGTTGAACATCGTCGTTGATCCTCTGAACGAGCGGGTGGTGATGTGAATCACTGTAGGTTAATTCAATGTCAACAGTCAACCTCAAACATTGACTGTTGACATTGATGCATGACCCGGGTCACACTGGCATATCATTTGTTAACAGTCGACAGCGGCGGTGCGGAAGCGTCCCCGCTCTTCGAAAGGGATTCAGCAATGAGCAATGAAGCTCTGAAAATGCGCGGCCACGTACATGGCACAAAGGACGCAAAGCGCGTCGCAATCGGGTCCGGTGTTGGCGCCGTCATCGAGACGTATGACTTTATCGGCTTCGGCACCGCGGCCGCGTTGTACTTCGGCACGGCGTTCTTCCCCACCGGCGACCCCGTCACCGGGACACTGGCAGCCTTCGCCACCCTCGGCGTCGGCTTCGCTGCCCGCCCGATTGGCGGCATCATCGGCGGCCACTTGGGCGACAAGCTCGGCCGTAAACCGGTTCTGGTGGCCTCGCTGGTCCTTATGGGCCTGGCGACATTCCTGATCGGGCTGCTCCCCACTTACGGCCAGGTGGGACTGCTGGCTCCCGCACTGCTGGTTTTCGTGCGGATCGTCCAGGGCCTGGCGTTCGGCGCTGAATGGGGTGGCGCCATCCTGATGAGCTACGAGCATGCACCCTGGAAGTCCAAGGGCAAATACACCGGCATTGTGCAGGCAGGCTTCCCCGTGGGCCTGCTGCTCGCGAACCTCGTTTTCCTCGTCAGCATTAACCTGGGCGGCGAACTCGCGTGGCGCATTCCCTTCCTGGCCAGCATCGTGCTGGTGGCCGTCGGTTTGATCATCCGGTCCAAGGTGCCCGAGTCCCCCGTCTTTGACGAGGTCAAGGACAGCGGCGACATTGTGAAGTCCCCGATCGTCGAGGTACTCAAGACCGACTGGCGCAACATCGTCAAGGGCATTGGCCTCCGCATCGCCGAGACAGCCGGCTACGCCGTGTCCATCACGTACATGATTTCCTACCTGAACAGCCAGCACCTGGCTGACAAGACCCAGACCCTCGTGGCCCTCAGCATTGCCTCCGCCATCGGTATTTTCGCCACCCAGGCCTGGGCCCGGCTGACGGACCGGATCGGCCGCCGTCCCCTGTACATCTGGTCCTGCGCCTTCGCTGTGCTGTTCGCCGTCCCGATGTTCCTCCTGGTCAACACCGGCCTGTTCATCTTCGTCATCGCCACCCTGGTGATCTCCTATGCGGTCTGCCAGAATTCCCTGGCCGGCGCCCAGGGTGCCTGGTTCCCGGAGCTCTTCCAGGCCAAGACCCGCGCTTCGGGCGCCTCGCTGGCCTACCAGATCTCCGCCATGGTCTCCGGCTTCACCCCTTTCATCACCACTCTGCTGTTCGTCAGCTTCGGCTGGATGGGACCGGCGCTGCTCTTCGGCGCCTACGCCGCGATCGGCCTCTGGGCCGCGGTCGTCACCCGTGAAACCTGGGGCAAGAGCGAGCGCCAACTGGCGGACGAGGCCACCAAAAGCACGCCGCACCCAGTGACCGTCGCATGATCACCACAGAAGAA
>DIZT01000056.1:0-3584 GCA_002427975.1 Micrococcaceae bacterium UBA6021 | reverse complement strand
CACGCCCTGAACATGGGCGAGGTGCAGGGCCAGGGCTACGTGGGCCAGGCCCTCGGCGCGGCGGACATGCTGGCCGCCGTGTACTCCGGCCGGCTCCGCTACCGCGCCGAAGACCCGGAATGGGAGGGCCGGGACCGGTTCCTGCTCTCCACCGGCCACTACGCGATCGGGCATTACGCGGCCCTGGCCGAAGCCGGCATCATTCCCGTGGCGGAGCTCGAGACCTACGGCTCGGACGATTCCCGACTGCCGATGTCCGGGATGTCCACCTACACCCCCGGCATGGAGATCTCCGGCGGTTCGCTGGGCCACGGCCTCCCCATCGCCGTCGGCATGGCCCTGGGCCTGCGCTACCAGGGCTCCGCCTCCCGGATCTACAACTTCCTCTCCGACGGCGAACTCGACGAAGGCTCCACCTGGGAGGCCGCCATGGGCGCCCATCACCACCAGCTGGGAAACCTGACCGCCATGGTGGACATCAACGCCCTTCAGGCCGACGGCAAAACCGACACCGTGCTCCGCACCGAGCCCGTCACCGAAAAGTGGGAAGCGTTCGGCTGGTACACCCAGCGCGTGGACGGGAACGACGTCGGCGCGCTGCTGGCAGCGTTCGACAACGCCGCAAACCAGGCCGCCGCCGTCGGACGCCCCTCCGTGATCCTGTGTGACACCAAGGTAGGACGCGGGGTCCCCCTCCTGGAGGAACGCGAGAAGGCGCATTTCATGCGCATCGAAGAACACGAATGGCAGACCTGCCGCGAGCAGCTCACCGCAGGATTTGAAGGGAAGGCCCGCCGATGAGCACCACCACAGCCGTAAAGGTCGCCGCCTCCACACGTACTGCAGCGCCGAAGCTGAAGACCTCGGCGATGATCGCGTCCTTCGCGGACCCCGGCCAGAAGACCGCGTCCGCCCCGTTCGGGCACGCACTGATGAAGGCCGCCCAGGAAAACGACAAGATCGTGGGCCTCACCGCGGACCTCGGCAAATACACCGACATGCACATCTTCGCCCAGGCCTTCCCGGAGCGGTTTTTCCAGATGGGCATGGCCGAACAGCTGCTCTTCGGCGCCGCCGCCGGCCTGGCCGAAACCGGGCTCATCCCCTTCGCATCCACCTACTCGGTCTTCGCCGCCCGGCGCGCCTACGACTTCCTCTGCCTGGACAGCGCCGAACCCAACCTGAACGTCAACATCGTGGGCGGGCTGCCCGGCCTGACCACCGGCTACGGCCCCAGCCACCAGGCCACCGAGGACATGGCAATCTTCCGCGGCATGCCCAACCTGACCATCGTGGACCCGTGCGACTCGATCGACATCGAACAGGCCGTGCCCCAGCTCGCAGCGTCCGACGGGCCCACCTATCTGCGGTTGCTCCGCGGCAACGTGCCCACCGTCCTGGACGAATACGACTACACCTTCGAATTGGGCAAAGCCAAAGTCCTGCGCGGCGGCAACGACGTTGTGTTCATCTCCTCCGGACTGATGACCATGCGCGCCCTCCAGGCTGCCAAAGCACTCGCGGCACACAACGTGGATGTCGCCGTCGTCCACACCCCCACCATTAAACCGTTCGACGCCGCTACCGTCCTGGCCGAAATCGACACCGACCGCCTCGCCGTCACCCTGGAAAACCACAGCGTGATCGGCGGGCTGTTCGAAACCGTGGCCTCCGCCGTCGTCACCGCCGGACTCGGCAAGAGGGTGATTCCGGTGGCACTGCCTGACGAATTCCTCGACGCCGGCGCGCTCCCTACCCTGCACGACCGCTACGGACTCACCGTCCAAAAAATCGTGGCAAAGGTCCTCGCCGAGCTTAAGTAAGAAACGTTTCGGCAGAAGCGCGGAGTCCCAGCGGCCGGCTCCGCGCTTCTGCCGTAGCATCGACAGTTAACACCTCGACTGTAAACAGTCGACCACTGACATTGAGGAAGTATCACGATGGCCGGAGCAACAGCATCGCTGCTGGGACTGCAAAAGAAGAGCCTTCGCGAGCAGGCCCTTTCGGCATTGCGCGCCGCCATCACCAGCGGTGAGCTGGAGCCCGGGCGGCACCTGGTGGAAACCGAGTTGTCGGAAATGCTCCAGATCAGCCGCGGCACGCTGCGGGAAGCGCTGCGCCAGCTGGAACAGGAAGGGCTCCTCTCCGCCGGACCCCGGGGCCGTCTTTCCGTCCGGCACCTGGATGCCAAGGAAATCCGCGATATCTACTCCGTCCGCGCGGCGCTGGAATCTTTGGCGGCCCGCACTCTGTGCGAGCTGCCCGAGCGGCAGCAGGTCATCGGCTCTCTGCGGGCCGCCATTGACGCCATGGCCGCAGCAGCGAAGGGCAGCCTGGAGGAACGGATCGAGTCAGACCTGGAATTCCACCGGACCCTGTGCCGCCTGACCGGCAACGAAACGTTGCTGCACTCGTGGGAGTCCCTGGAGGGGTCCATCCGGATGTCCATCATGTTCGCCGGCCTGGACAAGGGCGTAAAGAACATGAGCGTGGACCGGCACTACGACATCGTCGCCGCGATCGAGACCGGCGACGCCTCACTTGCACGGAAGACGATCCGTGAGCACATGGACACCGCTGCCGAAACCCTGATCTCTTAGCGGCCGCGCCTGAGGTGCTCCGCGTTGAGGTCTGCAAGTTCCTGGTCCGTGAGGTCGTCAAAGCTGCGTGCTTCACGTTTGTCGCTCTTCGAAAACCGCATGAACATCAGGATGATCAGCGGCAGGTCAACAATCTCGCAGATGAACCACAGGAGGTCCCCGGCCAGCTGCTGGTCCCGGAGGGCGCCCGGGAACCAGGCCGCGCCTGACGCCGCAACTGTGGTGACGTGGTCCAGCACTTGGCCGTTGAGCCGCAGCAGGATCCCGGGAACAGCGTCGATCAGCAGCTCAATGAAGACGAACACGAACTCCAACGTGATGAACGCGCTGGACCGGTGAAAGTCAGCCTCTTCGATGATGGGCAGCGCCATCATCAGGCCCAGCAGCGGAACCCCGACGGTGAGCACAGCCTCGGCTACCGGATCCGTTCGCAGGGTGTAAAAGAACGGCGTGAGGAACGTTGAAAAGAGGGCCAATCCGAGCAGCGGAGCGGCCATCGAATTGCTGAAAAACCGGACCAGGCGGTGGGACAGCGTGGCGTTCAGCCGCGTGATGCCTGCGGGTGGCAGCGCCGCACGGGCCAGCGTGATCGGTTTGCCCAGGCCAATCAGCAGCGGGACCACAAAGAGCAGCAGCGAGATCTTCAGGGTGAACGCCCACCGCAGCTCCGCGCTGTAGACGCCCGGGAAACCGCAGGTCAGGACCGTCAGTGATCCCAGGCCGAGGAGGTAGAACGCCGCGGTCCGCCACCACGGCCAGCGGCGGCCGTTCGCGGCCGCCGTCCGCACGCCGAGTCCGTAGAGCATGCCGGAGGCAACAATGAGCACAAGGGCGGCCCAGTCGATCTGCCAGGCGCCAACAACAACTTCGAGTGGGGGCACGGCCCAAGGATAGCGGACCTTCCTTTGAAAAACCCGGGACAACCCCCGGAGTTTTTGTCCAGATAATGGCCGGAAACCGGCAGGCAAAGTCATATGGTCGTAG
>DIZT01000270.1:2717-2850 GCA_002427975.1 Micrococcaceae bacterium UBA6021 | reverse complement strand
GTGGCGGCCTCCGAAGCCGAGTACGGGCACCGCAATTCCTCCATGGCGCATCTCTTGGCCAGCTACGGCAACCTGGAAAACCCCGTGAAGCGGGTCCTTGAGCACTATTTCAACCAGTGCTCGCTGGAGATGA
>DIZT01000270.1:0-2420 GCA_002427975.1 Micrococcaceae bacterium UBA6021 | reverse complement strand
GAATTCGCCTACCGCGTGGGCCTGCCCGGCAAGAGCGGGGTGGGCGGCGGCATCATCGCCGTGGTGCCCGGCAAGTGCTCCATCACCGTCTGGAGCCCGGCACTGGGGCCCAACGGCAACTCGGTTGCCGGCGTGGCGGCCTTGGACGAGTTCACCACCCGCACCGGCTGGTCGGTCTTCTGATGGCGGCGGCCTGCGGCGTGGAACTGGTGGAGATCAAGGAACTTGGCTCCTGCGCGCGCGAACGCGAGCTGGAACACATTGGCAAGCTGGCGCTGGCCCCCGGCCAGGACATCTACGTGGGGGATGCTGTGGAGATGACCGTCCGCGGGCCGGGGATTGCCGGCCGGCACCCCTTCAGCATCGTGGCGGGGCAGGAGATGGTGGGCGTGGGGACCTTGCACGTGGGCGCCGCCACAGACGCTGGGTGGCCCCACGACGACGGCGCCATTCTGTTGCGCGGGTTCCTGATCGGCCGCAGCCACCTCAACACTCTCCCGGGCAGTGACACCAACCGTTACCTGGCCGGCCAGGGTGCCGGCGCCAACGGTGCCTACACCTTCTGGACTGATGCCTTCGCCGTCGTCGGAAACCCGGAGGAGGCCCCGACAGTAGCCACCGCCAACCAGTGGGCGCAGCAGACCGCCCGCGGTGTCGGCATCGAATTCCCCGAAATGCTCCCCGACCGGCGGATCGACTACGTCTGGACCTACGGCTGGGCGTACGGCCGGCCCGGTTGCCCGGTCGCCATGCAGCGCTCCTTCACGGACACGACCCGGTACGGCTACCCGGCCTCGGACCATTACGGGCTGACCGTCGACTTCTGGACCCCGCCGGTCCTGGCACCAGAGCCTGCGGAACTCCTCCGCGCAGACGACATGCTGACCGGCCAGCTCATGCTCGACCTGGAAGACGCGGTCACGGACGGCGTTCTCGTCTGATGATTAGGGGCGGCCAGAGAGGAAGACTCCGGCCACCCCAGACATGAGCGCAGGCCGGAAGGTCTCGGCGACGGTCTAGCGTGCCCGGTGACGCTTTTCAGGATGGCCGCACACATGGGTGTCAACGGGCCCCCGGAGTGTTCACCCAACTCCCGGGGCCCGCACCCAACTTCAAGCAAGGACTGCATCCCATGGCCTCACACGTGCTCACCAACGACCAGCTGCTCGAATCCCAGGACATCGTCGCGCGGCTCCGTGAATTCGCGGTCCGCATCGGTGATCTGCACGGCGATGACGCGCCGGTCCTGACCGCCGGCATGGTCCGGGCGGTCCTTGACGACGAACCGGGCAAGCTCGCCGACCTCGAAGTTTCGGCGGGCCTGTGATCCCCGGGCTGGACTTCGTCGCGGTCGACTTTGAACTGGCGAACGCCAAGCATTCCTCCATCTGCCAGATCGGCCTCGTGAAGGTCCGTGATGGTGTTCTGGGCAAGACGCACACGCATTATGTGATGCCGCCGCCTGGACTGCAGAATTTTGGCGATTACCAGATCAAGGTCCACGGCATCACCCGTCGCATGATTGACGGCGCCGACGGCTGGGAGCTCATGCTTCCCCGGCTGGCCGCCTTCACTGGGGACCTGCCACTGGTGGCCCATAACGTCGTCGCCGAGCGGTCCATGATCCGCCAGACCTCCGAAGCGATCGGAGCCGTCCCGCCTGCCTTCACCTATTACTGCACCCAGCGGGCTGCCCAACTGCACCTTCCCGAGCAGGAGTCGTACAAGCTGAACCGGCTCGTTGAAGACCTCGAACTGCCGCCCCTGCAGCACCATGACGCAGGGGAGGACGCCGCCGCGGCAGCCCACCTGGCGATCCGTCTCGCCGAACTCACCGGGATCTTCGACGTGCACCAGCTTTTCCCCGCCATGAAGCCGTCGCCGGCCAAGAAAGCGCGGTCAACGTCCGCCTGATGGTGGACCTCGGCGCTAGCCAATGCCCGGCTGCAAGCTCAGAGGCCGGATTTTATCGCCGCGACCAGGGCTGTCCCGTCGGGGCTGCCGAGGCCGGTGCAGGGATCCCAACCGGTAGCGACCTGGTACGTGCCGTTGTTTCCCGTGGTGACGTCGTGGAACCCGGTCCTCCGGCTGTAGAGCAGAGGCTGGATTTGGCCGAACCGCCGGTTGGTTGACTGGGCGAACAAGGCGATCAGTGCTGCCCCCAGGGGCGCGACTGCGCTCGTTCCTCCGATGACCATGTCTTTGCCGTCAACCCTGACCTTGTACCCGGTCTGCGGGTCGGCGACACCGCTGACGTCCGGTACGCCGCGCCCATGGCCTCCGGGCGATGGCTTCGGTGCCGGCTTGTGGTGGCGGGCGTTGGCGGGCAGGCCGTTCTGCCAGGCAGGGACGGGGAACGTGTCGCTGTAGCCCCCTCCTGTGGCTGAGTGCGGTCCGTCATTCCAGACGGTTTCCGAACT
>DIZT01000047.1:8129-8320 GCA_002427975.1 Micrococcaceae bacterium UBA6021 | reverse complement strand
ATCCTGCGCACCATCCAGAATGAGGCGGTCAAGGATTACCAGCAGGCCTTCAACCCGGACATTCCGGCCAACGGCAGCTACTTCTTCGAATGCCAGATCCGCACGGTTTTCGCCCACGCGTGGAGCGAAATCGAGCACGACATCCGCTTCAAGGCCGAAGATCCGCGCGCCTGGACTCCGCATTTCGACCG
>DIZT01000047.1:6579-7972 GCA_002427975.1 Micrococcaceae bacterium UBA6021 | reverse complement strand
GAGGAAGTCCGCAGCTACTGGGACATGGACGGCGAAGGCGCCGCGCAGCTCACACCCAACCGGATCCGGGACGTCTGGCGCACGCTGCTGCCGCACGTGGACCGCAAAGTGGACGACGACTGGGGCTGGGCCGCCGAACTGATGGCAGCCCACGGTCTTAACCAGACAGTCCAGCTGGCAGGCCTGCTCAGCGCCCAGCGGATCACCGAGGTCCGCAAGGCGCTGGACCACCGCTACTCCCCCGGCCCGGACCGCCTGCTCGATGACCTCCTGCTCTGGCAGTACGGCACCAAACACATTGACCTCACCGCAGAAGCGCCCGACGCCGTTCCGCACCCGCGGCGCGACAGCCTCCTGCGGCGGCTCAAACAGATCGAGCGCTACCGCCAGACCAAGTCAACGTAAATTATTGGGCACCACTGACATTCAACTACCCTTGACTCAAGGTGGAGGCTGTTGTAGACGGACCTCCGATGCTCCCGGCTCCAGCCCAGCGGCAAGATCCGGCACCTTTTTTGCCCCTCTCTGACAAGGATTCCGCCATTTCCACGGACGCTTTCTTCGCCACGCTCACCCGGATCCGCAACGTCATCTTGCCTGCGGCCGCACGGTCCTGGCTGAACACGCCGCGTGGACTGCTCGCCGGCTTTATCCTGGTGCACCTGGGGTTCCTGATTTTCGCGGCGCTGCTCTCACTGCGCGGCGAGGCATTCAGCGACACCTTCATCTACCGCGACTGGGCCCGGGCCGGCTTCAACGAAGCCAACCTCAGCGGCGGCCCCAGCCCCTGGGTGTACCCCATCCTCGCGCTGATCCCCATGGCGTTGGCAGGGCTTGCCGGTCCCGGACCGTTCTTTTTCCTTTGGGTGCTGATGACCACCATCCTTAACGGCTGGGCACTGACCAAGCTCACCGAGCGCGGCCGCAAGCAGGAAGCCATTCCGGCGGCCTGGTGGTGGCTGGTTTTCACCCTGCTGATGGGCTGGCTCGGCTTCGCGCGCGTGGACGGCCTCACCGCACCGATCGTCCTGGTGGCCCTGGCCTACGGGGTGGGCCGGCCGTTCATCGCCTCGGTCCTGCTCGCCGCGGCCACCTGGGTGAAGGTCTGGCCTGCCGCCGTCATGCTGGCCCTGTTCGCCGTCGTCAAAAACCGCCTGCTGGTGGTGCTGGCCGGCGTGGCCACGTCAGCGGTGGTGGTGGCACTCGCCGCCGCGGTTGGCGGTGTGTCCAAGCTGCTGAACTTCCTGACCCAGCAGGGTGACAGGGGCATGCAGCTCGAGGCAACGTTCACCACGCCGTGGCTGTGGCTGTCCGTGCTGAACATCGGCGACTCCCGGATGTACATGAACACCGACATCAACTCCATGCAGGTGGACGGCCCCGGCACCGCCGT
>DIZT01000047.1:2324-6534 GCA_002427975.1 Micrococcaceae bacterium UBA6021 | reverse complement strand
TCGACGGCGGCGTTGACCGCACCGAACTGCTGCTGGCCGGAGCGCTCACCCTGGCTACCGCCTTTGTAGTCTTCAACAAGGTTGGCTCGCCCCAGTTCATGGTGTGGCTGGCCCCGGCCGTAGCGGTAGGCCTGGCGCACAGCTGGCGTGAATGGCGGGTCCCCGCGGCCATGCTCATCGCCATCGCCGTGGCCACGTTCTTCATCTACCCGCTGTTCTACGATGCCCTCAGCCATAACAACCCCGTCATGGCCGGCGTGCTGACCATCCGCAATGTCCTCCTGGTGGTCCTGTTCCTGTGGTCGGTCCGGCGCCTGTACTCGCTGGGTAAAAAGACTCCCGCGTCCGTCCCCGCGCTCAAGGAGTCCTGAGATTTCCACGAAGTTCTTCGACCGGCTGGTCAGCGTCCGCAGCACCGTCCTGCCCGCCCGCGCGGTGGACTGGTTCGCCCGTCCGTCCAGCGTCTGGTGGGGCTTCGCTGTCATCCACCTGTACTTCCTGGGGTGGATGGCGTCCTTCTTCCTCAACGGCGGTACGTTCAGCGACACCGAGCAGTACCGCCAGTGGGCCATGGACGGCTACAACCCGGACAGCCTTGACGGCAAAATCAGCCCTTGGGTGTACCCGGTGCTGGCGCAGATCCCGATCTTCCTCGCGAACGTCGCAGGACCCGGCCTGTACCTGCTGTGCTGGTACCTGATCATCACAGCCCTCAACGCCGTCGGACTTGTTTTCCTGACCCGCGGGCCGCGGAAGGTGAAGGGCATAGCACCGGCCTGGTGGTGGCTGTTTTTCACCGTCTTTATGGGTTACCTCAGCTTCGCCCGGGTGGAGGGGATCACCGCACCCATCGTGCTGATTGCACTGCTGTACGCGGCCGAACGTCCCGTGGTGGCAGGGATCCTGCTGAGCGTCGCCACCTGGATCAAGGTGTGGCCTGCAGCCGTACTGGTGCCATTCGTTATTGCCAGCCGGCAGCGGCTTCAGGTGGTGGCCTCCGGCGTGGCGGTCACCGCCGTCGTGGGTCTGGGCACGTACCTTTCCGGCGGCCTGCCGCACATCATGGACTTCCTGACCAACCAGGGCGAACGAGGCATGCAGCTTGAAGCCACGTTCTCCACCCCGTGGGTGTGGCTCAGTGTGTTCAACATCGCCGGCTCCAAGATGGCGGACAACACGGCCATCAACTCCACCGAGGTCTACGGCCCCGGCGCCAGCGTGGCCGCATTCCTGATGCAGCCGCTCCTGATCCTCGCCGCGGTGGTGGCCGCCATCCTGCTGGTCCGGGCCCTGAACCGCGGCGCCGAGCGCGAGGAACTCTTCCTCGAGGGCGCCCTGATGATGACGACGGCGTTCATCGTGTTCAACAAAGTCGGTTCGCCGCAGTTCATCATCTGGCTGGCGCCGGTGATCATCGCGGGCCTGACGCACGACTGGGAACGGTGGAAGGTTCCTGCCGCGCTGCTGATGGGGATCGCGGTGACCACCTTCGTGATCTATCCGCTGTTCTACACCCCGCTCATCCACGCCCACCCGGTCATGGCTGCCATCCTGACCACGCGCAACGTGCTCCTGGTGGTGCTGCTGTGGTGGTCGGTGAAGCGGACCGCCGAGCTCGGCAGGAAGGCCCCCGCAGTTCCCGAGGCCCGGACCGCCTGAGGCGGCGGGCGCGCCTGCGGGCGCCAAGGATCCGCGGACTAGCCTCAGCGGGCGTGTGTCTTCGTGGGGCTCCCTGCGGCCTCAGGTGTTACACCTCAATCCGATGTCAGCAGTAGACCCGGAATTGCAGCAAAGCCCGGATCAGTTGCACTGGACAAAACGACCACCGTCGTCCTTCATCACGATGCGCGGTCAGAACTGGGTATCTGGAGAATTTCAACCGGAGCATTCACCACACCGCACCAGGAGTGTGGCTTCTGGGGACTGTGTGAGCGCACACTACGCGCAATAGGTGAACAGGTCCTGTACGCCCTGGTGGCGGAGAAGTTTAGACGCCGGCCTTGATCAGAAGCGCATCAACCATCATGAAGAACTGGGCGCGGTGATCGGTAGCCTTCGGGTCGGTCATGTATTGAATGGCCGCTCCGTCGTAGATCATCAGAAAGGACCTCACCAGCGTAGCGAGGCCTATGAGGCACTGATCACCACTGCTTTTGGCTGCGGAAGAGAATGTATTTCCCAGCTCCACTTCATAGGCGGGATAAATTTTGCTCGCCGTTGCCCGAGCCGCCCAGCACTATCCCGAGCGCGTCCACGCCGGCGGCTTGGTCGGCCACCACGGCTGACGCGGCCTTGATGCAGAATGCCGGGTAGTCGTCCTCGGCGTCGTAGGCGGCACGCCCGTGGTCCACCATCTCGTAGCCGTTGGCTGAGCGTGCGGTGATGAGGTGGGAGCTGAGCTCCATGCCGGCGTGGTCGGTTGCGATGTGAACGCGCATGAGTGGTCCTTCAGGCTGGTTGGGGTGCGGTGTTGTTGGGGTGCAATGTTGTTGGGGTGAAGGCGAGCTGGCCGTTCGCGCGCAGCGACTCGATGGCGTCCGCAGGCGACGGCCTGCCGTACACGGCCGATCCGGCCACAAAGACGTTGGCACCGGCTTCCGCGGCCCGGGTGATGGTTTCCTCCGTGATGCCGCCGTCGACCTGGATGGCCACGTCCACCCCCGAACCCTCGACCGCCGCGCGGGCACGGCGGATCTTGGGCAACATGACGTCCAGGAATGTCTGGCCGCCAAAACCCGGCTCCACCGTCATGATCAACAGCATGTCCAGTTCGGGGAGCATGTCCAGGTACGGTTCCACCGGGGTGGCCGGGCGCAGTGCCATGCCCGCCTTGGCCCCGCGCGCGCGAAGTTCGCGGGCTAGCTTGATGGGGGCGTTGGACGCCTCGACGTGGAATGTCACCGAGCTTAGGCCGGCGTCGGCGAACTGCGGCGCCCAGCGGTCCACATTGGAAATCATCAGGTGGGCGTCCAACGGCACGGGGCTGACCTTTTGCAGCCGTTCCACGACCGGCAGGCCGATGGTCAGATTCGGCACAAAGTGGTTGTCCATGACATCCACGTGCACGGCATCGGCGTTGCTGATGCGGGCCAGCTCGGCCTCAAGGTTGACGAAGTCGGCCGAGAGGATGCTGGGGTAAATGCAGCACTTCAGGGATGAATTTGGCATGATGCCTGCCTTTCGATAGCAGTCAGAGCTTTGTGTGGTCCTTCGCGAAAATCCTGGTGGCACTACGGCCTACGACAAGTGCCGGGATGCGCTGCCCCCCGGATAGAGCCTGCTGCGCAGCACGCTGGCGCCGTAGCTGAGAGCGCTCAGTGGGTTAAGACGATTTCCGTGCGGCGGCGAGGGCGCCTTCGACGTCGGCAAGAAGTTCCTTCCAGCTGGTGACAAACTTGTCCAGCCCTTCGGACTCGAGGAGTGCGACGACCTCGTTGTAGGAGATGCCGAGGCCTTCGAGTGCGTTCAGCACGCCCTTTGCTTCCGCGTAAGTGCCGGAGATCGTGTCACCGGTGACCACGCCGTGGTCGAACGTAGCGTCCAGCGTCTTCTCCGGCATGGTGTTAACGACGCCGGGAGCCACCAGTTCTGTGACGTACAGGGTGTCGGAGTAGGCCGGGTCCTTCACGCCGGTGGAAGCCCACAGCGGACGCTGCGGGAGTGCGCCTGCTTCGGCGAGGACTGTCCAGCGCTCGGTGGCGAAGAGCTCTTCGTAGACCTGGTAAGCGAGGCGGGCATTGGCCACGCCTGCCTTGCCCTTGAGTACCTTGGATTCGTCGGTGCCGATGGCGTCGAGGCGCTTGTCGATCTCGGTGTCCACGCGGGAGACGAAGAAGGAGGCCACGGAGTGGATCTTGGAGAGGTCGTGGCCGTTTTCCCTGGCCAGTTTCAGGCCCGTCTGGAAGGCGTTGATGACCGCGCGGTAGCGCTCCAGGGAGAAGATCAGGGTCACGTTGACGCTGATGCCTTCGGCCAGGGTTGCCGTGATGGCTGCGAGGCCTTCAAGCGTTGCGGGGATCTTGATGTGGACGTTGTCCTTGTCGACCTTCTTGTAGAGGTGCTTGGCCTCGGCGATCGTGCCCTCGGTATCCCAAGCCAGGTGCGGGTCGACCTCGATGGAGACGCGGCCGTCGACGCCCTTCGTGGTGGCAGCGAGCGGGGCGAACAGGTCACAGGCGTCAGCGACGTCAGCGGTGGTGATCTCGAAGAT
>DIZT01000047.1:374-2235 GCA_002427975.1 Micrococcaceae bacterium UBA6021 | reverse complement strand
GTCTCCTCGACGCTGGCGCCCTGTGCGGCAAGTGCGGCGATCTTTGAGTCGTAGTCCGAGCCGGAGGTGATCGCGGCCTGGAAGATGGAGGGGTTGGTGGTCACGCCGACGACACTGCTGGTGTCGATCAGCCTCTGGAGGCCGCCACTGGTGATCAACGGGCGGTTCAGGTCGTCCAGCCAGATGGACACGCCCTGCGCGGACAGCTCCTTGAGGCGATCGTGCATTGTGTCGTCGCTCATGTCAGTGACCTTCCGGCGGCCTGGATGGACTCGCGTGCTGCTGCCACCACGGCGGCAGGGGTGAAACCGAACTCACGGAACAGCGTGGCCGCATCGGCCGAGGCACCGTAATGGTCGATGGCGATGATGCGGCCGGCGTCTCCGACGACGTCGCGCCAGCCCATCGGGACGCCAGCCTCGACGCTCACCCGGGCTCTGACCTTCGGCGGGAGGACTTCGTCGCGATAGCCCTGGTCCTGGTCGTCGAACCACTCGCGGCACGGCATCGACACGACTCGGGTCGAAACGCCTTGGGACTCAAGGGTTTCACGTGCCGCAACCGCGAGGCTGACCTCGGAGCCGGTGGCGATGAGGATGACTGCCGGTCCGGAGGATGCCGAGCCGTCGACCAACACGTAGGCGCCCCTGGCCGTGCCCTCGGCCGACGCGAACGTGTCGCGGTCCAGGGTCGGCATGGCCTGTCGCGACAGGGCCAGACCTGCCGGGTGGTCGTTGTGCTCCAAGATGGTGCGCCAGGCGACCGCGGTCTCGTTGGCATCTCCGGGACGCACAACATCCAGACCGGGTATGGCGCGCAGCGAGGCCAGGTGCTCGATCGGCTGATGGGTCAGCCCGTCCTCACCCAGACCGATGGAGTCGTGGGTCCAGACGAACGTGACCGGCAGCCTCTGGATCGCGGCCAGCCGAACCGACGGGCGCATGTAGTCCGAGAAGATCAGGAAGGTGCCGCCATAGGCGCGCGTGAGCCCCTCGAGGGTGATGCCGTTGAGGATGCAGCCCATGCCGAACTCGCGGATGCCGAAGTGCAGCGTCCGGCCGTAGGGGCCGCCCTTGTACTCTTCCGTCTGCTTGCCCGCGGGGATGAAGCTGGGTGCGCCCGCCATGGTCGTGTTGTTGGACTCGGCCAGGTCCGCCGAACCGCCCCAGAGCTCGGGCATGACATCGGCCAGCGCGGCCAGAATCTTGCCGGAGGCGGCGCGGGTCGCGATGCCCTTGGGGTCAGCGGGGAACGTCGGGAACGCGGCGGCGAAGTTCTCGGGCAGCTCCCGCTTGACCAGCCGGTCGAGCAGGGAGGCGCGGTCGGCATGGGAGGCCCGCCAGTCGGCATACCCCTTGTCCCACTTGTTGTGCGCGGCCTCGCCCCGGGCCATCACCTCACGGGTGTGGGTCAGGACGTCGTTCGAGACCTCGAACGTCTGCGCCGGGTCGAAGCCGAGAAGAGTCTTGGTGGCGGCGATCTCCTCGTCGCCAAGGGCCGAGCCGTGGGACTTGCCGGAGTTCTGCTTCGTGGGGGCGGGCCAGGCGATCACGGTCCTGAGGATCACCAGCGTCGGCTTGTCGTCGTGCTCCTTGCCGCTCTCGATCGCCGCGAGCAGGGCGTCAACGTCCTCGACGTACGTGCTTGCGCCTCCATCGCTCCAGCTGCGCCGCCAGTCGACCGTGACCACGTGCCAGCCGTAGGCCTCGTAGCGCTTGCCCACATCCTCGGAGAACGAGATGTCGGTGTCGTCCTCGATGGAGATGTGGTTCTCGTCGTAGATCAGTGTCAGGTTGCCCAGCTCCTGATGCGCCGCAAGGGCGCTGGCCTCGTGCGAGACGCCCTCCATGATGTCGCCGTC
>DIZT01000047.1:0-264 GCA_002427975.1 Micrococcaceae bacterium UBA6021 | reverse complement strand
CGGCGTCAGGGTCGAGCAGACCCCGCTGACGGCGTTGGGCGATGGCCATGCCCACAGCCGAGGCGAGCCCCGAGCCGAGCGGGCCGGTCGTGATCTCGACGCCCTTGGTGTGGTGGACCTCGGGGTGCCCCGGGGTGAGCGAGCCCCAGGTGCGCAGCGACCTCAGGTCGTCGAGCTCGAGACCGTAGCCGGAGAGGTACAGCTGGATGTACTGGGTCAGGCTCGAGTGGCCGCACGACAGCACGAACCGGTCACGGCCCAGCC
>DIZT01000166.1 GCA_002427975.1 Micrococcaceae bacterium UBA6021 | reverse complement strand
ACGGCCAGCTTGGCAAAGAGGGTTTTGGTGATTATCTGGACAAAAACTCAGGGAGGGCGGCCGGTCTTCTCCTCCAGTTACGTGCAGCTCAGCGTTTCAGGATGACTCACCGATCACCGGCGCTTCAGGCGGCGGGAGCCGCCTGGAAGTGTTTTTCGATGAGGCCCTTGATGTCCTCGTGGCAGCCGCCGCAGCCGGTGCCGGCGCGGGTTGCCTTGGACACCTCGGCCACCGTGGAACACCCGTCCGCTACGGCGCCCTGGATCTTGGTCCCGCTGACTCCGGCGCAACGGCACACGGTCCCCTCCGGATCGGCCGGTCCGGACGCGGCCAGCTGGTCCGGACCATCCAGCCGCAGCAGCAGGGACCTGTCGGCCGGCAGCTCCGCACCGCGCTCGAACAGTCCTACCAGCTCGGCAGCAGTCCGCGGCATGCCCACCGCCACGAGCCCTTCCAGCACTCCGCCGCGGGTGGTCATCTTGACGTAGCGGCCGTGTTCGGGATCGGCCCACTGGGCGATCTGGAGGCGGGGTCGGCCGTTCACGGCCCCCGCGGTGAGGGCCTCTTCATCCCACGGCTCGGCAGCGTTGTTGCCGGCGACAGCCATATTCATGCCACGGGATTTCAGGACAATAACGCCGGCCTGCTCCTGGGGCAGCCCCTGCAGCGCGTCGGCCTCCTCGGGTGTGCCGGTGGCCAGCAGCGTCAGGTATTCGGCCAGCCATTCGGCCTGCCGCCATCCGGGACCCACCAGGCCGGACGGGCCCTTCGCCGTGCGGCATTCGCCGCAGGCCGGGTCCGGGCAGCGAACCTCGGCGCAATCGCCGATCGCGAAGATGTGCGGCTCGTGATGGGCACGGAGCCGGTGGTCCACCAGGATGCCGGCACCAACAGAGAGCCCGCAGCCCTCGGCGAGCTCCGTCCGTGGACGGACGCCGCAGGAGAGGACCAGGAGATCGCCGTCGATCGCCGAACCGTCATCGAGCAGCAGGGCCGAGAACCCGCCGTCGGGCGCGTTGTGCTCCACCCCGATGGACCGCGCGTTGCCGGCCATCCGGACGCCGCAGCGGCGCAGGCTGGCGGCGAGGACCGCTCCGCCGCCGCGGTCGATGGTGCGTCCCAGCGGGTGCGGCCCGTTGTGCACCACCGTGACGGTGGCGCCTTCCTCGGCAGCGGCGAGGGATGTTTCGAGTCCAAGGACGCCGCCGCCCAGCACCACCACGCGCTTGCCGCCGTCGACCGCCTGCTTAAGAACTGCAGCGTCACGAAGGTCCCGGAGCGCCGTGACGCCGGCCGGAAGGACGGGGGAGGCGGGGTCCGGGTTGATGCCGGTCAGGTTGGGGATGACGGGCCGGGAACCGGTGGCGAAGACCAGCCGCTCATAGCGGGCTGAGGTGCCGTCGGTGAGGAGCACCTGCTGGCGGGCGCGGTCCACGCGGCGGACCCGCACGCCGAGGCGGACGTCCACGCCGTCGGCCGCCAGGGCTGCCGTGTCGGAAAGGGCCAGGGCATCGGCAGTGGTGCGTCCGACGCCCAGATCAGCCACCAGCACGCGGTTGTACGCGGCCTCGGCCTCCTCGCCCACCACGGTCAGGCTGACGTGTCCTTCGCGGACCGCGGGCAGCAGTTCATCGATCAGGCGGGCGGCCACCGGGCCGAAACCAACAATGACAATCTGCTCACTCATGAGGCCTCCGATGTCTGGAGAGCACTGTTCTGAAGTCCGTTTGCGACGGCCCGGACCCACACCTTGTTGAACTTGAATTCGGGCATCCCGGAAATGGGATCCGTTGCCGCCTCGGTGAGGCGGTTGGCGCTTTCGAGTTCCGGGAAATGGAACGGCAGGAAGACTGTCTCGGGACGGATCGCGGTGCTGAGTTCTGCCCGGCAGACCACCTCGCCGCGTTCGTTGGCCACAGAGACAAAAGCACCTTCGGTGATGCCCATGGAGGCTGCCGCGGCCGGGTGGATCTGCATTTTCGCCTCGGGCTGGGTGGCCAGCAGTTCGGACACGCGCCGGGTCTGGGCCCCGGACTGGTAGTGCTCCAGGAGGCGGCCGGTAATGAGGGTCATGGTTTTGGCGGCGGGGTCCGTGTTGGTGGCCGGCGTACGACGGCGGCGGGGCGTCACCGCGGTCATGACGGCCTTGCCGCCGGCATGGGCAAACGTGTCCAGGAAGAGCCGGGGCGTGCCGGTGCTGCCCACGGGGTACGGCCAGTAGGCAGCTTCGCCGCGGTCCAGCATGGCGTAGTCGATGCCGGAGTAGTCGGCGTGCCCGCCGGCCGAGGCCAGGCGCAGCTCCTCGAAGACTGTTTCCGGATCTTCGCTGTACGTGGACGGGGCCTCGAGCGCCTCTGCGAGCCGGGCCATGATCCACAGTTCACTGCGTGCACCGGCGGGCGGCTGCAGGGCACGGCGGCGGCGCAGCACACGCCCCTCCAGGTTGGTGAGCGTGCCTTCCTCCTCGGCCCACTGCAGGACCGGGAGGATAAGGTCGGCTTCGGCGGCGGTCTCGGACATAAAGAAATCGCAGACCACCAGGAAGTCCAGGCTGCGGAGCCCGGCGATGACGGCGTTCGCGTCGGGGGAGGCCACCGCGATGTTGGAGGCATGCACAAAAAGGCACCGGACGCCGTCGGGCTGTCCCAATGACTTCAGCAACTGGACGGCGGGCAGTCCCGGCCCGGGAATGGTTTCTTCCGGGACGCCCCAGACGCCGGCCATGTGGGCGCGCGCAGCGGGGTCGGTGATCTTCCGGTAGCCGGGGAGCTGGTCGGCCTTCTGGCCGTGCTCGCGGCCGCCCTGGCCGTTGCCCTGGCCGGTGAGGGTGCCGTAGCCGCTGCGGCGTGAGCCGGGCAGGCCCAGGAGGAGGCTGAGGTTGATCGCGGCGGTGGCGGTGTCCGTGCCGTCCACGTGTTGTTCCACGCCGCGGCCGGTGAGGATGTAACTGCCGCCCTTGCCCGCGCCGTCGGCGAGCCTGCGGGCGGTTTCCCGGATGAGCTGCGCCGGGACGCCGGTGAGGGACTGGACCCGTTCGGGCCAGAACGAGTTGACGCTGCGGACCACTGCCTCATACCCGGTGGTGCGTGCCGCGATGAAGTCTTGGTCGGCAAGGCCCTCATGGATGACCACGTGCGAGAGGCCCAGCAGGAGGGTGAGGTCTGTGCCCGGCAGGGGCTGGAGGTGAAGGCCGCCGCCGTCGGACGTAAAGGCTGCCGTGGCTGAACGGCGGGGATCCACCACGATCAGCCCGCCGGCGTCGCGGGCGCCCTGGAGGTGCTGCACAAACGGCGGCATGGTTTCGGCGACGTTCGAGCCGAGCAGCATGACGGTGCTGGCGGAGTCCAGGTCTGTCAGCGGGAACGGGAGGCCGCGGTCCAGGCCGAAGGCGCGCATCCCGGCGGCCGCGGCGGAGGACATGCAGAAGCGGCCGTTGTAGTCGATGCGTGAGGTGCCAAGGGCCAGGCGGGCGAATTTGCCCAGCATGTAGGCCTTCTCGTTGGTGAGGCCACCGCCACCGAAAACCCCGACGGCGTCCGCGCCGTAGCGTGCCTGAGTGTCCTTCACGGCGGTGGTGACCAGTGCCAGGGCCTGGTCCCAGCCGATGGGGCGGTGGACGCCGTCGGCCCCTTTGAGGAGGGGTTCGGTGACCCGTCCGGGGTGGTTCAGGAGCGTGGCCGAGGTCCAGCCTTTGCGGCACAGCCCGCCGCGGTTGGTGGGGAAGTCCCGGCCGCTGACGTCCAGGAGGGGGGCTTTCAGGAGTGGGGCTTCCGCAGCGGCCGGAGCCGCGGCTTCAGCCGGCACGGGGACTGACCCCGGCTGGGAAGCCGGGGTCAGTCCCGCAGGGGATGTGAGCGTCATGGCGCACTGCAGGGCGCAGTAAGGGCAGTGCGTGTCGGCGCTTTTGGTCATGTTAGACGTGTCCCATCGCATTTCGGTTGGCGTTGCGGATGTAGCAGAACCAGCAGACCGCGAGCATCACGACGTAGGCTCCGACGAAACCGTAGAAGGCCGGGACATAGGAGCCGCTGGCCGTGTTGGAGGCGTTCAGCACCTGCGGGATGACGAAGCCGCCGTAGGCGCCGATGGCCGAGATCAGGCCGAGGGCCGAGGAGGCGAGCCGCTGGGTGGCCACGGTGCTGGCGCCCGATTTCGCGGCCCGGCTGGAGGTGGCGAAGATGACCGGGATCATGCGGTACGTGGCGCCGTTTCCGAAGCCGCTGGCGGTGAAGAGCATCAGGAACAGGACCAGGAAGAGCCAGAAGTTCTTCAGCGGAAGCGTCCAGATCATGGTCAGGGTGATGACGGCCATGGATGCGAAGGCGGCTACGGTCATCCGTGCCCCGCCCATGCGGTCTGCCATCCGTCCGCCATAGGGGCGGGCGAGTGAACCGACCAGCGGGCCAAGGAAGGCGAGGGACAGTGCCACGGTGCCCACTCCGATGGAGGAGAACGCCGGGAAGTAGTCCTTGATGAGCTTGGGGAACACGCCGGCGAAGCCGATGAACGAACCGAAGGTGCCGATGTACAGCAGCGCCATGATCCACAGGTGCGGTTCCTTCAGCGCCGCGACCGAACCGGCCACGTCACCCTTGGCGCTGGTGAGGTTGTCCATGTACTTCCAGGCGCCGAAGGC
>DIZT01000084.1:4904-5113 GCA_002427975.1 Micrococcaceae bacterium UBA6021 | reverse complement strand
GCCGATGAACTCGATGAACGTGCTCGAACCCGGACGGCTGCATCGAAAGGTGACAGTGGTGTCCGACCCGAAGGTCTCGTCGCCGGTGGTCAGATCGAGCCTCACGTCGTAATGAAAATCGGAGATAAGCCCGGCTCGGTCCTGGGCTTCTGGGCGAGCCAGGTTGTTGCGGAGGTTGAGGGGCGTGTCTAGCAGGTGTCGCTGCCCAG
>DIZT01000084.1:2729-4730 GCA_002427975.1 Micrococcaceae bacterium UBA6021 | reverse complement strand
TGTATAAGAGACAGACCTTCAGGAGGTCGACACGGGTGAAGCCGGTGGGCTTGAAGCTGGTGCCCGGCAAGTTGGTGGTCGTGCCAGTGCAGCGGTCGAAGAATTTGAGGGTGTATCCAACGCTGGCGTTTTGGGGGGTCGAGAACTTCATCTCAACCATCACCTTGCATTGCGCGTTCAGCTTGCAGTTGGTGTAGTCGACCGCGTTGACTCCCTGGCAGGGGTGAGTAGTTTGGATGCAGAAGGCGACGCTGGTCACCGGAGTGACGGACGCAGGCGCGTAAGTCGGCACCGGCAACGTCCCTCCGGTGTTCGTCGGCGTGGGTGAGGACTTCGGCGAAGCCTTAGGCGATGTCTTTGGGCTGGGCGTGGCGTGAGCGATGGGGCCCGATGAGGGCCGCGTTTTGAGGTAGATGCCGATGGCGCCGCCGAGCAGGAGCAGTACCAGCACGGCGATGGCAGCAGGGATCAGCCAGGATGGCCGCTCGCGAGGAGCGCGGCTCTGTGGTGGGACCGACGGCCTGCGGGCAGCGGTGGGAGGCGGCACAGTGGCCGGCTTTGGAGCAGCCGTCTCGGTCGTGAAGTCGACAGGAGCGCCGGCCACCGGCCCGGTCGGTGTCCACACCGGCGTCGCCATGGGCGTCCACGTCGACTCGGGAGCGGCCGGGGTTGGAGCCGGGGTTGGAGTTGCTGAGGGTGGTTTGTACATCGGGGCAGCCGGGGCAGCCGGCGGCTCATAAGGCGCTGAGGCTGGTGGCGGCTCCGGCGGCGCCGGAGCGGCGGTCTCCCAAGTCGCAGGCGCTGGGGCATTGGTGCCGAATGTCGATGGCGCGGCGGTGGGAGCCGACGGCGGTGGCACTGTCGTGTCAAACGGCGAAGGTGGCGCCGTTTCGGCAGGTGGCGGCACAGGCGGGCTGGTGACGAGCGCCGGCGGCGCCGGGGGCGCCTCGGGCGGAGCCTGGGGAGGCGCCGGCGGCGGCGAATAAGGCGCGTATGCCGAGGGCATCGCAGGCCCTGGCGGCGCGGGCTCCGGCGCTCGAGGAGGGGGGTCGTAGGACGCCGCCGCTCGGGGCAGCGGCGTGTCCTCCCGAGGAAACGTCGGCACGAAAGGTGGAGGCTGTGGTGCCGGTGCGTCCGCAGCAGGGCCTTCTGTCTTCGGAAGGAACGGCGTGATCGATGGCATCTCGCGGCCGCCCGCGCGCGTTGCCAGCTCGGCCTGCGAGGCTGTCATGCGGTCGGGCGCGAGCAGCGCCGAAGCCATCTCCCTAAGCGCGCCTTGCGCACGGTCGGCGGCAGGGCCCATTGCGCCGCTGGCCATCGAGCGCATCGTCACGACCAGGCCCGGCGGAATGTTCGGAGGTGCGGGTGCTCCCGCCGGGTCGACGCCGAAGGCTGCGCAGATCGCCATGCCGCTTGAACGCACGTCAGCGCGAAGGTCACTCTGCGAGGGAGCGCCGCGAACGGCGCCCGCCGGGTGTCCCGCCAGCCTGACCTCGCCGTTTCCGTTGACGCGGACAGACGCAGCGCCGAAGCCGCCCATTGCAATGCCTGCCTCGTGTAGCGCGGCCACACCCGAAAGCAGAGCAGCACCGAGCGCCGCGGCCGCCGGCGGCGTCAGCGGTCCACGCGAGAGGATGGTGCCGAGCGGCACTCCTTCATTGGGTTCGACCGCAACCCATAGGCCGTTCGGATCGGTACCCCAGGCGAGGACGGGGGAGAGGGCAGGATGCCGGTGGTCGAACAGCCTCTGGATGCGCGGAACTGCACCTGCAGCCTCGGCGGCCGGAACCGGGATTTCATGTATGACGACGGATTTCCCATTCTTGAGGACGGCCTTCCAGCCCTGGCCGACACCTGGATCGACTAGCTCGATCAGCCTCGGCTTGGGCTCACTCTCGGGCATATGGGGGCCATGGTAACCTTGCCGGACGTGGCTTATGTAATCGTTCAACCGTGTGTGGGCGTGAAAGACGCCTCGTGCGTTGAGGTCTGTCCGGTGGA
>DIZT01000084.1:0-2597 GCA_002427975.1 Micrococcaceae bacterium UBA6021 | reverse complement strand
AGAACGTCATCAAGGAGTTCGGGACACCGCTGCCGGAGCATGTGCTCGCCTCGATCCGCAAGAACAAGGTTGCCCTCAAGGGCCCTATCTCGACCCCGATTGGGAGTGGTTTTCGGAGCGTGAACGTCGCGCTGCGCCTGGAGCTGGACCTTTACGCGCTCGTCCGCCCAGTCAAGGCTTACAAGGGCGCTCGCAACCTCCGCGATGACCTCGATTTCGTGATCGTGCGGGAGAACACGGAAGACCTCTACGCCGGCATCGAGTTCGAGCTCGGGACGCCTGACGCAGATCACCTGATCAAAGAGATCTCGGCCCTCGCCAAGAAGAAGATCCGGCCCGACAGCGGTCTCTCCATCAAGCCAGTTTCCGTGAGCGGTTCAGAGCGCATCGTGGAGTTCGCCTTCGACTACGCGCGAAAGAACGGGCGCCGCAAAGTGACGGCCGTGCACAAGGCGAACATCATGAAGCACACCGACGGACTGTTCCTGGCCGTCGCGCGCCGGGTCGCCGAGCGCAACCCGGACATCGAGTTCGAGGACCGGATCGTCGACAACATGTGCATGCAACTGGTCCTGCGCCCGAAGGAATACGACATCCTGTGCTGCCTGAACCTGTACGGCGACATCATCTCCGACCTTGGCGCCGGAATGATCGGCGGCTTGGGCCTGGCGCCTGGCGCAAACATCGGGACCACGTGCGCCGTTTTCGAAGCCACCCATGGCAGCGCACCGAAGTACAAGGGCCTCAACAAGGTGAACCCGATGGCGGTCATGCTGTCGGGCGTTCTCATGCTTCGCCATCTGAATGAGACCGCTGCAGCTGACGCAGTCGAAGGCGCCATCGCCGCTGTCATCGCGGATGGCAAGAACGTCACCTACGACCTGAAGGAGAGGCGCGATGACACCACCTCCGTGGGGACCAGCCAGGTGGCCGATGCGGTGATCGCGCAACTGAAAGCAGGAGCGTGAAGGGGCTCAGCCAGGACGTGGTGCGCCTGCGCCGCCTCTGGAATGAGCACATCCACCGTCCGTTTCCGGCCTCAAGCGACGACCCGCGAGTGCAAGAGGTGACGCTGTACTCCTCGTGGCTCGGCAGCATGGTCGAGGTGGCGCTACGCCTGGGGGCGCTCGACGCGGAGCACGCGAAGATGCTCAAGGTGCGCCGAAAGGAGGGCAACCAGGTGTTGTTCCGCGCCAGCGGGGAGCTCGGCGAGCCAGTGCGCTCGTATGTCGCGCGCCTGATCGCGATCGAGGACATCCTTTCGGGGTTGCCGCTCGAATGAAAAAGATTGGTGCGGTCATCGCCTCCTTGTTGATGGCGACCGCGTGCAGCAGCGGCGGCGGCTCACCGCTGGTGGCGACGCCCACCGTGTCGCCTGTCGGGGTGCTGGTGGCCGCGCCCGACTCGGGGGACCAGCCGTCGTTCGCGCTTCGAACCGGGCGTGCGCCGGCGCTGAGCCTGCAGGAGCTATTCCACCCCAGCTACAGCGTTCCGGACGACCCTGCCAACGTCAGGACGCTGCTTGTGACCGGCGACGTCATCCCGGCAAGGGGGGTGAACTATTACCAGTCGGTTCGCCACGACTACCTGTGGCCGTTCCGGCCCACCGCCGCCTACACGAAGAACGCCGACATCACGTACATCAACCTTGAAGCGCCGCTGTTCGCGGGCTGTCCTGTGAGCCCGGCCGAAAGCTTCACCTTCTGCGGCGATGCCCGGACGGTCAACGGGCTGACCTACATGGGCGCGGACGTCGTCAACCTCGCCAACAACCACCTAAGCAACTACGGTGCGAAGGGGATAAGCGCCACCGACCTGCTGCTGCACCAGCACGGGATGCAGACCTCGGGGTTGGGGCCAGTCGCGGTGATCAATGTGCGGGGGCTGAAGTTCGGGTTCATCGGGTTCAATGGGGTTGGGCTGGCGATCGACAGGACGGCGCTGAAGGCGGGCATAGTCAGGGCGCGGCAGCTCGCCGACGTGGTGGTCGTGCAGTTTCACTGGGGAAAGGAATACGAGCGTCAGCCGAAGCCCGATCCTGGCGTGCCAACCCCGGACGATCCGGCAACTATCGCGCACCTCTCGATCGATTGGGGCGCCGACATAGTGATCGGCAACCACCCGCACTGGTACCAGGGCGTCGAGGTATACCATGGCAAGCTCATCACTTACGCGCATGGAAACTTCGTGTTCGACCAGATGTGGTCTGAGCAGACGCGGGAGGGAGTGATAGGGACCTATACGTTCCTTGGGACAAAGCTCGTTGCCGCGACGTGGAAGGCAGTGCGCAGCTACGACTACGGCCAGCCTGAGTTCATGAATGCGAAAGACAACGCGATAGCCCTGACAACGATGGAAGCCGCAAGCGACCAGCTGGCCCTGCGCCTGAAAGAACCCACCACAACCCCGATCCCGGCCCTACCAAAAGCCCCGGTATGCGCCCCCCAGCACGCCCCCCCACCGATTGGAATAGGCGGCACGAGCGTAGGAGAGTGCGCGCCGGCTTGAGGCTGGTCGGCTGTTCGCCGAGCCGGCGCGCGGCTCCCGGGGCCCCTCCCGCGCGTATTGGAAGAGCCTTGATCTAATGCGCGCCTCCC
>DIZT01000341.1:725-3235 GCA_002427975.1 Micrococcaceae bacterium UBA6021 | reverse complement strand
CAGCACAGTCTGTCACATTAGTTAAGTCAAAGGTGATTCGGTTCACTCTTGCTCAAGCTGGACCGACGCAAAGAGGTACAAGAAAATGACAGCGATACGGCCCGTGTTGAGGCACGCCAGCCCCCGCAAGGGTGACCCGTTCAGCGGTGGAAAGGCCAGCAGAGCTGACGCCGGTCTGGACGCCCAGCGGATCCAGGACTTTGGAGCAAAGACAGGCTGGTGCGTGTGGGTCAGCCTGGGTGCGGTCACCGCTCTGGACCCTGCGGCTGTCAGTTCCTCCGCTCAGCCCGTTCCGGCGTCGCGGCTTGCTTGAGACCGCGTACGCGAATGAACACAAATATCTTCCGCCTTGAAACCCGCGCCAGCGCCGTATCGCTGCGCGTGCGCCGCGTGGGCGGATGTCCAGCCGGAGTGCCACCGCCCCGGGTGGCGCGACGCGTCACCGAGGCCGAAAATACCTTTCCCTATTCACCAAGGGCTTCCACATCTAGCATTAGCAATGCAGCAAGGAGCGCGTCATGAACACGTTCAGCCAAATTTCCGCCCGTCTGGACAGATTGCCCCTGGCCAGATTCCACTACCAGGTCATCGTCGCCCTCGGTTTCGTGTTCTTCTTTGAATTCGCGGACCTGAACACGTTCGCTTACGCGGCACCCCAGATGCGCCTGCAGTTCGGCATGAGCATCGACAGCGTGGCGTGGATCACGTCCGTCACCTTTCTGGGTATGTTTGTTGGAGCCGCTTTTGGCGGACGTTTCGCCGACGTCGCCGGACGGCGCAAGGGACTTGTCATTGGCCTCGGCGTTTTCTCAATCTTCTCGCTCTTCAATGCCATCGCGTGGGATGTTCCGAGCCTGCTGGTGATCCGGTTCCTCACTGGCATCGGTCTCTCCGCCATGACGGTATGTGCGAATACCTACCTCGTTGAAATCATGCCCGCCTCATACCGCGGCAAGGCCCAATCGATCGTGAGCTTCGTAGGTCACCTCGGAATCCCCGCGATGGCCTTCATGGCGAGCGTCCTTGTGCCCTTAGGGGACAACGGCTGGCGGTTTGTGTTCCTCGTAGGCGGCATCGGTCTCGTCGCCCTTCCCCTGGTGTTCCGGCTCCCGGAGTCGCCGCGCTGGCTGATGATCCAGGGCAGGCATGCAAAAGCTACGACAATAACTGAGGCCATCGAAGCAAAGGTCGCGGCCACCACCGGGCCCCTTCCCGCGCTGCAGGCCGTCGACGCGCTACCCGGTCATGACGTGGTAAAACTTCCGTATCGGGCACTCTTCCAAGGCGCCATGGCGAAACGCACCATGCTCGTCGCTGCACTGTGGATCTTCACCACGCTTGGCTATTACGGGTTTCTCTCCTGGGTTCCGACTCTGCTGGCCACACAGGGCATCTCGGTGGTCAAGAGCCTCTTCTACACCATGCTAATGACCCTGGGAGCGGCTCCGGGTGCGCTCTTGGCGTGGCCTATTTCGAACTGGCTGGGCCGCCGCAAGGGCATTGCGCTGGTTTGTGTTCTGACCGCGGTCTTCGGCGTGTTTTTCGGCTTCGCATCGTCGCCTGTCCTCGTGGTGCTTTTCGGGTTCTGCGTCTCCGCTTTGCTGATGGCTTTCGGAGCGCAGATGTACCTTTACTCCCCGGAACTCTTCCCGACCTCGCTCCGGAATTCAGGCAACGGACTTAGCTACGGACTTGGACGCCTTGCGAACGTTGTTGGACCCTTGATCATCGCCGGCATCTTCAACTCCTTCAACTACCAGGCAGTTTTCGTCTACATCGCCGGCTGCTGGCTGCTCAGTGCAGCCATCGTGCTGTTCTTCGCTCCTAAACAGTCGGAGGTCGACGCAGTGGACACCGCCGATACTGCACCCGTCCAGCGGGTCCCGGTCACGGAAGGCGCCCCGCGCCGTGGCGTGGCTGTGTAGGAATGCTGCGTCCGGCCCACGACAAAGAGACGGACATGCCATTCAGGCCGTTTGGTGTCTCCTCAGGCCTTTCCATTTCGGTTGAAAGGCGGCGTCCCTTGAAGACTCCGCAAGCCCCATTCGACAGGGTTGGTCCGGCTCCCAGCGCACGCTCATGGCCAGCCGACGACTGCAGCCCGGAAGCCGCTGAGAACCGTGAGTGTGTGTACTGCACGGGGCCCGAAACGGACTGAGGGACGCGCGCGTCGAGGACGTGAGTGATTATGTTCCAGTTCACGAATTGAAAACTATCAACCCGGGCGTCCCCGTCTATCTTCCCGGAACTCCGCCCGTGGATCCGTTGGGCTCTCCAACAGAAAAGACGGACTGGGGGCAATCTCTCCGGCTCGGCCGCATCGGCGGGTCACTAAACCGAGCGCAAACAGCCGTCTGGCCTTCCATGAGTATTGACGGTGGCCAGTAGTCCGGAGAAGATATACCGCGAGTGTGGTCGAGCAGTTGATCCTTGACAGCGCCAAGCCAGTCGAGGACGAAGCGGCCGCGTAACGATCCCTTGCCGGGCGGGAACCCCCACCGCCCGGCAAG
>DIZT01000341.1:0-690 GCA_002427975.1 Micrococcaceae bacterium UBA6021 | reverse complement strand
CGGTCGCCAGTAGTCCGGAGAATACCCCGTGCCTGTCTTACTCAACGCCTCCGGGGACGACAGAGGTCTTGCCCAACCAAGCCTTGTGCCGGAACCTGAGGCACTGGACGGACCAGCTTCCCATGGACCACGACACCCGCCGCCGGCGCACCAGCCGTTGTGGTCAGGTTCTTTTCAGCCATGGACGACACACATTTGATGTGCGGAGACCGGCTGGGGAGCTACTGAATCCNNCACTCACCAGCGACGGACCGCCGTTCACCGCACCCATTCCGAACCAGACCAGGTGCCGCGCCGCCAGGACAACGGTGTTCCCAGGCGGCTGCACAGCCCTTCCCATTCAGCTAAGCTGAACCACAGATTTCCTTTTGCCGAGGAGCGGAGAAGGGCCGGCCCACCAGCCGGCCCTTCTCCGTTTAACCGTGCACGCCCCGCGGGAACCGGCCACCGCCACGGCCCGCGTCTACGGCAAGGTTTAGAACAACACCACAGACACAGCAAAGGCTCCGCACCCAACTGGTGCGGAGCCTTAACCATGTGTGCTCCCGGCTGAAAAGACCCGGCCACGTTCCGGTGGTGACCGTGTCCTGTTCCCGGGCGTCCGCCGAACAGCGCGCCGGACGGGCAGCCAGGCAGGGGCCCGGGAGGGTGGTTCGCTGCTACGACCAGAAGACCTTTGGTGCCGCACCG
>DIZT01000322.1:5218-5455 GCA_002427975.1 Micrococcaceae bacterium UBA6021 | reverse complement strand
GTGCGAGCGGGTCGCGGGCGGAAATCGAGTAGAGCAGCAGGCACAGGACGAGCACGAGGATCGCGTCCATGAGGATTAGCAGGTCGCGGTTGATGTCGACGTGTCCGCCGGCGGCTGCGAACACGCCAAGGAGGGTCAGCAGCATCGCGATCGTCAGGGGCGTGAACACGCGGGTGAGGACGGGGGCGATGTTCTCTACAACGTTCTGCTTGGCCTCGACAAGCCACGCGGCGATGA
>DIZT01000322.1:1820-5145 GCA_002427975.1 Micrococcaceae bacterium UBA6021 | reverse complement strand
AGGTCCCGGTTGACGTCGACGAGTCCGCCGGAGGCTGTGAATACGCCAAGGAGGGTCAGCAACATGGCGATCGTCAGGGGCGTGAAAACGCGGGTGAGTACGGGGGCGATGTTCTCTACAACGTTCTGCTTGGCCTCGACAAGCCACGCGGCGATGATGAGTGCCCCCGGCATGGCGAACGGCAGGATCCACTCCGCCAGGATCGGTTTAAGGTCGACGCCGACCACCTGGAGGGCCGCGAACGTGAGCCCCACCAGGACGGCGCCGCCCAGTGCCAGGAGTGTGTAGTAGATCGCGAGCTCACCGGTGAACCGGGCGAAGTCCATGCGTCTGCTGTTGGAACGCCACCTCCCTCCGGCGTACGCCACTCCGGCCAGCAGCCACAGGACGACCGGGGCGTGCAGGATGGCGAGCAGCTCGGTGGAACCGCCCGAGGCGAACGGGTAGACGTTGACCACGACCGCCAGCACGGCAAAGGGGACGAGCAGCATCGCAGCCACGCGCGGGGTGAGCCTGCGGGTCCACACGAAGTAGCCGGCGAGGAAGGGGAAGACCAGCAGGCCGAGGTTGCGCGCCTGGGTTGCGCCGTCGTCGAGCCAGGCCAGCCCTGCCTTGACCGCAATGCCGGCCCCGACGGCGAACGCGAGGACCACCGCCAGCTCGCGCCACGGTGGCGCACCGGCGTCGTCGGAGCCGTCCGGGACGAGCACGAGCTGCTTCCACAGCCGGTCGGAGTGCTCGCGGGCAAACTCGCGCGAGACGGCGTCGAGGTTGCCCAGTCGCTTGATCGCGACGAGGAAGGCCTCCTCGTCGTCGAGCCCGGTCGCCTTGCGGTCGGCGATCTGCTCGCGCAGGTGGTCCTCCAGCTCGTCGATGTCGGCGGCCGAGATCGCCTGACGACGCTGGACATACCCGCGCCACTGGTCGATCTGGGCCTCCAGTTCAGCGCGCGGCTCCATCATGCCCATCCCACGGCCGGGGCGGGCGGCTGCGGGGCTGCCTGCCACACCTGGCGCAGTGCGGCGGCGACGATGGACCACTGCTCCTGCCTGTCGGCGAGTGCATCCCGGCCCGCCGGCGTGATCGCGTAGTGCTTGCGCCGGCGCCCAGCGTCGGAGGTGCCCCACGACGACGACACGTAGCCGAGCCGTTCCAGCCGGTGAAGCAGCGGATAGAGCATGCCGTCGGTCCATTGCATGCCACCGCCCGACAGCTCGCTCACGCGCTTGAGGATCGCGTAGCCGTACAGATCGCTCTCCGACAGTATCCCCAGCACGAGCGGGGTTGCCGAAGCGGCAACCAGGTCCTTATCGATGCGCATGGCGCCTCCTATACATAGAACTGTAAGGCATTGGACCATAGCAGTTCTAGGTATAGCGAGCGGGCTCGTCAGATCCAGTTAGCGCGTGCCTTCGCGCACCACGACGGGCCGGGGCTGCTTCCAGACGGACTCGCGGGGGCCGGGCGGGTAGGCCGCCGTCTTTCCGGCGTAGGTGATGACCAATGCTGCGATAACCGGGAGGGCGGCAGCCGCGGGGACCAGCAGCGGGCCGGCCACCACCAGGGCGGCTGAGCCGTAGAGTGCGCCGATGGTGATGCCCAGCTGGATGGTGAGGACAGTGAGACCGTTGGCGGCGTCCTTGTTTTCGCGGCCGGCGCGGAGGATGGCCGACTGGTTGTAGATGCCGATCGCTCCCAAACCGGCGCCCCACACCGTCATCAGCACCAGGGCGAAGGGAAGGCTGCCACCCACGAACGGCAACAGGAGCATCGAGACGGCGATTGCCGCCGTCGTGATCAGGAGCGAACGGCGCGGGTGGGAATCGACGGTGAGCCCGGCGATCCAGATGCCNNGGTGAGGGAGAGGCTGATGGCGTAGTCGGGCAGGCCGGCGTCGCGGATGTACGGGGCGATGTAGGTGAAGAGCGCGAAGTGGGCCAGGACCAGCAGCGGCCAGGCGATGGCGACAGGCTTGACACCGGGCTGGGCGATGGCGGCGCGCAGGGAGGGGCGGGCTTCGCCGGCGATGCGCCGGACGGACGGCAGCAGAAAGAAACCGAGTACGGCTAGGACCAGGCCGAAGCCGGCGAGGGACAGGAACGCCGCCCGCCAGCCGAGGAAGGTGCCCAAGGCGGTGCCGAGGGGCGCGCCGATGGCCAGGCCCAGGCTGTTGCCGCTGAAGACAATGGCCAGGGCCTTGCCCACCTTGTCGGCCGGGACCACCCGCGCGACGTAGGGGGCCATGGTGGTCCAGAGCAGTCCGTGGGCCAGGCCGCCCACCAGCCTCGCAATCACCGCCGCGGTGAAGTCGGGGGCGAGGCCCACCAGTGCGTTGCTGAGCGTGAAGGTCAGGACGAGGGCCACGAGCAGGGGCCGCCGCGGCACCTTGCCCAGCAGCCGGGCGGCCGGCACCACGGTGACCACGATGACGGCGGCGTAGGCGGCGGCGAGGTAGCCGGCCACCGGCTCGGACACGTTCAGGCCAGTGCTTATCTGGGGGAGCAGGCCGGAGGGGAGCAATTCGGTGGTGATGGCGGTGAAGGCGATGGTTGCCAGGACCATCATGGCGGCCAGCGGGAAACGCTGGGCTGCCGGCGCGGAAGTCGCGGAGGACATGGGGGAGTTGTTCCATTCAAGGAGGAGGGGGATGGAACCGGGCTCTGACGGCCGAACAATTCCTCGTTAAATTTACCCGATTAATTCGGGTTCTCCCGCCATGGCGGCGGCGGAAGTGAGAGCGATTCCGGGGGAGCACCGACGCTCAGGATTCCTCCGGCTGCCCGTCCGCAGGGGTCACGCGGATCCGGGCAATGCGCAGCCGGTCCATCGCGGTTACCGTCAGCACGTGGCCTGAGATCTCCACCTTGTCCCCTGTCCGGGCAAGGCGGCCCAAACGGTCCATGATGAACCCGGCCACCGTCTCGTAATGGCCCTCCGGCAGGGCTATGCCGGTCGCTGGTTCAAACTCCTGCAGGATCAGGCCGCCGTCCACCTCGACGGATCCGTTCCCCACGCTGACGCGGTCCTCGGCGTCAGTGCCGGTGTCGAACTCATCGTAGATTTCACCGACCAGTTCCTCCACCAGGTCTTCCAACGTGACGATGCCGTCCGTGCCGCCGTACTCGTCCACCACCAGCGCTATGTGCTGGCCCAGTTTGCGCATTCGCGACAGTGAAGGCAGCACCCTGTTCGTTCCCGGCAGCGGAAGAATCTCACGGACAATGTCCCTCACCAGCACCTCGTCATTCCGGTCGTCCCGGGGCATCAGGTCACGGATGTGGACGAAGCCAAGGACGTCGTCCGGGGTCCTGTCAATCACGGGATA
>DIZT01000322.1:0-1735 GCA_002427975.1 Micrococcaceae bacterium UBA6021 | reverse complement strand
TCGGTGCGGGGGCGCATGACCTCCTGAAGCGACCGGTTCCCGGCACCGAACACGTCGGTCAGGATGCTTCTGCTGTCCTCTTCGAGCATGTCGTTCTGGGCAACCATGTCCCACAGTTCCTCGGAGCTGATGCCCTCCCGCTTGGCGTGGGGGTCACCACCGAACAGCCTGACCACCGCATTGGTGGAAACTGACAGCAGCCAGACGGCGGGCCGCATGATTTGCGAGAAGACGCTCAGGGGCGAACCCATGATCTTCGTGAAGCCGACGGCGCTCTGCAGGGCCAGCCTCTTGGGCACCAGCTCACCGAGCACCAAGGAAAGGTAGGCCACCACCAGGGTCACCCCGATGAAGGACACAGGTTCAGCCGCACGACCAAGGCCCAGGCCTTCCAGGAGAGGTTCAACATCGGGGGCGATGGTGGAGGCGCCGTAGGCGGCTGAGAAGAAACCGGAAAGGGTCACACCGATCTGGGCGCTGGAGAGGAACCGGTTGGGGTTCCCCGCCAACGCTGCAATTCTGGCCCCGCGCTTTCCAGCCTTCTCCATCTGGCGCACCTGGCTCTCGCGGAGGGAAACCAGCGCCATTTCCGTGCCGGAGAAGACCCCTCCCAACAGCACGAAGAAGAGGACCAGCAGGAAATTGACCAGCGTGCGGCTATCCATGAACTGAGAGTACCGAATGGGGCGCGCCTTTGGTTTACGTGGCAGTCGGACGCTCGGCCTGCCGCGCCGCAGGCAATCGTGGGTGGGGTGTCCTCACGCAGAAGATATCCATCGACGCCTTGGCCCGTCAGCAGATTAGGGCAGTCGTTGCTGCACTCAGCATGCTGGCTACATGGGCGGCGTTCGGCGGCCACGAAAGAGACTGCGTCAGACCGTCATGGCCTTCCGTGCCGGCACGAAGCTCAGCGAACAGCCGACCCCGGCGAGGCCACTGTCTATGTGTTGAAGGGATCGGTCTCGTTGAAGTCAGGTGGCGAGGTGTGTCAGGGCAAGGCCGGGGATCTCCTGATCGTTCCGGACAGCTGCACGGCCTGGAAGCGGAAGAGGACATCCGATGCTGTTCACGGCAGTCAAGACGGACCGTTGCGCCGGCAGGCATAAGGGTACTAAAGAGGGTATCTAGCGGCAACAGCAGATCCACGTGATCAAGTCTCAGGGGTTCCGGCTATGCCGAGCGATCTGATACACCGCTGGGGCATGACCTGGCGGCGGCGCGTCGACCAATATCACTCCGCTTACTTCTTCCCGGTTTCGAGCTAGGCTTTCGTTCCTTACTTGGAGATGGACCCCGCGCTGTCCTGCGTCAGGCCCATGAACATGCTCCGGTGCAGGATGTCCACGTGCTTACGGGAGATCTCCACGGCTTCGTTACCGTCGCCGGCACGCAGGGCTGCCACCAGGGCGACGTGGTCGCAGTTCGAGTTGTGCAGCAGCTCGATCGGGTAGGGGATGAAGTAGGCATAGAGCTCGGCGAGGGCCTCGTGGTAAACCTCGAGGGCGGTACCCAGCCCTGACGCGGTCCCCACCAGTTGGTGGAACTGCTCGTCTGCCTGGTGGTAGTCGGACCAGTCCGAGGACTCGGCCATGTCACGGGTCAGCCGGTCGAGCTCATTCAATTGTTCAGGCGTGGCGTTGACCGCCGCATAGTGCGTCACGGCGCATTCAAACAGCAGCCTCCGGTCGACCAGCCTGTTTACTGCCTGCGACTCGGCCGGTGATGCCGAGAGTTC
>DIZT01000036.1:1294-10557 GCA_002427975.1 Micrococcaceae bacterium UBA6021 | reverse complement strand
GAGTTCTCAAACAACAGACACATTCGAATAATTCCCGAAACAATTCATATTCAAATGAATTCTTTTGTTTCGCTTTTCTTCGCTGCGATGTTTATAGCTTATTTCATTCTTATTCACTTTGCAAATCCGGGTTATTTTCCCGATATTCACTCGGTGGAACGAATCCGCCCATCAAAAAGTGAAGCTTTTCATCATTTTCGTGCTTTGCACACGATGAATTGCTTCTCTTGTGAAGGGGGTTTGTCACCACTCAGGGGCGGCGACTCAGAAAACAATACACGCTCCCCCGCGGCCGTGCAAATCGGCTGCGGAGGAGCGTGAATTGGGGTTTCGGAAGGCTAAGGAACCAGGACTTCGACAGTCGCGAGATTCTTCTTGCCGCGGCGCAGGAGCAGGTACTGGCCATGCAGCAGCTCCGACTCGGAGATGACAGCTTCCGGGTCGGACACCTTCTCGTTGTTCACATACGCGCCGCCTTCGCCGACAGTCCGCCGTGCCGCGGACTTGCTCTCCGACAGGCCAGAAGCCACCAGCAGGTCAATGATCCCGAGGCCATCCACCTGGATGCGGGTGGAAGGTAGCTCCGACGTGGCTGCTTCAAGGGTCGGTCGGTCAAGGGCGGACAGGTCACCGTTGCCAAAGAGGGCAGCAGATGCCGCGATGACTTTCTCCGTTGCCTCCGCACCGTGGACCAGGGAAGTCACCTCGTACGCCAGCTTCCGCTGGCCTTCCCGTGCAAAGGGACGCTCGGCCACGGCCGCCGCAAGCGTTTCGATCTCCGCGCGGCCCAGGAAGGTGAAGACCTTGAGCCGGTCCACAACGTCAGAGTCGGCGGTGTTCAGCCAGAACTGGTAGAAGGCGTACGGGCTGCACATGCCGGCGTCGAGCCAGATGGCGTTGCCTTCGCTCTTGCCGAATTTGGTGCCGTCCGAGTTGGTGATCAGCGGCGTGCCCAATGCGTGCACACTCTTGGCCTCAACCTTGCGGATGAGCTCAGTGCCGCTCGTCAGGTTGCCCCACTGGTCCGAGCCGCCGGTCTGCAGCATGCAGCCGTAGTCGCGGAACAGTTGGAGGTAGTCCATGCCCTGCAGGATCTGATAGCTGAATTCCGTGTAGCTGATGCCCTCGTCTGAATTGAGGCGGGAAGCGACGGCATCCTTGCGAAGCATGGTGCCGACCCGGTAGTGCTTTCCGATCTCGCGCAGGAAGTCAATGGCGCTCAACGGCGCGGTCCAGTCGAGGTTATTGACCATGCGGGCGGCGCCGGAGCCCTCGAAGCTCAGGAAACGGCGGACCTGCGCCTGCAGGTAGCCCACCCATTCATTGACGGTGTCCTTGGTGTTCAGCGTGCGCTCGGCGGTGGGCCGCGGATCGCCGATCAGACCGGTGGATCCGCCCACCAGCCCCAGCGGCCTGTGCCCTGCGAGCTGCAGACGGCGCATGAGCAGGAGTTGGACCAGGTTGCCCAGGTGCAGGCTCGGCGCGGTGGGGTCGAATCCGCAGTAATAGGTGATGGGGTCACCGGCGAGGAGCTTTTCCAGTTCCTCTTCATCGGTGGAGACGTGGACCAGTCCGCGCCACTTCAGCTCCTGCCAGACATTGGCGAAGGTGGGGTCGTTCTGCTGGGATTCGAGATCGTTGAGTTCTGACACGACTTCTAAGTTAGCAGGATCGGCGACGCCCGGCGCCGAATGAACGGCGCCGGGCGTCAAGGGGTAGGGCAGATCAGCTCAGCGTTCTATGCCCGCCGGAATACCGTCCGCGGCGATCAGCCGGAGCCGTTGGGTTGGCCTGGTCATGGCGACGTACAGATCGCCCACCCGGCCGTGCTCGTGGTTGAGCATTACGGACGGTTCAAGGACCACAACGCCGTCGAACTCCAGGCCCTTGGCCTCGCGGGGGCTGATGACCACGATGTCCTGTACGTAACTGCCTGCACCGTTCCCGATGCGCCGGCCGTACACGGCACGAAGGGCTGACGTCGCTGCAGGCAGCAGGTCACCGTCGGCAATCACGGCCAGCAGGCCGCCGTCGAGCGCTGCCAGTTCCTCGGGAAGCACCTCCACCAACCGGTTCACCACTTCTCCGTGGTCAACCTTGTCGATGAAGGGGGCCCAACGTCCCTCGCGGACGGCCTTCGGCGCGGACACCACCAGTCCGGCAGCGTTGGCCATGCGGGCCGCGGCTTCGGCAATCTGGGAGGGCGTCCGGTAGTTGACCGTCAGCTCCTCGAGTTGCCAGCGGTCACCGAACATGGGCGCCAAGGCCCCTTGCCAGGAGTTCGCGCCGGCAACGGAACTCGTCTGCGCGATATCGCCCACGATAGTGAAGGATTTCAGCGGGCAACGGCGGACCAGGAGGCGCCATTGCATCGGCGAAAGCTCCTGCGCCTCATCCACCACGATGTGCCCGAAGGCCCACGTGCGGTCGCTGGTGGCGCGCTCGGCGGCCGTCAGGCGGTTCTCCCGTTCCTGGTTCTGGTCGGCGAGTTCCTCCGCGGTGATGAGGACATCGACACCCATGTCCTCCATATTGACCAGCGTCTGCTTGGCGTTGGCAAGGTCCCGGGCGCGGTCGTGCTCCTGCTGTGCAAGTCCGCGGCCGGCCGCCGGGTCCAGTTCGCCAAGGAGCTCCGCGGCTTCGTCCAGCAGCGGAACATCCGCCTCGGTCCAGGGAGCATCAGCCGGGCGCAGCAGCAGCGACTGCTCCCTGAGGGTGAGGTGCGGTGTGCAGGCTGCCAGTACGGCGGGCTTGCTCAGAAGCTCCGTGATCAGCTTCTCCGGAGTCATCGGCATCCAGCACAGGTTCAGGAGGATCCGGACGTCGCGGGCCGTGCGGACATCTTCGGCCAGATACGAGCGGTCCGCATTGTTGCCGATGCTCCCTGCCTCCACGAGGTCCGTCATCTGCTCGGTCAGCTCGCGGAGCAGAATTTTGATAAACGTCAGGCGTGCCTCGTTGTGGGGCTTGCCGGTGGACCGGGCACGTTCGCGCGCACGGCTGACCTGCCGTGGCGTCAGCACCAGCTTGCGGCCGTCGACGTCCAGGATGCGGTCTTCCGCGGGGATCCGCTGCCGGTTCGCCACCGCGTTGGCCACCACCTTGACCATGTCCAGCCGCCCCTTGATGGCCGCGACCTCCGCCTCAGGTTCAGCAACCGCCTGAATCCCGGGCATCAGGCGACCCACGCTGGCCATGACCACGCCGGTCTCACCGAGCGAGGGAAGGACACGTTCGATGTACTTCATGAACGACGACGACGGGCCCACCAGCAGAACGCCGGCAGTCTTGAGGCGTTCCCGGTGGGTGTAAAGCAGGTACGCGGCCCGGTGCAGTGCCACAGCAGTCTTACCGGTTCCGGGGCCACCCTGCACTACCAGGGCGCCGGAGATGGATGAACGGATGATGCGGTCCTGCTCAGACTGGATGGTGCCGACGATGTCGGACATCCGGCCGGTGCGCTTGGAGTCGAGAGCCGCCAGCAATGCGCCTTCGCCCTGCAGCGATGCGTTGTCCGCCAGCATGTCGGCATCCAGGACGTCATCCTCGATGGCTTTGACTTCCCGGCCCTGCAGAATCAGGTGCCGCCGGCGGCGGACGCCCTGCCGGTCAAACGCCGTTGCCTGATAGAAGTGGCCGGCTTCGGGCGCGCGCCAGTCCACCATGAGCCGCTGGAGGTCATCGGTGGTCAGGCCGATGCGCCCGATGTACTGGGCCTCCCCGGAATCCAGGTCGAGGCGGCCGAAGACCAGGCGGTCATCAACGGCGTCGAGCTGGGCCAGACGGTCCTCGTACAGCGCGGCGAAGGCGTCGCGCTCGGAAACATTCTGCATGGTGCCCACGGCACCGGCCCGGCGGACCTGCGCCAACTGCTGGCGCTTTTCCGTGCGGAGCTCTTCCAGCCGCGCATACAGGCCGGCAACATAGTTCCGTTCGTGGGCCAAATCGGCGTCGAGCATTAAACGTTCCCCTATCGCAAAAGACAGACCGTCCATTCTACAACCATTTCGGTTAACGCGCCCGCCGGCCCCGCGCCGCCGAAGTCACCCAATATTCACTTCCAGGCCGCATACATCCGTCGCTGCGCTGCCCCGGAAGTGATTCAATGCTGCAATGCACCATGCGAGGGTCATGACCGGATACGGGCTTTCCCTCATTCCGTTGGCACCGCACCATGCCGAAGGGTTGTTTGACTTCGTGGACGCGACAATGTGGGCATGAATGGCCGCGCCCTGCCGACGACGTCGCATGAGCTTTCCGGACTGTTTGCGGCCAGGGTTGAGGACCCGGCCGGCCTAGCCTTTGCCGTGACGGACCAGCGGACGGGGGCCCTCCTGGGCACCACCGCCCTGAACGGCTTTGAGCCCGCCCAGCAACGCACGGAAGTGGGCGGCACCTTCTTTGGCCGGCAGCTCTGGGGCACTCACGTAAATCCTGTCAGCAGGCACGCCTTGCTGTCCTTTGCGTTCGAAGTCCTCCAGGTGCAGCGGGTTGCGTTCCGCTGCGACGCACGCAATCTGCGCAGCGCCGCAGCAATCGAACGGCTGGGGGCAACGTTCGAGGGCGTGCTGCGCAGCCACCGCAACGCGCCGGACGGCACGCGCGCCGATTCCGCTGTGTTCTCGATCCTGGGGCACGAATGGCCCCCGGTGCGGCGGCAACTCCGGCAGCGGTTGGAGCCGTTCGCCCTGGCCGGAGACCACACGGGCGCGGCGGATTACGCCCGGCGCACCTTCGCCGCTTTGTAGCGGGACACGGTGGGATCGTCTGTCAGCCAGAAGCGCCACGGATACGTCGCCGAACCGCCGTCGCCGGAGACGCCTACCCTCGGCCCGGAAGCGAATTCCGTGGCGGGAACGGCCGGCAGCCGCAGTTCGAAGGGCTCCGCCAGGGCATCCCGTCCGCTGTCCGCCGTGGTGAGGGCCAGTGTGGTGGCCAGCCGGGCCGGACCGCTCGCCAGGTCGAGGGCCGATTTCGACGTCGGACGCCTCACCATCGCCAGGTGCCGTCCCTCCACCACCTCGCCCGCCCGCAGCAGGACGGCAGATGCCGAACCCTCCGGGCCGCAGACGATGTTTGCGCAGTAGTGCATGCCGTACGTGAAATAGACATAGAGGTGTCCGGCGGGGCCGAACATGGGCGCGTTGCGTGCCGTGGGGCCGCGGAAGGTGTGGGAACCAGGATCCGGGTGCAGGGAGTCGCCGGGACCCATGTAGGCCTCCAGTTCGGTGATCCGCACGGCGACCGTTCCCTCGTGGCTGTGGTGGGTCAGGACGGATCCCAGCAGTTGCGGAGCTATCCTCCGGACATCCCCCGACAGCAGTTCGCGGAGCTGCTCGGGCGCCATGGGACTGCTGCTGACGGTCATGGTCCGACTCTACCCAACGCCGACGGCCATGTCCGTTTTCCGCTAGCAGGCCCCGTCCGGGGCTGGCAGGATAGAGGGCATGGACTTCTGGCAGCGCTACCGTGCGATCGACGCGCGGGACACCCGGTTCGACGGGCAGTTCTACACCGCTGTCCGGACCACCGGCATCTACTGCCGCCCGTCCTGCCCGGCAAGGACCCCGAAGGCGGCCAATGTCACCTTCTACGAAACATCGGCGGCCGCGCACGACGCCGGCTACCGGGCCTGCAAGCGCTGCCTGCCCGAGGCGGTGCCCGGAACTCCCGCGTGGAACATCAGGCAGGACCTGGCGGGCCGGGCCATGCGCCTGATCAACGATGGCGTGATCAACCGGGACGGGGTGGAGGGCCTCGCCGCGCGGCTGGGATATTCCTCCCGCCAGCTGAACCGGATCCTCAGCCACGAGCTCGGCGCTGGTCCGCTCTCCTTGGCCCGGGCCAGCCGCGCCCAGACCGCCCGCACCCTGCTGGTGTCCACGGCGATGAAGCTTGCGGACATCGCGTTCGCGTCCGGCTTCAGCAGCGTCCGTCAGTTCAACGACACCATGGTGGAGGTGTTCGCCATGACGCCCTCGGCCCTGCGCGCAACCGCCAGGCACCACCCGGCCCCTTCCGCCGCGACGTCGCTGACGCTGAGCCTGCCGTACCGCGAACCGTTCGATCCCGGCATCTTTTCCTTCCTCGCCGTCAGGGCGATCCCCGGGATCGAGGCGGGGACGCCGGCGTCGTACGCCCGTACCCTGCGGCTCCCCCACGGTGATGCCCGCTTCAGCGTTAACTACGACGACGGCGCCCCTGGGCGACCGTTGACCCTCACCATCGGCGCCGTGGACCTCCGGGATCTGCCGGCCCTGCTGAGCAGGGTGCGCCGGCTTTTTGACCTGGACGCCGATCCGGTGGCGATCGACAGCGCACTGGTAGAGGATCCCCGTCTGGCCGCCTCGGTGGCGGCTGCCCCGGGCATCAGGATGCCGGGTGCTGTGGATCCCCAGGAGCTCCTGATCAGGGCGATGGTCGGGCAGCAAATCACGGTGGCGGCGGCCCGGACGGCGCTGACGCAGCTGGCCGCCGCCGGCAGTGCCAGCCTCGTTCCGGGCGAGGGACTTGACCGGCTCTTTCCCGCCGCGGCCGAAATCGCCGATGCCGGCTACTCGCTGCTGCGCGGGCCGCAACGACGGATTGACGCCATCCGCTCTGCGGCGTCTGCCATCGCTGGCGGCGAGCTGGATTTCGGCTATGGGGACGATCTGCCCGGACTCGGCGCCAAGCTGCTCCCCCTTCCCGGGGTGGGCCCGTGGACCGTCGGCTACGTGGCAATGCGTGTCCTCGGCGCGCCGGACGTGTTCCTGGCCAATGACGCCGCGGTGCGGAACGGCATCCGGGCCATCGCCCCAGGCCTCACCAGCCCGGACGAAACCCCTGGCCCGGCGCCCAGCGCCGAGTTCCGTGAGGTCAGCCCCTGGCGGTCCTACGCCACGATGCACCTGTGGCGCGCGGCTGCTAAGTCCTCTGTACGTACACAAAAAGTTCCAGAGAAAGCGATGCGATGAAAGCCCAGCTGTTAGTGATGTCCACCCCGGACGGTCCGTTCACCATCCTCGCCCAGGACGGCGTGGTCCTGGCCTCGGGCTGGACCGCCGAGCCGGCCGACCTGACGGGCCAGATCCACCCCGAGCTGCGTCCGGGCGACGTTGAAGCGGTCACGGATCTGGGCCCCATCTCCCGGGCGGTGGAAGCCTTTTATGCCGGCGACCCCGCACCGGCCATGGCCGTTCCCGTGCGGCAGAAGTCGGGGCCCTTCCGGTCCCATGCCTGGGATGTGCTCAGGACCGTGCGCCCCGGGTCTCCGGTCACCTACACCGAGTACGCCGAGTTGTCAGGAAATCCGAAAGCCGTTCGGGCCGCAGCCAGTGCCTGTGCCTTCAATGCGGCCGCATTATTTGTGCCGTGCCACCGCGTCATCCGCACCGACGGTTCCCTGGGCGGGTTCCGCTGGGGCCTGGCCATCAAGGAAAGCCTGCTGACCCGCGAAGCCGGGTAAGGCCTACTTTGCTGCGGGTGTTCCGGAAGGCCAGGGCAGCAGTTCCGGGAGCTCCACGCCGTCCGCAGCCGCTGTTGCCCTCAGGCTGCCGAGCGACGGTTCACGGCCGGCCAGCCACGCCGCGATGTCGGTGATCATGCCGCTGACAACGGTGGAGCGGCCGCCGCTGCCAAGAGTCCTTGGCGGAAGCCCGAGCGGTTGCAGCACCAGTTTGTCCCCCGACGACACACGGGCCGCCAGGAAGTCGAAGAGGTGTTCGCAGAAGCGCCGGCTCCAGGTCTCCGAGCCAAGGCCGGCGCCCAGGTCAGCAGTGTGGATCACCAGTTCACGCCACAGCGCCAGCCCGCCGTCGAGGACCACTCCCCCACGGTAGGCAATGGGTGTCCGCCAGCCGGAGTCAGCTTCCAGCGAATCAAAGGCATTCAGCGCCCGCTCCAGGCCGGCATCCAGATCCGCACGGTGGACGTCCGCGCTGTGGCCTGCGGCCATCCCGATGGCCTTATTGCGTCCGTCCTGGCCGCCGTCGTACAGCTCAACGGTGTGACCGCGGGCCGCATATTCCAGCTGGCGGGCCATGGCGTTGGTGATGCCGTCGAGGTGCGCCAGCACGTGCCCGCGGGTCCAGCCGGGCAGTGCTGACGGCGCTTTGACGTCCTCATCGGTGAATTTCGTGGCGGCGGCGGCCACGACGTCGGCGGCCTTGTGCAGTTCGGCGAGCAGGGCTGAGGTAGTGATCTCGGTCATAGCGCCATGGTATCCGACAGAGTTAACGGCCCTTAACGCACAGCGAGACGGCATTTCGCGGCAGTGTTCTCGAAAAACATCGCCGCGAAATGCTCCCCACCGGCACCCTAACCTCGCACGCTCGGCCAGGGAACCCTGCGGGCGTGGCCCCATCTCGCGTGGTGTCAGGCCGCGTACCCCCGCACGCCGGCAAGCTCGCTTTCGAGGGCAAGCAGCTGGCGTTCGACGGCGGCGGGTGCGGTGCCGCCCTGGGAGTTGCGGCTGTTGAGCGATCCCTCGGTGGACAGCACCGAGCGGACCTCCGGCGTCAGGTGCTCCGAGATGGCGGCGTACTCCTCATCCGTCAGGTCCCACAGCTCCACGTCGCGGCTTTCGGCCTGCTTCACGGCCGCTCCGGAGAGCTCATGTGCCTCGCGGAACGGGACGCCCTGGCGGACCAGCCATTCGGCGATGTCCGTCGCAAGGGCAAAGCCCTGCGGGGCCAGCGACTCCATCCGCTCCGTGTTGAACTTCAGCGTCGCGATCATGCCTGAAACGGCCGGAAGCAGCAGTTCCAGGGTGTCGGCGGCGTCGAAGACCGGCTCTTTGTCCTCCTGCAGGTCGCGGTTGTACGCGAGCGGCAGGCCCTTGAGCGTCGCCAGCAGCCCGGTCAGGTTGCCAATCAGGCGTCCTGCCTTGCCGCGGGCCAGTTCAGCCACGTCCGGGTTCTTCTTCTGCGGCATGATCGAGGAACCGGTGGAGTAGGAATCATGCAGGGTCACAAAGGAGAACTCCTTCGTGGCCCACAGGATGACTTCCTCAGAGACCCGGGACAGGTCCACGCCGATCATGGCCGTAACCCACGCAAACTCGGCGAAGACATCGCGCGATGCGGTGCCGTCAATCGAGTTGTGGGTGGCGGAGAAGAAGCCCAGGTCCGCAGCGACGGCCTCGGGGTCAAGTCCCAGCGAGGAGCCCGCGAGGGCACCGGAGCCGTACGGCGAAACCCCTGCACGCTTGTCCCAGTCCTGGAGCCGCTGCACATCGCGCAGCAGCGCCCAGGCATGGGCCAGCAGGTGGTGGCTGAGCAGGA
>DIZT01000036.1:0-1241 GCA_002427975.1 Micrococcaceae bacterium UBA6021 | reverse complement strand
CGTCCCAGCGTGGCCACCTGGTCGTTGCGGGACCGGCCGGCGCGGAGCTTGCCGCCCAGCTGGGTGCCGGCGCGCTCGATCAGGCCGCGTTCCAGTGACCCGTGCACGTCCTCATCGGACTCGGCCGGAAGATACGCGCCGGAGGCGACGTCATCATCCAGCCGGCCCAGGGCGTCCAGCATGCCTTCGAGCTCTGCGTCGTCCAGCAGCCCGGCCTTGTGCAGCACGCGGGCGTGCGCTTTGGAGCCGGCAATGTCGTAGCGGGCCAGCCGCCAGTCAAAGTGCGTGGACTTGCTCAGGGCCGCGAGGGCATCCGCGGGGCCACCGACGAACCGGCCGCCCCACAGTGCGCCGGTATTCGTCGCTTCGGATTTCTGCTCAGCCACCGATTTTTACTTTCCTGCGACGCGGATATCGCGGCCGGAGGCAACCTTGGCGGACATGCCCCACAGTTCGATGAAGCCGCGCGCCATGGACTGGTCGAACGTGTCGCCGGTGTCGTAGGTGGCGAGGTCGAAGTCGTAGAGCGAGGTCTCGGAACGGCGTCCGTTGACGATCGCCTGGCCGCCGTGCAGCACCATGCGGATGTCACCGGAGACGTACTTCTGGGTGTCTTCGATAAAGGCGTCCAGGGAGCGCTTGAGCGGTGAGAACCACTGGCCGTCGTAGACCAGTTCGGCCCAGCGCTGGCTAACAGTGGCCTTGAAGCGGGCCTGCTCGCGCTCGATGGTGATGTCCTCGAGGTGCTTGTGCGCGGTGATCAGCGCCATGGCACCTGGGGCTTCGTAGATTTCTCGGGACTTGATGCCCACGAGGCGGTCCTCGACGACGTCGATCCGGCCCACACCCTGGGCGCCGGCGCGGCGGTTCAGTTCCTTGATGGCCTGCAGCGGGGTGACCCGGACGCCGTCGATCGCTACCGGCACGCCGGCTTCGAAGGAAATGGTGACCTCATCGGGGGCCGGCGGGAACTCCGGCGTGGCGGTGTAGTCGTAGATGTCCTTGGTGGGCGCGTTCCAGATGTCCTCGAGGTAGCCGGTTTCGACGGCGCGTCCCCAGACGTTCTGGTCGATCGAGTACGGGTTCTTCTTGGTGGTCTCGATCGGCAGTCCCTTTTCCTCGGCGAAGGCGATGGCCTTGTCGCGGGTGAGGGCGAGGTCGCGGACCGGGGCGATGCACTTCAGGTCCGGGCCGAGGGTCTGGATGCCCACCTCGAAGCGGACCTGGTCGTTGCCCTTGCC
>DIZT01000142.1:2810-7890 GCA_002427975.1 Micrococcaceae bacterium UBA6021 | reverse complement strand
TGTGGTCGCCGGCCTGGATGCTTACCTTCTGTACCTGGTCAGTGATCATGCTGTGCCCCCTGCTGGTTGTCCCCGTAGGCCCAGCATGCCCCGGCCAGGTTGCCGGAGTGTTTCCGCCCGGTGATTTTTCCGTGTCAGCTACCCGGTGGAGAATGCCTTCATGATCAATGACGATATCCGGCCTGTCTACTTCCTTTCGGACAGCACCGGCATCACCGCGGAAACGCTGGGCAACACCTTGCTGACGCAGTTCCCCGCGAATCACTTTGACCGCATCACGGTCCCCTTCATTACCACCGTGGAACAGGCCAGAACCGTGGTGGGTACTATCGACAAACTGGCCGCCACCGGCCCGCGGCCGATCGTCTTTTCCACAGCCGTCAGCAGCGACATCAGGCAGGCCATCGCCACGTGCCAGGGAATCATCGTGGATCTCATCGGCACGCACGTTGGACAGCTGGAGCAGGCCCTCGGCTCCCCGGCCAGCGCTGTGCCCGGCAGGGCCCACGGCCTGGGCAATGCGGAGCGGTATCAGTCGCGTATGGCCGCCGTCGAATACGCCATGGAACACGACGACGGCCAGAGCCTGCGGGCGCTGGAAAAGGCGCAGGTCATCCTGGTGGCACCGTCCCGCTGCGGAAAAACGCCCACCACCATGTACCTGGCGCTCCAGCACGGCATCTTCGCCGCGAACTTCCCGCTGGTGGACGAGGATTTCCAACGGGAAGGGCTGCCCAAGCCGCTGCGGCCGTTTGTTGAGAAATGTTTCGGGCTGTCCTCCAACCCCCTGCGGCTGAGCCAGATCCGCACCGAACGGCGCCGCGGCTCGCCCTACGCGTCGCTGCGGCAGTGCGGCTTCGAGCTGCGCAGCGCCGAGCAGTTATACGTCTCCCACCGGATCCCGTACTTGAATTCGGCGACGGTGTCCGTGGAGGAAATGGCCGCCACCATCCTGCAGCGCATGAACCTCAAACATTAGGGAAAATTTTCACAAGCCCGGTGTGGCGCACATCATGTGGAAAGGGCGCCCGAGACCTGAGAGTGTAGACAGGATTCGCGCCCACCAACCGGCCACAGCCGGGAGCGGGGCGGCGCCCCCGCATGCCACCCTCTGCAAAGGAGCAGCAATTATGACAACGGACGTTTTGTGGTTCTCAGAACTCGGACTCAAGGACCTGGACCGGGTGGGCGGCAAGAACGCCTCACTCGGGGAGATGGTGCAGAACCTCACCTCCGCCGGCGTCCAGGTCCCGGACGGCTTCGCCACCACGGCCGACGCCTACCGCAGCTTCCTGGCAGACTCCGGGCTGGATCAGAAGATCGCCGACCGGCTGGTGGGCCTGGACACCGATGACGTGACAGCCCTCGCCTCGGCCGGCCAGGAAATCCGGACCCTCATGCGCGAGACGCCGTTCCTGCCGGGCTTTGAAGCCCAGATCCGGAACTCGTACCAGCAGCTGGTGGACAAGCACGGTGGCTCCGAGGACCTCTCCTGGGCCGTCCGTTCCAGCGCCACGGCGGAAGACCTCCCGGATGCCTCCTTCGCCGGGCAGCAGGAAACCTTCCTGAACGTCCGCGGCATCGAGAACATCCTGCTCGCCATCAAGGACGTGTTCGCGTCCCTCTACAACGACCGGGCCATCGCCTACCGCGTCCACCACAAGTTCGAGCACGCCGAGGTGGCACTCTCCGCCGGCATCCAGCGCATGGTGCGCTCCGACGTCGGGGCTTCCGGCGTTATGTTCACCATGGACACAGAGTCCGGGTTCCAGGACGCCGTGTTCGTCACGTCCTCGTACGGCCTCGGCGAGGCCGTGGTCCAGGGCGCTGTGAACCCCGATGAGTTCTACGTGTACAAGCCCGCGCTGCAGGCCGGCCGTCCCGCCATCCTCAAGCGCGGACTGGGCGAGAAGGCCCTTCAGATGACCTACACGGACAGCCGGGAGATCGGCCGCACCATCGACTTCGTCCCGGTTGAGGCTTCGCTGCGGAACCGCTTCAGCCTCAGCGACGACGACGTCGAGCAGCTCGCCCGGCACGCCGTTGCCATCGAAAACCACTACGGCCGCCCCATGGACATCGAATGGGGCAAGGACGGGACCGACGGCGGCCTGTACATCCTGCAGGCCCGCCCGGAGACCGTGCAGTCCCGCCGGGCCGCCGGCAGCCTGAGCCGTTTCCGCCTCAACGGAACCAGCCGGGTGCTGGCCGAAGGCCGCGCGATCGGCCAGCGCATCGGTGCCGGCAGCGTCCGCATCCTGACCGCCATCGACCAGATGGCGGCCTTCAAGACCGGCGATGTCCTGGTCGCCGACATGACCGACCCGGACTGGGAACCGATCATGAAGCGGGCCTCCGCGATCGTCACCAACCGCGGCGGACGCACGTGCCACGCGGCCATCATTGCCCGGGAACTGGGGATTCCCGCCGTCGTCGGTACCGGGAGCGCTACGGACGCCCTCTCCGACGGCCTCGAGGTGACCGTCTCCTGCGCCGACGGCGAGACCGGCACCATCTACGAAGGGCTCCTGGACTTCAGCGTCGAGGAAACCGAGATCACCCAGCTGCCCGAGGCCCCGGTCAAGGTCATGATGAATGTGGGTACCCCGGAGCAGGCGTTCACCTTCGCGCAGCTGCCCAACAAGGGGGTGGGCCTGGCACGGCTGGAGTTCATCATCAACCGCCAGATCGGCATCCACCCCAAGGCTCTCCTGAACCTGGACAGCCAGCCGGCGGACGTGGCCGCGGAGATCCGGGAGCGGATTGCCGCATATGACAGCCCGCGCGACTACTACATCAAGCGCCTGGCCGAAGGGGTGTCCACCATCGCGGCGGCGTTCGCACCGGAGCCGGTGATTGTGCGCATGTCCGACTTCAAGTCCAACGAGTACGCCAACCTCATCGGCGGACCCGCCTACGAGCCGCACGAAGAGAACCCGATGCTCGGCTTCCGCGGCGCGTCACGGTACCTGGACCCGTCCTTCCGCGACTGCTTCGACCTCGAGTGTGAGGCCCTGTCCTTCGTCCGCAACGAGATGGGGCTGACCAACGTCAAGCTGATGATCCCGTTCGTGCGGACCCTGGACGAGGCCCGCGGCGTGATCGAGCTGTTGGCGGAGAACGGACTCATCCGCGGCGAGAACGGCCTCGAGGTGATCATGATGTGTGAGATTCCGTCCAACGCGCTGCTCGCCGACGAATTCCTGGACTACTTCGACGGCTTCTCCATCGGCTCCAATGACATGACCCAGCTGGCCTTGGGCCTGGACCGCGATTCCGCGACTGTGGCGGCCGGATTCGATGAACGCGATCCTGCCGTCAAGAAGCTCCTGAGCATGGCCATCAAGGCCTGCAAGGAGCGCGGCAAATATGTGGGCATCTGCGGCCAGGGCCCCAGCGACCACGCGGACTTCGCCGAGTGGCTGGTCGGGGAAGGCATCGATTCCGTCTCCCTGAACCCCGACACCGTGGTGGACACCTGGCTCCGCCTCGCCGGCACCGCGGCAGGCGTAGCCGCGAACTGAACGCACGTCGGTGCTGGCGCTGCGCATATTCCCTGTCGACACCTAAATATCGGTGGCGCCAGGGAATATGCGCGTCACGGTCGGGTTTGCGCGTCGAAAACCGCAGAACGCGTACGACGGCGGGGCACGCCAGCCGCTGCCAGCTTGCGTTCCAGCTTCCCGGGTTCCATCAGATCGGCCCAATCCCACCTCACCACGTTGAACCCAGTGGCCCGGATTCGGTTCTCGCGCTTCTTTTCCTCCACCACGGTCTGCGACGCGGTCCGGCCCTTGAGGTACTCGGGTTTGACGTACTTCTCCACGCCATCGAATTCGCCAACAACCCTGGCATGCTTCCAATAGAAGTCTGTGTAACCCACCAAGCCGGCCTCGTCGTGGATGGCTTGCTGTAGGACCGGGGCTTCGAAGCCGGCCACATGGATCAGTGCGCGGCTGTAGGACTCCCCTGCGGAACCGGACAAAGGGTCCGCGAAAGCCACGGCGGTCAGTACCCTTCGCCCGGCAGCAGCGGAATACATCGATCCGATGCCTGCCTCCAGTTCAGCCTTGGTCACGGCAGGCAGCCGCAGGGTCCGGTCTGGTCGAAGCACATGGTCCAGGGGTGCGACAGCTTCGGTGAAAGACGTGAACGCCGCCAGGTCCAGGACAGTGCGGATGCGGCCGGTGACGAGCAGGCCCTCCCGCCGGACCACCATCAGACCCGCCGGCGCAGCAAAGTGGCGGCTGACTCCAGCACGTGACCGGCCGCCGTCGTTCTTCATGGTGAGGGCCTGGACCGGGTGGTGCAGGCCGATGGTGGGAATTCCCCACACGCTGGCGGCAGAGTGCCTGGCGAAGACCGTGGGTTTCTCGAACGTTTCCGCAGCTGCCTGGACGCGGAGGCGATATTGCTCCCACGGCTTCAGTCCCTTCCAGACCTGCCCGTCCGTGTAGACGCCGTGCCGGACGCGGACCAGGGAACCGGCCTTTACGCGCTTGGCAAGGTCATTCGGGGTCAGCCTGTGAAGGACGCGGTCGCGGGCCAAGAGAAGCGGTGGAAGGTCGGTCATGTAGCGAAGATGCCACCTGCGCGCCCTCGGCGGGAGGGGTAGGTGCCGCTATGTGGAGAAGTCCTGGCGACGCGCTTGTTCGTTTTCGACCCACAGCTGCCTTGGCGCACCCGGAATATGGACTGCGTAGAGGAATGTCCGCGTCGAAATCGAATTTGCGCGTCACAGGCCCGGTGGTTGAGCTGGTCGAAATCCTGGGTGCCTAGCCTTCCGGCCGGCAGTCGAGGATGAACTCCATGAGCGGAGTTGCGTCGGCGTCCGCGTAGAGCGTCACCAGGCTCTGATTAAACTCAAGCCGACGGCTTAACGGAATGGAGATCGCGTCGTGCCCTGAGCTCAGCAGGACTCCATTCATCATCAGCCGTGAGGTGCGCTTGTTTCCGTCGAATAGTTTGCCGTTGTGCCACGCCCCGATCTGGGAGCATTCGGCTCAGCCGCGGCTACGGCGCCCGGCACGTTCCGCGAATGCGTCGAGCGCCTCGAGCATTTCCGGTGCCCGCCAGAACC
>DIZT01000142.1:0-2746 GCA_002427975.1 Micrococcaceae bacterium UBA6021 | reverse complement strand
GGCGGTGGCATCGTTGCGCATGGCGGACGCTCCGCTGGCGATCAGGTGTTCGTTGAAGGCTTCAAGACCGTCAGCGGTGATCCTGAGGCGGAAAATGAGGGCGTTCTTCCGGGCCAGGAGGCGGACCGATGATGTAGGTTGCGTTGATGACCCAGGCGTCGGTGCGGTCGTTGCCGGCCTGGTCCAGGGCAGGCTGCCAGTTCTTCTTGTCAGTTGATCCAGTCGACCAGCTCAAAGGCTTAGCCAGCTCCCTTGGCGGCGCCCCCAGACAAAGATTTTCAACGCTTCCCCCAACAAAGTAAAAAGAAAGCTACCGGTGCGCAAGATCGGGCACTACGATGCTTGCACGCACCATTCGCATCATCCGTTTGCCCACGTCAGTCGCCGGGCAGGGGAAAGCTTTTCCGTGGAGAGGTGTCCGTAAGTCGGTGGTAACACCAGGAAGCGGAAACAAGCGCCGAGTACTTTCTTCCGCTGGGCCATACGGACGTGCGGAGCGATGTGGACCACCTATGAGAAGGGTCAGTATTCATGAACACAGGGGACACAGCGTGGGTTCTCGTCTCGGCGGCGATGGTGCTGTTGATGACGCCGGGCCTTGCGTTCTTTTACGGCGGCATGACCCGCGCGAAGGCCGTACTGAACATGATGATGATGAGCTTCGGCGCCATCGCCGTGGTTGGGGTTCTCTGGGTGCTTTATGGCTACTCGATGTCCTTCGGTACCGACGCGTTCGCTGGTCTGCTCGGTAATCCGTTAGAAAAGTTCGGCCTCGCCGGAATCCTGGCGACCGGTGACGATATGCCCCTCGCCGGAACGATCCCCGAGATAGTCTTCGTAGGTTTCCAGGCCGTTTTCGCCATCATCACCGTCGCCCTTATCTCCGGTGCGGTCGCTGACCGTACGAAATTCAGTTCATGGATCGTCTTCGCCGGCATCTTCGCGACGATCGTTTACTTCCCCGTCGCCCACTGGGTCTTTGATCTGAACAAGGACGCTTCCGGAAAGGGCATCGGCGGCTGGCTCGGGCAGGGCCTCGGCGTCATCGACTTCGCCGGAGGCACCGCTGTCCACATCAACGCAGGCGCGGCCGGGCTGGCACTGGCTCTTCTGCTGGGTAAACGCAAGGGCTTCGGCAAGGACCCGAGCCACCGCCCCCACAACTTGCCGTTCGTCATGCTCGGGGCCGGGCTGCTCTGGTTCGGATGGTTCGGCTTCAACGCAGGCTCGGCTCTGGGAGCGAACGGTATTGCCGGCTACGCCTGGATCAACACCCTCGCCGCTCCCTGCGCCGCGGTCTTGGGCTGGCTGATCGTCGAGAGAATACGGGACGGACATGCCACATCGCTGGGCGCGGCCTCGGGCGCCGTCGCCGGCATGGTTGCCATCACTCCGGCCTGTACTGCGCTGACCCCGCTGTGGTCCCTGGTGCTGGGCCTGCTCGCCGGCGCGGTCTGTGCGCTGGCCGTGGGCCTGAAGTACAGGCTCGACTACGATGACTCGCTCGACGTCGTAGGCGTTCACCTGGTCGGCGGCATCGCAGGGACCCTCTTCATCGGGCTCGCCGCGGACCCGGAGTCACCCGCGGCAGGACAGGGCCTGTTCTACGGCGGCGGCCTGGAGCTCCTGGGCAAGCAAGCCATCGCTGCCGGGGCAGTCATGATCTATTCCTTCGTCCTCTCCTTCGCCATCGGCTGGGCCATCAAGAAAACCATGGGCTTCCGCGTCTCCACCCAGGACGAAATCGAGGGCATCGACGTCAGCCAGCACGCAGAGTCCGCCTACGAGTACGGCGGCGTCGGGGTTGCCGGCAGTTTCCAGCCCCTGCACGATCAGATCCAACACGCATTTCACAAGAAAGATACACACGCCGCCGACGAATCCGCCGGTAGGATCCAGCCATGAAGCTGATCACCGCCATCGTCCGCCCGGAGAAACTCGATGACATCCGCACGGCGCTCGAGGACTACGGGGTGCAAGGACTGACCCTCAGCGCCGCGAGCGGCTACGGCCGGCAACGCGGCCACACCGAGGTCTACCGGGGAGCCGAATACACCTCGGACCTGCTGCCCAAAGTCCGCATTGAGATCCTCACCACCGAGGAACAGGCCGATCACATTGTGGCCCTTATCCTCAACGGCTCAAACACCGGGCGCCCCGGCGACGGGAAGATCTGGATCACAAACGTCCACGAGGTCATCAGGGTGCGCACAGGGGAACGCGGACCAACGGCAATCTAGCCAGGTCCCGTGACCGGCGAACTCGGCGACCAAGCACGCAATTTCGTCTCATCCTTTCCTGCCGGCCCGGACATCCCTGCCAATGCCACGGTGCTCGCTTTCACTCCGCACGACGCCGTCTTGGAACGCGCGTCGGTGGCCGTTACCGTCCCTAAATCTGATGTTTAGGCGTTTCTGAGTCGGCTAGTTCCAGCCTGGTGGACTGGAGGGTGCTCCGCAGCAGTGTGCCGGCCACAGCGAGCAACGGCAGGACCTCGGGGCTGCTGAGCCGGTAGTGGATCTGGCCGTCAGCGCGGGAGGAAATGATCAGCCGCTGTCTCCGCAGAAAACCTGCCGGCGAGGTGCTGGTCTACATGTTGGTCAGCATGACGGCGCTGCTGGCCGTGCCCTGGATTGACCAGGCCGAAAAGCGCTTCCCGTTCCTGTTTCCGCTGGTGCTGTTTGGCGCCGGCCTGCTCACGCGTTTTGAGCCGGGGATTCCGCATACAACGGCCGCGTTCTGGCTC
>DIZT01000260.1:11564-12655 GCA_002427975.1 Micrococcaceae bacterium UBA6021 | reverse complement strand
TGGTGAGGATGTGGATCTGCCGGGACCCGCCGCCGGTGGTGTTGACCTGGCGGCTGATCTGGCGCATCGGAAACACTTCCCCGGTGGTCCCGACGGGCACCTCAACCTTGGTATCCGCGGCTTCCCAGGTCCGGGTTTGCCCGTGGGCGTCGGTGTGGGTGACCTCGGTGAACAGGGAGGCCTCGATGTCTTCGGTGGGGCCTTTGCGCCAGGTCAGCACGTCGAAGTTGTTCTCTGCCATGTGTTGGAAGAGGGCCGGGGACCAGCCGCCGCGGTCAAACCCGACCAAGACCCGGCGCTCATCGCCGATGATGGTGCGCAGGGTCGGCAGGAGCCGGNNTTGCGCCAGGTCAGCACATCAAAACCGGCTGAGCTCATGTGTTGGAAGAGTGCCGGGGACCAGCCGCCGCGGTCGAACCCGACCAGCACCCGCCGGTCATCGCCGACGATCCGGCGCAGGGTCGGCAGGAGCCGGCGCAGTTCCCCGGTCAGCGCGGCCCCGGGCTCGGCCATGACCACCAGCACGGGGGCGCCGGCCGCGTCGGCGACCCAGGTTTCCTCGGTCGCCGGGACCGGGAATTTCAACCTCGTGGAGTGGACCTTCCCGATCTTCCTCGTGCCCTGGTAAGCGCGGACATGCCCATCAACATAGAGCACAGCGGCCAGATCCCCGCCGTCATCGTGACTGCCGTTGAGGTGTCTGGCAGCCATTGCGGTCAGCAGCTCTCCGGCCTTGCCTCTGCTGGCCAGCGCGGCGGTTTTACGGCGGAGGGTTTTCACTTCCGGAGCCCGGTCCAGGCCCAGGACCCTGCCCAGGGCTGCCGGGTCAATCCGGGTGATCCCCTCAGCCCGCGGTTCCCCCGCCAACGCCTGGAACACGGCGCCGGTCAGGATGGTCTCCAACCCGTAAAACCCGTTCGGCAACGCCCCGAAGACCTCCTTCGCGCACTCCAGCAGGCCAGTGTTTTCCAGGGCGGGCAGGGCCAGGAACAGTCCGGCCAACGGCACCCTTGCCGCGGGTGCGAACACCGGTGCCGCGCACTCGACCAACCCGGTCCGGGCCCACGCCCGCTCCCCGGACCGGTCCACCG
>DIZT01000260.1:297-11477 GCA_002427975.1 Micrococcaceae bacterium UBA6021 | reverse complement strand
GCAGCAGCCGGCTCTTCCGGGGCCGGGGTTTCCATGGCCAGGGTGCGGCGGACACTGAATTCGGAGACGCCCACGGCCGCTCCAACGGCGCGCAGGGATAATCCCGTCGCACGCAGGGAACGGATCCGGGACATTACGGCGTCCGTCAGCCGGCTGGGCCCTTTCGGACCGGACTTTTCCGGGGCCAAGCCCAGCACACCGGCCGCTGCCAGGTCCTGGCGCCACCGCCATAACGTGCCCGGATCCACTCCGAACGCGGCAGCTACCTCAGCGACCGAACCGGCTTTGATGTCCGCCAGTTTCGCCGCCGCGAACCGACGGGACACCGAATCCCCGGCATCCCAACCATAGGAGAGCTCGCCATGAACGAAAACCCTGCCGCCGTCCTCGTCTTCGACGACCGACGCAGCGGCGCCGATCGGGACGGCACCGGCGTCCATCGAGGCCGGAAGGGGCAGTTGAGCAGTCATCACGCCCATCATCCCACCCATCAACACGATAATATTTCTCGTCTAGATTTTATCGCAAACAGGTGAAAATTAACAGCCAACCCGCAACAAGATCCCCGGAATCACGCGGAAGCCATTCCGCAGCATCGCCCCATGTCCAGAGTCCTGAGCTCTGGGCCTATGGAGAAACTTGTTTCATTCATAACGCAATGTGGATTTCGATCCTGCATAAGGGATCGCACCCTTGGTGCGCCGGACGGCTCGAAGAGACTCGGGGCAGACACGCCCCTTCTTGCCCAGTCGAGCCGCCACGGCTTCCTAGGGACAAGCGTGCCTACTGGGAACGCTTCGCCCCGTCGGCGGCCGACGAAGTGCTCAAGAGCAGGTGCTCGCCTTCGAGTACCTCGGGGTCGGCGGGAGCTACGGTGGCACGGCCGGACCGGCTGCCGGTCTCGGGGAGGGTGAAGTAGACGATGAGGCAGAGGGCGACAATGGCGATCATGTAGACCGCGACATACATGGGATGTCCGGCGCCGACGAATGCGGCGGCGATCAGCGGCGCGGTGCCTCCGAAGACGGCGATGACGATTTGGTGTGCGAAGCCGATGCCGGATACGCGGACTGAGGCGGGAAACAGTTCGGCCTGAATGGTCGGGTAGACGGCCTGCCAGATACCGAGAACAACCCACCCGGACGCCGATACCAGAACGTAGACGCCGAAGCCCGGCTGGTTCAGCAGTAGGAGCATAGGGTAGAAGAGGACGATCATGCCGATGGCACCGATGATTGGGAAGATTTTGCGTCGGCCGAGTCGATCGGAGAGCGCGCCGCAGACCGGCACGATGATAACGAGCAACGCCAGTCCGATGACGCTTCCGGCCAGGGACGAGGCCAGGTCGCGGCCGGTGGTGAGGTGGGCGTAGGTGGGGAGGAAGGTGGCCCAGGTGTAGTAGGCCACGGCCGGGGCGGAGAGCGCGGCGGTCTGCAGCAGCGCCTTCGGGTGTTCGCGAAGCAGGTCCATCAGGCGGGCCGGGGCGGACTTTTGATCGACGAGAGCAGTTGCCTCAAACTCAGGGGTCTCGTCCGCGCGGGCCCGCACGATAAGGCCGACGACGCCGAGGATGCCCCCCGCTACGAACGGGATGCGCCAACCCCAGGCGGCGAGATCCGCTGGAGCAAAGGATGATGTCACCAGTGCCGCGGCGCCGGTCGCTACCAGGGTCGCGAGGCCGCTCGCCATGTTGGTGAACGAACCGAACAGGCCCCTCCGGTTCGCGGGAGCGTGTTCCACCATGAATGCGATGGCGCTCTGTCCCTCACTACCGGCCGAGATGCCCTGGAGGATGCGTGCAACCAGAAAGAGAACGGGCGCTGCATAGCCGATGGTCGCAAACGACGGGGTAAGACCAATGATCAGAGAGCCGAGCGCCATCCCGGAGATGGACAGCGTCAGGATGAGCCTTCGGCCGAAACGGTCGGCCAGTGGAGAGATGATGATTCCGCTGAGCGGGCGTACAACAAACCCGAGCGCGTAGGTGAGCAGTGCTGCGATAAGGGAGGCGAACGGGGAATCGCTTGGGAATATCTGTCCCGCGAACACCGCTGCCAGCAGCCCGTAAATGTACCAGTCGTACCACTCCACGAAGTGGCCGATCGTGCCTGCCACCATATTGACGGTGCGGCGAGGGTGCTCAGGCACTTCGGGAAGCTCCGAAGGGTCTGGACTGCCGACGGCTTCTTTTGAGGTCTTCATTGAACTCTCCATATTTTCACGTTTGCTGCGGAGGGGTATTGGAATATTCCCGGACACCTGAAACGGTGTGCGGGTCTCGCCCGGCTGTAACTCGGCTCGACGGGACAACCGACTGCCAAGACCAACAGCCGGCGCAACGCATAGGCGCTGCCCTGACTTGCAGTGGGAAAGAAGCTGATCCAGCCTCTCTCCCGTCAATAAGATCGATTGCAACAGTTTCATCAATGAGATCGGTTGCTGAGATCGGTTGCAGAGATCGGTTGCAAGAAACTATACGTAGGCTTGTCGGCTCTGTCAACGGTCATTTTCGATTCAGAGAACGGAGGTCCAAACCTTTCGCCAGGCACGTAACGAGCGGACAAACGGGGACCGATCCACACGAGCCAGACCTAAAGAGTCATCCCTGAATTGGCAAGGACTTCTCATTGTTGAGATCAAGGAAACGGACTCCGAACCAGGTGCAGTCCAAGCTGCCGTACGATGCCCAGTACTCGTCCCAATGCGCAAGTTTCCACCGGTCCCTCTCCAGACCCCGCTGAATGAGTCGCCCCCGGAGAACATCCTGGGGGACCTGCACCCGCACCACCGTGGTCTCCGAGGGAGGCCAGTGGAATTCTTCCGCGGCGCGCGTCAGGTAGTCCGGTACGGCGAAGTACGCACCGAAGGGTGCATCGAGTACGACCGATCGTCCCAGTCGCAGATTCGCTCCGGCTATATCCATGAGCGTCTCGTACTCCAGGGGCAGAACATTCTCCCGGTAAAACCCGTTGGATTCCCGATCGCTGGGGTCGTGTCCGGCTGCCTTCAAGGCAAACTCGACAAGGCGGCCACAGATCCGGTCCTTATCCAGATATGCAGCTCCATGCTCTTTTGCTGTTTGCTGGGCAATGGTGGTCTTCCCGGATCCGGCAGGGCCGATGACAATGAAGACTTTGGGGGCCGTCATTGGCGGGCCTCTGCCACTGCTGCGAGGAACTCCCTGGCGGCCTCGGTGACGCGGGAGAAGTCGCCGTCCGGCTGCCATGCTTTTGTCANNNNGCTGCCGACGCCAACGCAGGCGACGCCGGCGGCGAACCATTCGGCGACATTCCCGGGGGTGACGCCGCCTGCCGGCATGATCGGCAGGTGCGCCAGGGGGGCGAGGACCGATTTTGCGTAGGGGATGCCGCCGGCTTCGGTGGGGAAGAGCTTGAGGATGTCAGAGCCGGCTTCGGCGGTCTCAATAAGCTCCGTGGGCGTGTATGCACCGCTGATTGTCGGCACCTGGTACCGGTTGGCCATCCGGATCATTGCCGGGTTCAGCTGGGGGCTGACCAGGAAGTCGGCGCCGGCGCGGATGCACTCGTAGGCTGAGTGCTCGTCCAGAACTGTTCCGGCTCCGACCGCTACGCCATCGGCGCCGTGCCTGGCGGTGAGCCGACGGATCACGTCCACTGCACCCGGGATCGAGAGCGTGATTTCAAGGGCGCGAAAGCCTCCGGCGATGGCAGCCTCCGCCACGCGTTCTGCCTGCTCTTCGTTTGCAAGGCGCACGATGAGGACGGCGCCGGATCGGTCGATCGTCTCGAGGGTCCGAAGTTTTTTGTACATTACTGGCCTTTCTCGCGGCCCGGGCGGTCTCCATGTTCTGGAGCGCCCCGGGCCTTTGTTGAAGTGTCGTTGACAAACTTTCCCACTATCCATACGCTGAATGCAACCGATCTCAGCAATCGATCTCAGACTTAGCAAAGGGGCTGGCAGATGAGTGGACCACGCACGATCATCCTTGGTGCTTCGCACTGGCACGTCCCGCTCTGTACGCGGGCGATCGGCGAAGAACACCAGGTCGTCGGCATCAGTGACGAGGACGTATCGCTCGTCCGGGGACTTGCGGAAGCGTGGAGCGCTCCCGTAGAGGCTGACTGGCGGAGCCTGGTGGATCTGCCGGATCTCGGGCTTGCCTATGTCTTTGGCCCGCACAGTGGCATGGCGGAAAAGTGTCTTGCGCTGATCGAGCGCGGCATTCCGTTCGTGGTAGAGAAGCCTCTGGGCACCTCCCTTGCGGAACTTTCCGGGGTGCGGAAGGCCGCGGAAGCGGCCGGTGTGCCCGCGACAGTCCCGTTCGTTCAGCGGGGCGGCCCCACCGACCGTTGGCTGGCCAAGGCCGGTCGTCCGACGTACCAGAGAATCTCCTTTATCGCCGGGCCGCCCTCGCGCTACCGGGATAACGGCAATCCTTGGATGCTGGACCCTGCTGCTGCAGGTGGTGGTTGCTTGGCGAATCTGGCACCGCATTTTGTCGATCTGTTCCTGCAGAGCAGTAACGAGTCAGCGGAGAACGTAGATTCCCGGCTCTCTTCCGTTCTGCACGGTGCGGGTGTTGAGGACCATGCCAGCCTCATCATTACCACCCCGAGCGGGCGTGAAGCCATCATCGAGGTGGGGTACGCGTTCCCGGGTTCGCCGTTGAAGCGCTACTGCAGCTACACGTCAGTCGGCGAGGCCGGATTCGCCTCTGTCGACTCAGACGGTTCTGCCACGTTCACCACGCTGGACGGGACAACCGAGTCGGCCGTGATCAACGTTGACAGCGACCCGCTCTATGATCCGTTCGTGCGACGTGTCGCCCAAACGCTGGAAGATGGATTCCGGGGCCTGCCGACGCTGGCCCAGCTCGAAGACGTCATGCGCCCCATTTGGCAGGCCTATGACGACCAGCACGGAGGAAAAGAACATGCCTGATCTGAGTATCGACGTCGTCGCGAAGGCCGCCGGTGTCCACCGGTCCACCGTCTCCCGGGCATTCTCCCGGCCGGAAGCGGTAAAAAGCGAAACCCGTGAACACATCCTCCGCATCGCAGAGGGGCTCGGCTACACGATGAGCCCGCTCGCCCAGGCGTTGCGTCGAAAGACCAGCACCTTCGTCCCCCTGATCGTGCCCGACATCACCAACCCGTTCTTTGCAGAACTTGCCAAGACCATGACGCAGGCCGCTGATGAGCGCGGCTACCAGCTGCTGCTGTGTGTCACGAACGGAGACCCTGCCAAGACCGAGGGATACTTCACCGCCATGCAGGCCATGTACGCACCCTTCGGAATCGTCGCGCCCTCGACGAAAGTCGATACCGACGCCCTCAAGCGCTTCGATTTCGGCCACCGGGTGGTAGTGATCGACCGCGTCGAAGGCGACTCCTCGGTTCCAACCGTCACCGTAGACAGCCGCCGCGGAATAGTCCTCGCCCTAGAGCACCTGCGTTCCCTGGGGCACACCTCGATCGGCTACGTTTCCGGTATCTCCGGGACCCACACTGCGCAGGACCGGATGGACGCGTATCTGGAGCTGTCAGCGGAAGGCAGCAGCACGCCCCTTGTACTCGACAGCGGCTCCGATCCGGACGCAGGTGCGCGCGCGGCAAAGCACTTTCTTGAGATGGACAACCCACCGACGGCGATTATCGCCGCCAATGACATGGTCGCCTTCGCGGTGATCTCGGCCCTTGGCCAAAGCGGTATCCGCGTGCCGGAGGACGTATCGGTCATGGGCTTTGACGGCTTGGCATTGGGCGCCCGGTTCAACCCTCCCCTGACCACAGTGCGGCAGCCGATTGCTGACATGGGAAACATCGCGATCGAGCTGGCAGAAAAGCAGAACCTGAACGGATCGGTAGACCACGTCGTTCTGGAACCTGAACTTCTGGTGCGCGCCTCCACCTCAGGGCCGCGCAAATGACCGGGGCCAACGCAAGGACGCTGCGCCGGCTGCCCGGGCTCCAGCACACCGACCACGTCGGTCTGACAGTTCCGAACCTCGAGGACGCAATCAGGTTCTTCGTCGAAGTACTCGGCGCCGAGGAGTTGTACCGCTCCGACCGCGGACCCGACCCCGAGTTCATGCCCACGAACTTCGATGTCCCTGCTGATGCCCGGCTCAGCCTCGCCATGCTGCGACTGCCTCCGAACCTGAACATCGAACTTTTCGAATGGAGCAGCGCTGAACGGCGGGAAACCCCGCCACGGCATTGCGACGCAGGCGGGCACCACCTGTGCTTCGTTGTGGACGACGTAGACGAAGCGGTCGCCGTGCTGCAGGAAACCCCGGGAGTGCGCGTGCTCGGGGAGCGCAAGGAAGTCGCCGGCGATAGTCCTCGCGTGGCGGGCAACCGCTGGACCTACTTCATTACCCCCTGGGGGCTGCTGATGGAAATCGTCGACCGATCCCGCGTCGCAGCCCCACCACGGCTGGTCGGTCCCGCGGACTGGGCAGCAACTCAAGACACTTTCAGGAAGGACGTTTAAAATGCGACTGGCAGGCCACACACTAGGCACTCCGAACCATACGGTCCCCCAGGCAATCAGGCTTTTTCGAGCCGCAGGGCTAGATGCCGCAGAAGTCATTTACCAGGATGGCTACACTTCGGGTCTCCCTCAAGGGGACCGGCGCGCCGCCATGGAGGCATTGAGGGCGGCGAAAGATGAGGGCCTGCCCATCATTGGCCTTACGCCCTACACCACGGCCATCAACGCTCTGGACGAGAGTGAATGGCGCGGCGGAGTAGACGAATTCCGTGGCGCGATTGAGACCGCGCATCTGCTCGGGGCTGGCCGGGTTCGTGTATACGCCGGATCCTGGCACTCCGGCGACTCCGATCATGCCAGGCGATGGTCGAGACTGCGGGAGGCGCTGCAGACCCTGGCACCTGAGGCTGAACAGGCCGGGGTGCGTCTGTGCGTGGAGAACCATTTCGGCACCATGACCCAGACGGCGGCAGAAACCGCGGCGCTCGTCCGGGAGGTTGCGCACCCGGCCGTTCGTGTTCTCTACGACCAGGCCAACCTGACCTTCACCCACGACGAGACGTTCGAGGAGGCCTTGGCCGTTCAAGGCAACCTGATCGGTCACGTGCACGTCAAGGACCTCGTGTTCACCGATCCCAACGCAGCCTTCCGCGCCACTGAAACGGCCCGCGTCGACGCGTCCGAGCGCGCCGTCAGATCCCGAGTCGTCGGCACCGGCGTCCTTCCCTGGCCCCAGATCCTCGCGGCGCTGCTGCGCCACGGCTACGATGACCTGCTGAGCATCGAGTACGAGTACCGCTGGCACCCGCAAGACCTCCCGAGCCCTGAGGACGGGTTCCGGGAATCCGCGGCCGCACTGCGCGGAATGCTCACTGATCTCGCTGAAATGGAGAACGCCCGATGAGCGGGCAGCGCCTCCGCGTCGGCGTCATCGGCGCAGGGAATATCGCCACTATCGCCCAGTTGCCCACACTCGTGCAGCGCGATGATGTCGAGTTGGCTGCCCTGGTATCCCGGCGTGAGGATCCAGGCAACCTGGTCCGGCGCTGGGGTTTCGGCGCCGCATACCGGTCGGTGGAGGACATGCTGGATTCGCAGGATCTGGACGCAGTCTTCGTCCTGACGCCGCGGTCCGAGCACGCCCACGCAGCCCAACTCTGTTTGGACCGCGACGTCGACGTATTCTGCGAAAAACCATTGGCTCCGGCAGCCGATGAGGCAGAGCGTTTGGCGGACCTCGCCGACGAGCGCGGCCGCATCCTGATGGTCGACTTCAACCGACGCTATGCACCTGTCTACACCGCCGGCCGGGACGTGTTCGGTGAGAAGGGCGCTACCTTCTGCGTCGCGCAAAAGAACCGCCCCGGTTCGGAATACCGCGCAACGTTCGAGAACGCCATCCACATGGTCGATCTCCTCCGCTGGTACTGCGGCGGCGAACCGGTGGACGTGGCCGCACACGCAGCCGGTGATGACCCTTGGGAAGAAGCCGGCGTCGCGGCCATGATTCGCTTTGACACCGGCAATACCGGAGTGCTCATGGCTGCCCGCACAGCAGGTGCCTGGAACGAAAAACTCGACGCCTACGGCGACGGCAAGACCGTAGAGGTACGTGCACCCGAAACAGTCTCGACCACCGTCAGCGGAGTCACCACATCACGCGAGCTCAGCGCCGAGGCCTACGGCTGGGCAACAGCGACCGACACACTCGGATTCTCCGCCGCCGTCCACCACTTCCTCGACCGCGTCGCCGACAGGGCACAGCCACTCACCTCAGGACGCGAGGCTGTCCACACCCAGCGGCTGCTCGACCGGATCCTCGCAGCCTCCGGACTGCCCACCGAAGAACAGGACGGCCGGCAATGGGCAAGCCACGCCACGAGCGGCAACGGCAGCTGAGCAGCAAAAGCCAGCACGTGGAAAGCAGCCAGGACCGAAACCACGGGACACGTCAGAAAACACACCTCAAGTAAGGATCAATGAAGATGAAGCGAGCAGCTCACACACTGACCGCAGGGGAGCAGCTGGTCATCCACGCCATGAACGGCAGGATCAAATGAGCCTCAAAGACCACGTCGTTCTGGTAACCGGATCGAGCGGCGGCATCGGCGACGCAGTTATCGACGCACTCACAGCCGCTGGCGCCCTCATCATAGGCGCCGACCGCGCCCCCAAGGAGGGCCAGGCACTTGCGGACTTCTTCCCGCTCGACGTCACCTCCGAACAGCAATGCGCGGCAGTCGTCCAAGGCATCACAGCGAAGTACGGCCGCATCGATGTCCTCATCCATGCAGCGGGAGTACTAGGTACCACCCCGGACATAATGGAGACAACGACGGAAGAGTTCGAATCCATCATGCGGATCAACTCCTCCGGGACATTCTCGATGGTACGTGAGACGGCGCAGTCGATGATTGAGTCCGGCACTGCCGGCGCGATCGTGATTCTCTCCTCGGTGGCAGCCAAAGAAGCACGCCGCAACTACCTGCCCTACAACGCAAGCAAACTCGCCGTGCTGCACATCATGTGGTCGTTCGCCCAAATACTCGGCCCTAACGGCATCTCCGTAAACGCCATCGCACCAGGCCCGGTCAACACTCCCATGTGGGCGCAATTCGCCAAGGATTCCGGCCCCGACGCAGCCGCAAACCGGGCCAGGCGGGCAGCGGAACTGCCGATGCGCCGGTTCGCCGAACCCGACGAAGTCGCACGAGCCATCCTTTTCCTTGCCGACCCGGACAACCGATACATCACCGGCGTAACACTCGATGTGGCAGGCGGAGCACATCTCGGAATGGGGACCTGAATCGTCGTCGATCTTCAGGTCTGCCGGTCCGCCGAGTTGCGGTCATTGTGCGGAAATACGGCCCGCCCTCATGATGCCAAGTCCTTCGAAGGAGACCTCGTGAGCCCTGCAGCGCGACCCATGATTCCCGAACAGAGGCACCAAGAAATCCTCCGCCTCCTGCCCAATGGAGGGGGGAGTTGGGGGGTCAGGTTGTACTGATCCTCAAGGACGTCATCGATCGATGTTTGCCCTCAGGGGATAAGCCCCTGGCGTGCTCGCCATTCGTCCTCTCGGCATGCCTTACCATAGTGGCGCCGGGCTGGTTGGGTGCAGCTGACACGCAGGTCCGGCCGCTCAGGACCCCTTACAGTGATGTTGCTTGCTTGTCTGTGAGTTGATCAATATCTTCCATGGTGATGGTGATGGCCGTGGGGCGGTTCTTCAGGATGAGCGCGGCTTCCTTGCACGGCCCAAGCAGATAATCAGTGAAGGTCTGAAACGAGCGTCCGCTGGCGGTCCCGTACCGCAGGAGTTCTTGCGGGTCAGTGGTGCGCTGGCCGAGGACGAGTTCGGGGTAGCTCCTGAGACGCGACGGGGGCAGTCTCAGAATGGAGGATTCTTCCGCAGATACTGCTGGGAGGCCAGGGATGGCGAAGCCGACCTTTCCACGGCCAGCTGACTCGATAAGCCAAGCCGCGAGGAGCCGGGGCGAACTGGCTTGCAGCGACGTCGAGTGGCTGCGTGGGCATTCCAGCAAGCAACGGGTCTGGTTTCGTATTACCGGAAGTAGAGGCGGGGATGATCCCACTCGGCCATAGCACGCCGGCGCGTATCCTCAGGGATTCCGCCTGGTCCGCGCCATACCCTGTCACCCCAGGGTTTTTCAAGAGGGGACGCCTTACAGGAGCTCGTGCGACACCGTCTGGTGGTCAGAGGTGGCCGTGGTGTTCACGGATGCGTGATCACTCAACTTTTTGTCTCGTTGGGATGGCTTGTATGGACCTGCTCAAGAAAGACCACGTGATCCACGACGTAGAACCAGATGCGGGCATCACCCTTGAGGGTGGGCTTGTGCTGCCACCGCTCATGGGTCGCCCCGCCACGCTTCACAACACCCAGCTCACCGCGTAGAGGGTAGTTGAAGGGTGTTACCTGCTCAGGGGTGTGCGTCAGAAAATCCCAGGCATCGACCAGGGGATTCCTGATCGTGGCTTTCAAATCTGTCCACCCCCGCCGCGCCTGGACAGAGGCAAACCGAAGTTCGTACTCACTCTTCTTCGTCGGCCGCTCAACCTTTTCGCTCTTCTCACTCTTCGCCATGTTCTACGGACGCTCGACGGCTTCCGAGTCATCGAGCCAATCCACAGGTTGCTTGCCGAGGCCGGCTGCGATGGCCGTGGCAGTCTCACGCCATGAGGTCAGTTCTGCAATGGCCAGATGGGGCTGATTGGTGGCAAAGGACGCCCTCGCTGCCGCCAGGACATCATCGGCGCAAGCCTCTTGGTCAGCTGGGCTCAGGGCAAGCATCCACGGGAAGCGGTCGCTCATGCGGGCTGCAAGCGTTCCCTCCGTGCTTGTTGAGACCGCAACGAGCTGGGCTGCCAGTTCCAGCAGTGAAATGCGTGCCGCATCTGCGCTTTCGGACATCAGCACCAGGGACTCGCCGTCACGGCGGGTGACCCGGACAGGGTGGTCTGCCGCTGCTGCAAAAACATCAGCGGAGGAGCGGCTCAGTTCAGAAGACTGGAACGAAGTCCGGGACTTGAAAGCCTGGAATGTGTCTGAGGTTTTGGAGGGCTGGACGGTCTTTCGTGGTTTTGTTACTGCGCTCATGTCTCAACACTAACTCAGAACGTGTTCTGAAGTCTATGGGAGCTGGGCGCCGGAGATGACAGTGAAGGGTCCTTCCTCCCGT
>DIZT01000260.1:0-225 GCA_002427975.1 Micrococcaceae bacterium UBA6021 | reverse complement strand
GTGATCGTAGTATTCGGCGGCCAATTCCTCGCTTACGTGTGGAAGCCGTCCGCGTGCTCTGTCGTTCTGGCACTAATACGCGCGAGGGCTACAGATCCAGGCGTTGCCACGTAGATGGCTCGACTCATGCCCAAGATCCTATGAGCAGGTTTGCCCGGGCCCCTACCCGTCTGCCCCGTTGTTGTTCACAGGGGCAGAGAGCCGTTGCAGGGCCGGATCGCAGGC
>DIZT01000258.1:13722-13976 GCA_002427975.1 Micrococcaceae bacterium UBA6021 | reverse complement strand
ACGCCGGACTGCGCCCTCTGCTGGCAGGGGAAAACGATTCCACTGCGAAGCTGTCCCGTGAACACATCGTGGCCCACCCCGTACCGGGTCTGGTGGTGGTGGCCGGAGGCAAATGGACCACCTACCGGGTCATGGCGAAGGACGCAGTGGATGAGGCCACGCGCACCATGGATGAGCGGGTCCCGCCGAGCTGCACCGAGACCATCCCGCTGCTCGGTGCCAGCGGCTTCAAGGCGGCCTGGAACCGCCGGAGC
>DIZT01000258.1:3459-13585 GCA_002427975.1 Micrococcaceae bacterium UBA6021 | reverse complement strand
GTGCTGGACATCATCGCCCGGAATCCCGAATTGGCGGAGCCGTTGCCCGGCGCCGACGACTACCTGCAAGCGGAAGCTGTCTACGCCGCTACCCACGAGGGCGCCCGGCATGTCCATGACGTCCTGACCCGGCGGACCCGCATCTCCATTGAGGCGTGGGACCGTGGCGTGTCCGCGGTCCCGGTTATCGCTAAACTTATGGGCGAAGTCCTCGGCTGGAGCGATGTGCAGCGCGAAAGCGAAATAAAGCACTACATAGCACGCGTTGAAGCTGAACGGCTGAGCCAGCAGCAGCCGGACGACGAATCCGCTGACGCCGCACGCCTGGGTGTGGAAAACATCGTCCCCTTGCGGTGAGTGGGCTCCGCGCAACCGTAATTCTCCTGACTGAAGGGACACGCCTTGGCGGAACCACTTGACCGGTACGATGCCGATCTCACCACCTCCGAATTGGTGATCCTGGAGTTGGAGGCAACGGACAAGACGGACGCCGCCGCGCAACTGGCAGAACGCCTCTTCGCCACCGGGCGGGTCACGGACCTGCCGGGCTTCTTGGAGCACGTCAACGCCCGCGAACACCAGCTCGCCACCGGCCTTCCGGGCGGGATCGGCCTCCCGCACGCCCGCAGCGATTTTGTCTCGCGGACGTCCATCGCCGTCGGAATCACCAAGTACGGTCACGCCCTGGACTTTGGTGCCGCCGACGGCCCGGCCACCGTGATTCTGCTGATCGCCACCCCGGCAAGCTCGTTTTCCGATCACCTGGAAGTGCTGGCCACCCTGGCACGCTCACTCTCAAAGGAGTCCTTCCGGGAGTCGTTGCGGCGGGCCTACGATGCCGAAGTCATCGCCGAGCTCATCAACTCCAGCCTGGTGTTCTTTGACCACTAAGATTGGGGCAGGCCCTTTCGTGTCGACTCCGTCGCCACGTAGGGACCCGGCTGCCCCACTCTAGGGCTGTCCCTTTGTCGTTTAGTTGTTCTACAGAGGAACGAAGTACGGTTAAGACGTGTGGAAAACAGCCCTCAAGCCCCGATGGATCGCAGGCCTGGTCTTCGCGATCGTGGTCTCCGGGGTGTTTGTGCTGCTCAGCCAGTGGCAGTTCGGGCGGTCCACCCAACCCGAGGTTCCGGTTAATCCGGCCACCGAGGACGTCAAGGCACTCACGGAAACACTCCAGCCCGGAAGTTTCTTTCCCGGTTCAGTGTCTGACCAGATGGTCTCCGCTGCAGGAACCTACGATCCCGCCAAGCAGGTCCTGGTGCCCGGGCGGCTGAAGGACGGCGCCACCGGCTATTGGGTGGTCTCCGCTTTTACCGTGGCCGGAGCGCCCGCGCTGACCGGCGTCGCCGCTTCCCCCCAGACGTGGATTCCGGTTGCCCGCGGCTGGGTGGCCAATCCCGACGACGCCGGCCCGCCGCCGTCGGGCTCCGTGAAACTGACTGGACGGCTGCTGCCGTCCGAAGCGCCGCTGCCGGCCACCGCACCCGAACCCGGACGCGCCTCCGCCGTATCGGTTGCCGAACTCATCAACGACTGGGACATCAGCATGTACCCGGGATTCGTCGCCGCCACCTCCGAACTGGCCGCAGGGTCCGACCTGTCCGCGGCGGCCGTTGGCGGAGCCCTGAAACCCCTGGAGATCGGTCCCCAACCGCCCGCCCAGCAGGTCAACTGGCTCAATCTCTTCTACTCGCTGGAGTGGGTGGTCTTCGCCGGCTTCGCCCTGTTTATCTGGTGGCGGCTCGTCAAGGACGACTACCGGCGGGACCTCGAAGACGAACTCGACGATGATCTCCACCAGGATGCTCCGCTCGCTCCACCCGCCCAAGCAACGTCTGAACAGCTCCAACCAAAGGTAAAGCCATGATCGAACCGAAACCGGCCGTCCAGCAGGAACCTGCGCAGGGAAAAAGCAAGAAGCGACGCTTCGGCGGTACCGAGCGGCAGATCCGCTCCGCCCTGAAGTTCTACAAGGTAATGGCGTACCTCACCGGCTCCATGCTGCTGCTGCTTTGCGCCGAACTCGTTGCACGGTATGCCTTTGGCCAGTACCTGTTTGCCGGCGGCACCAACGCCGTCACCGGCCAGCCGTTCGGCCTGGGTTTCGCCGACGCCGAACCAATGGGCGTCGTGGGCGGCGTGAACCTCTCCGTCGCTGTGCTGATCGTCCACGGCTGGATGTACGTGGTGTACCTGATCTCCGACTTCCGCCTGTGGACGTTGATGCGGTGGCCTTTCCTGAAGCTCGTCCTCCTCGCTCTCGGCGGCGTGGTGCCCTTCCTGTCCTTTGTGGTGGAGAAGAAGTTCCATGCCGAGGTCGAAGCGGAACTCGCCGCGCACCCGCAGGCCGCGCAGCGGTACTGACAGGCCGCGGTACCGGAGTCCGGCAGGGTCTGCTCCGTCACAGCGGCCCCCGTCAAGGTGCGGCAGGGCGACGCCGCCAAGTAGGCTGGTACGGTGACTACTCCCACTGCATCCCAGACTTCCCAGAAGCCGGTGCTGGTTGTTGACTACGGTGCCCAGTACGCGCAGCTGATTGCCCGCCGCGTCCGGGAAGCGAATGTGTATTCGGAAGTAGTTCCGCATACCTTCACCACCGAGCAGCTCCTGGCCAAAAACCCTGCCGCCATCATCCTTTCCGGTGGCCCCTCCAGCGTTTACGCGGACGGGGCACCCTCGGTCGGCGCCGACCTCTTTGAGGCCGGAATCCCGGTCTTCGGCATCTGCTACGGCTTCCAAGCCATGGCCAATGCCCTGGGCGGGAAGGTCGATAAGACCGGCCTGAGCGAGTACGGCTCCACCCAGACCACCATCCTCGGTGAGGGCCGGTCCGTCCTCGAAGGGATGCCGCAGCACCAGAACACCTGGATGAGCCACGGCGACTCCGTGCACGAGGCTCCCGAAGGCTTCGAAGTGCTGGCGACGACGGCCGGCGCCGAAGTGGCTGCCTTCGCCAACGAGGAGAAGTCCCTCTTCGGCGTACAGTGGCACCCCGAGGTCAAGCACTCGGCCTACGGCCAGCAGGTCCTGGAAAACTTCCTCTTCAAGGGCGCAAAGCTGGAGCCCAACTGGACCACCGGGAACATCCTCGAGGAGCAGGTGGACCGGATCAGGAAGCAGATCGGCGACGCCCGGGTTATCTGCGGGCTCTCCGGCGGCGTTGACTCTGCCGTTGCAGCGGCGCTGGTCCAGCGCGCCGTCGGCGACCAGCTGACCTGTGTGTTCGTTGATCACGGCCTGCTGCGTGAAGGCGAAGCCGAGCAGGTGGAGCGCGACTTCGTTGCCGCCACCGGCGTCAAGCTGTATGTGGCCAACGAGCAGGAGCGCTTCCTGTCTGCCCTGGCCGGCGTCAGCGATCCGGAAACCAAGCGCAAGATCATCGGCCGCGAATTCATCCGCGCGTTCGAAGAGGCTGAGCTTGCCATCATCGCCGAGGCCGCGGCTGATGGCGAGAAGATCAAGTTCCTGGTCCAGGGCACGCTGTACCCGGACGTCGTCGAATCCGGCGGCGGCGAAGGTGCCGCGAACATCAAGAGCCACCACAACGTGGGCGGCCTTCCCGAGGACCTGCAGTTCGAACTCGTGGAACCGCTCCGGGCACTGTTCAAGGACGAGGTCCGCGCCGTGGGCGCCCAACTGGGCCTGCCGCAGGAAATCGTGGGCCGCCAGCCGTTCCCCGGCCCCGGCCTGGGAATCCGGATCGTCGGCGATATCACCCAGGAACGCCTGGACCTGCTCCGCAAAGCGGACGCCATTGCCCGGGCCGAGCTGACCGCAGCCGGACTGGACAACGAGGTCTGGCAGATGCCCGTGGTCCTGCTTGCCGACGTACGGAGTGTGGGCGTGATGGGTGACGGCCGCACCTACGGCCACCCGATCGTGCTCCGTCCCGTTTCGTCCGAGGACGCCATGACTGCGGACTGGTCCCGCCTGCCGTACGACCTCCTGGCCCGGATTTCGAACCGGATCACCAACGAGGTGGAAGGCGTCAACCGGGTGGTGCTGGACGTGACCAGCAAGCCGCCGGGAACCATCGAGTGGGAATAGCAGTGTGAGTGGCCGGTCTCCGTCAGCGGAGGCCGGCCATTGCTCTCATCCTGAAATCCGCCGTAATTTGGGCTGGTCCAGTGTTGCGGTCTCTCATCCCGGCTTCTTTGCCGCTACGCTCGAAAGTATGCCGGTATGGTCCAGGGCGTCACGTGCAAACGCAGAAAAGAAGGCAGTAGTGTCAGTTGGTCAAGGCCACCCGGGGGGTTCTGAGGAGCTTGGAAAATGGCTGTCCGGGCTCAAACCCGTCACCGGGGCAGACACCATGCTGCGATTCACCAAGACCCCCGAAGGTTCCATTGACCTGACCCATGCGCACCCGTCGGGCCTGGCCCAGCTGATGGCAGGCCGCCGCACACGGCTTTCCACACTGATCCGCGACCACCAGCAGTATGTGGTCGCGGCCCGGGCATCACGGAACATCCGCTCGAAAATCTTCGAACTCGGAAACGACCGAGGCATTGATGCCGGTTACCTTTCCGCAGGCACCGTGGTGTGGACCTCCGCCGTCGGCGGCAAACCCCAGCGCGTTTCCGCACCGGTCATGCTCACCGCAATCTCGCTCACCGTCCGCCCCGGCGAGGACGACTACGAACTGCAGCTCACCGAGCAGGCGCACATCAACCCGGCCCTGGTCCGGCACCTGAAGACCATCCACGGCATCGTCTTTGACGTCAACGCCGTCACCCGCCTTGCCTACAGCACCGCACGCTTCGATCCCCAGCCCGTCCTGGACAGGCTCGCAACGCTCATCCGGCCCATCCACGGCGCGGAAGCCCAGCACAACCTGCTGGTGTCCACTTTCGCCGACCTCTCCGGCAACCTGGACGACCCCTGGATTAACGAGGGCAATCCGTTGGTCACCGCCCTGGCAAAGGCCGCCAGCGGTGAGGTCAATGACGTCCCGGAGCCGGACCCCTCCCGCTTCCCGAGTGTGGACAAGCGCCACCCGGACGACGAACTACTCCTCCTCGACGCGGATCCGGACCAGCAGTACGTCATCGATGCCGCACGCGCCGGAGACTCCCTGGTGGTCAGCAGCCCGCCGGGCACGGGCCAGACCCAGACCGCCATCAACACCATCGGCGCTTTGGTGGATGCGGGGCGGTCCGTGCTGGTGGTCGGTGACCGCCGGGCCAGCCTCAACGAAGTATCAGCCCAACTGGAATCCCTGGGCCTGGAATCCATCCTGTTCCAGCTCTCCGGCACCGCAACACCGCAGCAGCTCAAGGCCCAGCTGGTGCGGGCCATTGTGCGGAACGAAAAGTCCCTCGAGCCGCAGCTGGGGAACCTCCACAAGACCCTCACCGAACACCGGCACGCCCTGATGGACCATGTGGCCTCCCTGCACAATGTCCGTCAGCGCTGGGGATGCTCGCCGTATCAGGCCATGCAGTCCCTGGCCGAGCTGACCTCCATCCACCCTGCTCCCGCCACCACCGTGCGGCTCAAACGCAGTGTGCTGGACAGCATCCGTGACCGCAACGAGCTCGCCGGCAGGCTCCGCCGCGCCGCCGAGCTGGGCAGCTTCAGCCGGGCCTCCACCACCAGCCCGTGGCATGGCGCCCGGCTGCTCACCCGGAAGGAGACCGAGGAAGCCCAGGAGCTGGCCCGGTCCGTGGCGAAGAACCTGCCCGTCCTGCGCGACCGGATGAACAGCGTGGCCGAGCACGCGGAGATCCGGCTGGGTACGTCCTTCTCGGAGTGGGGCGAGCAGCTTGAACTCCTCATGGCTGTCCGCGAAAGCCTGGACAAGTTCACCCCGGACATCTTCGACCGGCCGGTCAACGACCTCATCTCCGCCACGGCGTCGTCCGCCTGGCGGCGCGAGCACAACGTCGACATGGCCTCCATGCAGCGCTCCCGCCTGCGCCGCGTCGCCAAGGAGTACGTCCGCCCCGGCGTCCACATCGCTGACCTGCACAGTTCGCTGGTTCTCGTGCAGGAGCAGCGTGTCCTCTGGTCCGGCTACGCCACCTCGCAGCGCCACCCGGCCGTCCCCTCGGGTCTTGCCGAAATGAACGTGATGCACCGGTCCCTGGACCGGGAGCTGACCCAGCTGGGGGAGGCCCTCCGGCATACGAAGGCCGGCGGCTCCCTGGCAACGGCCCGCTATGAGGACCTCATGGAGCGGCTTGAGCGGCTGGTGGCCGACACCCACACCCTGAAGACGCTGCCCGAGCGCACGCTGCTCGTGGAGAACATGCGCGAACACGGCCTGGGGGAGCTCCTGGCCGATCTTGCCGACCGTGAGGTTCCCGCACAGTCCGTGGCTGCCGAGCTTGAGCTGGCCTGGTGGCAGTCCGCCCTGGAAGCGATGATCAGCGGCGACGATTACCTGGCCATGTCTGACGGGGACGCGCTCAGGCAGCTGGAGGCCGAGTACCGGCTCGCCGACAACGCCCATATTGCCAGCGGTGCGGCGCGCCTGCGCTGGGACCTGTCCGAACGGTGGCGGGCCGCGCTGGCGGAACACCCGCGCCAGGCCCAGCTGCTCCGGAGCCTGCTCAAGGACGGCCGGGTTACCCTCGCCGCGCTGACGGCCCAGGCCGCCGAGCTGGTCCCCATGCTGGTGCCGGTCTGGTCGGTCAGTCCTTACCTGATGACCGGGCTCCTGCCGGCCGAACAGCGCTTCGACGCCGTGGTTATCCTGGACGCTGAAGCGACGTCGCTGCAGGCCGTCCTGCCCTCCATTGCCCGGGCGAAGCAGGTTATTGCCTTCGGCGATGCCAGGATCGCCAGCCCGCGGACCTTTACCGTGGGCGTGGAGCGGCTGGCGGCCGGCGAGGCGGCCCACCAGCGGGTCGAAAGCGCGTACTCTGCATTGTCTGCCGTGCTGCCCCTCCGGCGGTTGAATTTCGTCTACCGCGCGGTGGACGAGGACCTGGTCCTGCAGCTGAGCAAGAACTTTTACGACGGCGGCCTCCGCCGGCTCCCGGAAGGGCAGTCGGCCACGGGGCTGGACAGGGCCCTCCTGGTTGAGTACCTGCCCGACGGCACGGGACTGCCCAGCGCCGACCACGAAGGCGTCGAATCCGTGGTGGCTGAGGTCAACCGGGTGGTGCAGCTGGTCTTTGAGCACGCACGGATGCGTCCGCGCACGTCGCTGGCAGTGGTCACGGCCAGCCTGCGCCATGCTGCCCGGATCGGTGAGTCCATCCGGCTTCAACTGCCGAACCACCCGGGCCTGGCCAGCTTCTTCAGCGCCGGGCCGGAGTCGTTCCGGGTGGTTGACCTTGAACGGGCGCAGGGCCTGGTCCGCGACCACGTGATCTTCTCGCTCGGTTTCGGCCGCACGCCGCATGGGCGCGCGCTGCACAACTTCGGACCTCTCTCGGTCGCGGGCGGGCGGGAAAAATTTGCGCTGGCCATGACGCGTGCCCGGCGCTCGCTCCATGTCCTGACGTGCTTCCAGCCCGAAGACCTCGATCACACCCGGCTTTCCTATGGCGCCGTGGACTTCTACGAGCTCCTGAACCGTGAAATTGCCGGCAAGACTGACCTCGGCACTCCCGCCTCCCGCGCCGCTGCCAGCGAGCAGGCGCTGGGGGCCGATCCGCTCGTCGCTGATCTTGGCGACCGGCTGCGTGCCCGCGGTGCCCGTGTCTGGCACCAGTACGACGGCGTCATTGACGTGGTGGCGGCCGCGGACCCGCTCAGCACCATGGGTCAGGACGATGCCGACATTCCGCGGCCGGTAGCGATCGAATCGGACGGCACGGAGCAGTACCGCACCATGAGCGTCCGTGAGCGGAGCCGCCTCCGCCCGCAGCTGCTGGAGCGGATGGGCTGGCGGTATATGCCGCTGTGGACCATCGAGGTGTTCACGGATCCGTCCGCTTGCGCGGACCGGATCGCGGGCTACCTGGGGCTTGAGAATGTTCTGCCACCTGGACGCGGCACCGCCTCGGGCGGATTCTTCGACGAGGATATGGACTCGCTCGCGCTGGGGACCGCAGACAACGACAGGATCGAAGACCAGGCCGGACGCCTGGACAGTGAGGAGGCGGTTGTTGTGACCCCGCAGAACCCCGACCAGGCCGAGGCACAGGGAAACGCCCAGGCGGATGCCACAGGCAGTGAGAAGGCGGCTGAACCGGACCGCCAGCAGACAGGGACCGCAGGTATCCTTCCCAACAAGGCTGCGGAGGATGACCCGAGGCAATGGGGCGATGGCCCCGACAACGATCACGACGCATGGCTGAAGGAAAACAAGCCGCCGCACTGGGGCTGATCGCCAGGCTGCCACGGAGTCACCCGCCCCCGCCCTGGGGTCCCACCAGGACAAAAAACAGCTTGCCCTGTGTGGAGGCGCCTGCCAGGCGTGCGGCCTGTTCCGGGGCGGCAGCCACGACGATCAGGCCGTCGGTTTCGCCGGTGCCGAGCCACTGTCCGGTCTTGCCGCCCTGCCCCGACGTCCACAGGACCGGAACGGAAGAAGCGAGTACTTCTGAGGGGGATTGCTGGTCGTAGCCGTTCGCCCCGGTCAGCACCACGTTGACCAGTTGCCCCGGCGATACCAGCTGGACGGAGGAAGGATCGGCCATCCTCAAGGGCACGGCCGCGGAGCCCGGCGGCGTTCCGGTCAGGAGGCCTGGTCCCAGCAGTTGGGAGTCCGTGAGCAGTTGGCCCTTGCGTAGCGGTGCTGCCAGTTGTTTTCCCGCGGCTTCGCTGGTTTCGGCCAAAGACCCTGCCGTCAGCATTCGCGGAGGGATCTTCATGGGCGTCAGGTCTGTGGCTGACAAGGCTGTACCGGCGGGCAGATCCCGCGCCGCCGCCAACACCGAGACGGTATCGGCGGGCGCGGGAGTGAGCTGATGGACTGTGATCCCGGCAGCTAGGCAGAGCAGGAGGGCTATGGCGAGGCGCCGGTTGCGGCCCAGCCAGGAGAACAGTCTCCGGCCCCGCCGGCCACGGGCGCGGACCGGCGGAAGCGGGCGGCGGACCTGGCGTCCGGGCGGGGCAGAACCGCGGCTGGAACGAAAAAAGGTTGCGGGCATGGAAACCACGCTACGTACCGGTGACGAAGCCCGACAGATGCAAAGGTGCCTATGTGGACAACCGTGCTGCCGGCGTCGTACGCCTACTTAGACCGGGGAGGCTAGCTCGCGACAGCGGCCGCGGCAGGTGCCGGNNGGGGCAGCCGAAACCGTACTCCCCTTGGCGTCCCGGGAGTCGGTGCGGTAGAAACCGGAACCCTTGAAAACCACGCCCACGCTGTTGAACTTCTTGCGCAGGGCTCCCTGGCACTCAGGGCAGGCCGTCAGGGTGCTGTCGGTAAACGACTGGAAAATGTCGAAGGCGTGGCCGCAATCCTTGCAGGCGTAGGCATAAGTGGGCACTGGTGATCCTCCTCTGGGACAAACGAGAGGTCCTGGGCTGCGCTGGACGGAAACCGTTCATTAGCAGTCGAAGGGCCTGAGTGCCAATTCTATCACCCCGGGAAAGTGGGCCCTCCGTCAGGCAGGGCCCGCGAGCTTGATCAGACCGGACGGTGTCAGGGCGGCCGGAACCTTCCGGTCAAAGTCTTCGGCGGGAATGCTTCCGGCGGGCAGGAGTTCAGCATCAAACACGATGGCCGCCAGCGGAATCTCCAGCCCCTCGCTGGCTAGCGAGCCCAGCAGGACATCGTAGTAGCCGCCGCCCTGCCCGATCCGGTTCCCGCCCCCGTCCACGGCGGTGGCGGGGATGAAGAGTGCAGCCACGGACGCCATGACGCCCAGGCCAAGACGGGGTCCGGCAGGTTCCAGCACCGGGGCAAAGCGGCTGCGGACAAACTCGGCGCCGGGCGTCCAGTACGTCCAGCTCAGCCGGCGGCCGGGCTCACAGATGGGGAGCAGCACGCTGTGGCCATGCTCGTGGAGTCCGGTGATCAGGGGCAGTGTGGGCGGCTCGGGCATAACACCCAAATAGGCGCAAAAGGTCGACGGCGTCCCTCCCGTCAGCTGTTCGGCCCACGCGACGCCGTGAACGGCCAGGGCCTCTCCCGCCGCGTCGCGCTGGCCGGGTTCGGTTGAGGCGCGGCGCGCACGATGGCGGGCGCGGATGTCCTCCTTGGCTTCCCTGCTGCCTTCGG
>DIZT01000258.1:0-3334 GCA_002427975.1 Micrococcaceae bacterium UBA6021 | reverse complement strand
CAGACAGTACGCAAGGCCGTTATTCCCGCTGCGGGCCTCGGCACCAGGTTCCTGCCGGCCACAAAAGCCATGCCCAAGGAAATGCTCCCGGTGGTGGACAAGCCTGCCATTCAGTATGTGGTTGAAGAGGCCGTCAAGGTTGGCCTTAATGACATCCTGATGATCACTGGCAGGAACAAGCGTGCCCTGGAAGATCACTTTGACAGGGTTCCTTCGTTGGAGGACACTTTGGCAGCCAAGGGCGACCTGGCCAAACTTGAGTCCATTCAGGCAGCCAGCAATCTCGGTGACATCCACTATGTCCGCCAGGGTGATCCCAATGGCCTGGGCCACGCCGTTTTGCGTGCAAAGCAGCACGTCGGCTACGAACCCTTTGCCGTCCTCCTCGGCGACGACCTGATCGATGCCCGGGATGAACTCCTCAGCACCATGATCGAAGTCCAGGCCAAGACCGGCGGATCCGTAGTCGCCCTCATCGAGGTAGAGCCCTCCCAGATCAGTGCCTACGGCTGCGCCGATGTGCAGGAGATCGATGGTGAAAGTTACGTCAGGATCAACAAGCTCGTCGAAAAGCCCGACGTGGACGAGGCTCCCTCAAACCTTGCTGTCATCGGCCGCTACGTCCTCCACCCTGCCGTTTTTGAGGTCCTGGAGCGCACCGGCCCGGGCCGGGGCGGGGAAATCCAGCTGACGGACGCCCTGCAGGAACTGGCAGCCGGCGAAGGCGAAGGCCACGGCGTCTATGGCGTGATCTTCCGCGGCCGCCGCTACGACACCGGCGACAAGCTCAGCTACCTCAAGGCCTGCGTCCAGCTCGCCATTGACAGCGACGACCTCGGCCCTGGCCTGCGGGAGTGGCTGCCGGCCTTCACGGCCAGCCTCACTAAATAGCTGCCGTGCGCCCCGGACCCGTCTGGCCGGTAACCCTGGAGTGCGGCGACCTGATCCTGCGCCCCATCCGGTACCGGGACAAGAAGGAGTGGATGCTGGTCCGTTCGCGCAACAGCGAATGGCTTGCGCCCTGGGAGGCGTCCAACCCGGCGCCTGACGGTGCGCTGCCGGACTACCGGCAGATGGTGCGGTCCTTGAAAGTCCAGGCCGCCCAGGGGAGTGCTTTGCCGTTCCTGATTACCGAACGCACGCCCCGGTCCGCCGCCCCGGTCATCGTCGGCCAGCTGACGGTGTCCTCGATTGTGTGGGGTTCGGCCATGATGGCGACGCTGGGGTACTGGGTTGACCAGGCGCGGGCCGGCCATGGGATCGCGCCCACGGCGGTGGCCATGGCCACCGACCATTGCTTCCAGGCCCTCGGCCTGCACCGGATGGAGATCAACATCCGGCCCGAGAATGGCCCCAGCCTGCGCGTGGTTGAGAAGCTGGGCTTCCGCGACGAAGGCTACCGTCCCCGGTTTCTTCACATCAACGGGGAATGGGCGGACCACCGATCGTTCGCGCTGACGGCTGAAGAGGTTCCGGAGGGGCTGCTCGCTCCGTGGCTTGCTTCGAGGTCCTGAACTTCCACGCGTGCTCCTTGCCGGAAGCGAGGGTACTTCCTAGGTCATGAATCCAATGAATTGCCACGATGCCCGCGACACACCGTGGCTAATGCGGGGGCGGCTGCCGTAATACTCATACGGTTTTGATTGTGGACTTCCCCCTAAGCAGCTCAGTGATCCTTGTGGTTGCCGTTGTGCTCTGGATCGTGTGGGTAGCGCCGTACGTCCTGCGGAACCACCGGCACCAAGCCCAGGCCGCTGCCGACTTCCTGACGGAAGTACCAGCCATCGAATCATCGGACCAGAGAGCCGGGACGGTAATGAACATCACCGCCCAGCAGGAGAAAGCCATGGAGATCAGGAAGAGCCCCGAAACCGCAACGGAAACGTCCGGAAGTGCGACGACGGGCGGCGCCTTCCGGATCCGCTACGGCAGGACCGGGATCGCCCTCGTTGGTGTCTTGGCGTTGTTGACTGCGTTTGTTTCAGGTGTTCTTCTGCCGTTCGGAATCGGTACCGCGCTATTGCCTGTCGCCGGTCTGGCCATCACCGTTGCAGCTGTGGCTTTGCTGCGATTCCTGGCCGTTCGGGATCGTAAAGCGAAGGTGAACGCCGCGTTCCGCTCAGCGATGAGCGCCCCCGTGCGGCGTCAGGGATCTGGCGCCCCGGCCGCGGACACCGCGGCGCGCCCCGCCGCCCAGCCGGAAAGCCGGCTCTTTGACGCCGAGGCCCACCGGCCCAAGCCGAAGCCCCTGACCGCGATGGAGCTTCGGGAAGCCGCACTGGCCGTCGCTGTTGCCGCCGGAGATACCAGCGCCAGCATTGCTTGGACGGCAGCGCCTGCTGACGCCACCTGGGAACCGGTGGATGTGCCCAAGCCGGTGTACGTTGAGGCCGCCAAGGCCGAGCGTCCGGCTCCCCAGCCGCTTGATCTCCCCGAGTCGCCCAAGGCAGTCGGGAAGCCGTCCCTGAAACAGGGTGTTCCCACGGCTGCGCCCGCCGCGCCTGCAGCCAAGCCTCTCACCAAGGCTCAGAGCGCCCTCAGCAACCTCGACGACGTCCTCCAGCGCCGCCGCGCCTGATACGCCACCAGTGCGGCCCGAAGCGGCACAGCCCGCCGGTTGGTCCGGGCGCGAAGTGTCAATTGGCAATGCGGGACGAAAATTTGTAGCCTAAGGTCACCGGTGCCGTCGTTCCTCCCGGGGACGCGGACTGTTCCGGGGCTATAGCTCAGTTGGTAGAGCGCTTCGTTCGCATCGAAGAGGTCAGGAGTTCGAATCTCCTTAGCTCCACTGCAAAAGCCTTCTGACCTGCGGAAACGTTGGGTTAGGGGGCTTTTCTCTTGCCTTGCGATGGCTCAACCACGCGGAAACCACACGCTATCGAAAAATTTAGGTTGGGCTTGAGGTATTGCATTCCATGCATCCGGAGGCCGTGACAGACAGCGGCCGGCATTCATCTGGACCTGTGTTCCGGACCGGATAGGGATTCTGTTCACATTGCGCCATCCGGCCATCCGGATGATGCCCGTGCAACCTTCGGCAAGTTGTTGCCTTTGAGAAATGCACTGTCGAGCCCGAGCCGACGTCGGCGATGGTGGTTCCTGGCGATCGTCATCTTGGGTGTTGCCGCTGTCTGGATGCTCTCGCACGGCCACCGGCTGGGCCCGCCGCCGAGTCGGCTGCGCCGCCGTCGACCGGGCCGGGAGGATCCGGAGCCACGCATCGGGTCCGCGACAGAAAACCGGTGCCCCCGGGATTCACAACACCGCCCACGAAGCCGACCGCGTCGAGGGACAGTGTTGTCAGTAGGATCACGGAAGCCCCAGCCGTTCCCGT
>DIZT01000276.1:257-5558 GCA_002427975.1 Micrococcaceae bacterium UBA6021 | reverse complement strand
TGCCCGGCGGCGACCGCGGCCTGGTTTCCTGGCCCGCGCGCTCCACCGAGTTCCTGGACAATATCGACGTCGTTGCAGGCATCGGCGAGCGCCTCGGCTGCAAGGCCTTCAACGCTCTTTACGGCAACCGGGTGGACGGCGAATCGGCCGAGAAGCAGGACGCCATCGGCGCCGAGAACCTCGCGACGGCGGCTGCCGGCGTCGCCCGCAGCGGCGGCGTCGTCCTCCTCGAACCGGTCAGCGGCGCAGCCAAGTACCCGCTCCTCAAGGCTGCCGACGCCCTCAAGGTGATCGCCCGCGTCAAGGAAGAATCCGGCGTCGACAACGTCAAGCTTCTCGCGGACTTCTACCACCTGGCAGTCAACGGGGACGACGTCGCAGCCGTCATCGAAAACCACGCCAAGGACTTCGGCCACATCCAGATTGCCGACAACCCCGGCCGTGGGGCTCCCGGAACCGGCGAGCTTCCCCTCGGCGAATGGATCGCCCGCAGCCGCGAACTCGGCTACGAAGGCTACATCGGCCTCGAGTACAAGGAACCGGCGGAAACCGCCTTCGCCTGGGCCATCCGCCAGCGCGTCGCCCAGTAATCAGCACCACCAACAGACTTTCAGTAAAGGAACCACAATGAGCAACGTTGCAGTCATCGGACTCGGAATCATGGGCCTCCCCATGGCCATCAACCTGGTCAAGGCCGGCCACACCGTCACCGGTTTCAACCGCAGCCAGGACAAGATCGACAAGCTCGTCTCCGAAGGCGGCAAGGGTGCCACGAGCATCGCCGACGCCGTCAAGGACGCCGACGTCGTCATCACCATGGTGCCGGACTCCCCCGACGTCGAAGGCGTAGTCAGCGGCAAGGAGGGCGTCTTCGCCAACGCGAAGAAGGGCAGCTTGTGGATCGACGCGTCCAGCATCCGCCCGGATGTCGCCAAGCGCCTCGCTGACGATGCAAAAGAAGCAGGCATCCGCCCCCTCGACGCCCCGGTCTCCGGCGGCGAACAGGGCGCCATTGACGCCGTCCTCTCCATCATGGTGGGCGGCACCGCGGAAGACTTCGAGGCAGCACAGCCGGTCCTCACCGCCGTCGGCAAGACCATCGTCCACGTCGGCCCCTCCGGCTCCGGCCAGACCGTCAAGGCAGCCAACCAGCTGATCGTGGCAGTCAACATCCAGGTGCTCGGCGAGGCCATCGCCTTCCTTGAAGCCTACGGCGTGGACACCGACGCAGCCCTCAAGGTCCTCGGCGGCGGCCTGGCCGGCTCCAAGGTCCTCGACCAGAAGGGCCAGAAGATGCTCGACCGCAACTTCGACCCCGGCTTCCGCCTGGCCCTCCACCACAAGGACCTCGGCATCGTCACCTCCGCAGCCCGCGAAGCCAACGTCGCCGTCCCCCTCGGCGCCGTCGTCGCGCAGCTCGTCGCCGCAACCGTCAACCAGGGCGACGGCGGCCTCGACCACTCCGGCCTCTTCAAGCAGGTCCTGCAGCTCAGCGGCCGCAAGTAGGTTTCGCACCGGGTTTCGACAAGCTCAACCACCGGTTTCACCGGGCATTCCTTCAGCACACCCTGTTTCAGGGTTTCGCTCCCCACCCGCACCCTAACCTCACAGACTTTCAAGGAGTACACAATGACCAAGATGCGCACCGTTGACGCTGCCGTCGCAATTCTGGAAAAGGAGGGCGCCATCGAGGCGTTCGGCCTGCCAGGCGCGGCAATCAACCCGTTCTACTCGGCAATGCGGAAGCACGGCGGCATCCGCCACACGCTGGCCCGCCACGTTGAAGGCGCCAGCCACATGGCGGACGGCTACAGCCGCGCCAAGGATGGCAACATCGGCATCTGCATCGGCACCTCGGGCCCTGCCGGCACCGACATGATCACCGGCCTGTACGCAGCCTGGGCGGATTCCATCCCCATGCTCTGCATCACCGGCCAGGCCCCCGTGGCCAAGCTGCACAAGGAAGACTTCCAGGCCGTGGACATCCAGACCATCGCCGCCCCCGTCACCAAGATGGCCATGACCATCATGGAACCCGGCCAGGTTCCGGGCGCCTTCCAGAAGGCCTTCCAGCTGATGCGCTCCGGCCGTCCCGGCCCGGTCCTGCTGGACCTGCCGTTCGACGTGCAGATGGCCGAGATCGAATTCGACATCGACGCCTACGAGCCCATCGCCGTCCAGAAGCCCAAGGCCAGCCGCAAGCAGCTGGAAAAGGCCCTGGACATGCTGACCGCAGCCGAGCGCCCGCTGATCGTTGCCGGTGGCGGCATCATCAACGCCGGCGCCTCCGCGCAGCTGGTTGAACTGGCCGAACTGCTGAACGTTCCGGTCATCCCCACCCTGATGGGCTGGGGCACCATCCCGGACGATCACGTACTGATGGCTGGCATGGTGGGCCTGCAGACCAGCCACCGCTACGGCAACGAGACCATGCTGGCCTCCGACTTCGTGATCGGCATAGGCAACCGCTGGGCCAACCGCCACACCGGCGGCCTGGACACCTACACGGCCGGACGCAAGTTCGTGCACATCGACATCGAGCCCACCCAGATCGGCCGCGTGTTCTCGCCGGACCTGGGCATCGCGTCCGACGCCGGTGCGGCGCTGGACGGGCTGATTGAGCTGGCACGCGAGCGCCAAGCGGCTAAGTCCCTGCCGGACTACTCCGGCTGGGTTGCCGAATGCACCGGGCGCAAGGGTTCACTGCAGCGCAAGACGCACTTCGAGAACGTGCCGATCAAGCCGCAGCGTGTTTACGAGGAAATGAACAAGGCGTTCGGCAAGGACACCACCTATGTGTCCACGATCGGCCTGTCGCAGATCGCCGGCGCACAGATGCTCCACGTGTTCGGCCCGCGCAAGTGGATCAACGCCGGCCAGGCAGGCCCCCTGGGCTGGACCGCCCCGGCCGCCCTGGGCGTTGTCCGCGGCAAGCCTGACGAGACCGTGGTTGCCCTGTCCGGTGACTACGACTTCCAGTTCATGATCGAAGAGCTGGCCGTGGGCGCACAGTTCAACCTGCCGTACATCCACGTGGTGGTGAACAACTCCTACCTGGGCCTGATCCGCCAGTCCCAGCGCGGCTTCGAGATGGAACAGAACGTGTCCCTGGCGTTCGAGAACATCAACTCCCCGGAAACCAACGGCTACGGCGTGGACCACGTCAAGGTGACTGAAGGCCTGGGCTGCAAGGCCATCCGCGTGGAAAACCCGGCGGATCTGGCTTCCGCGTTCGACAAGGCCAAGGCCATGATGGGCGAATTCAAGGTTCCCGTAGTGGTTGAAGTGATCCTGGAGAAGATCACCAACATCTCCATGGGTGTTGAAATCAACGGCGTGAACGAGTTCGAAGAGCTGGCCGCCCGCGGCGAGGACGCCCCCACCGCGATCATCGCCCTGCTGGACTAGTACAGAAACTGAGAGGAGGTACCGGAATGCGTGTGGTCATCGCCCCGGACAAATTCAAGGGCTCACTGTCCGCCCCCGACGTCGCCAGCCGCCTGAGCGCGGGACTGCAGTCGGTTGTGGCGGATCTTGAGACCACGCTCATTCCGGTGGCCGACGGCGGCGAGGGAACCCTCGACGCCGCCGTCGGCTCCGGCTTCACCCGCCGAACCGCCACGGTCACCGGCCCCATGGGCCAGCCGGTCACCGCCGGCTTCGCCGTCCGCGGCCAGGAAGCCATCATCGAAATGGCGGCAGCCTCCGGCCTCGAGCTGCTGCCCGGCGGTCCGAGCTCCGAAACCGCCAGGACGGCCACGAGTCTGGGCACCGGACAGCTCATCCGGGCGGCACTGGATGAGGGCTGTCGGCGGATCATCCTCGGTGTGGGCGGCAGCGCCAATACCGACGGCGGCGCCGGCCTGCTCCAGGGGCTCGGCGCCAGGTTCCTTGATGCCAACGGCAAGGAACTGCCAGCCGGAGGTGCCGCGCTGGCCAACCTGCACCGCATCGACTTCACCGGGTTCGAACCCCGCCTGGTGGATACACGCTTTGTGCTGGCGTCCGACGTCGACAATCCCCTGCTGGGCCGCCAAGGCGCCGCGGCGATTTTCGGCCCGCAAAAGGGCGCCACACCACAGGATGTCGGCATGCTCGACACCGCCCTGGCCAGGTTTGTCGAAGTCCTGGCCAGGGAAATCGGATTCCGCGCCGAGCGCGCGGCCGAAACGCCGGGGGCCGGGGCAGCCGGGGGCGTTGGCTACATTGCCATCGCGGCACTGGCCGCGTCACGCAGGCCAGGCATCGACGTCGTCCTCGAATTCACTGAACTGGAGCGGCGGCTGGCCGGTGCGGACCTGGTGATCACCGGCGAAGGCAGCCTGGACGAGCAGAGCCTGCTCGGCAAGACGCCCATGGGTGTGGCCCGCGCCGCGGCGCGTGCCGGAATCCCGGTGCTTGCCGTCTGCGGCCGCAGTACGCTGAGTCCGGAACAGCTCACGGAGGCCGGGTTCACAGCGGCCTACGCCCTGACCGACTTTGAGCCCAATGTAGAGAAATGTATGGCTGAAGCAGGCCGGCTGCTTGAAGAATTAGGTAAGCACATCGGCGGGCACCTGCCCGCGAGTGCAGCGCGTACCGACACCAAGGAGAACGTCCATGTCTGAAGAATCCACCCCGGCGGCTGGCTCGTTTGACCTGGTCATCCGCGGCCGGCGCATCCTCACCACCGCAGGCATCACCGCCCGCGAAGTAGGCATCCGCAACGGCGTGATCGTCGCCATCGAGCCGTTCGGCAACGGCCTCACCGGCGCCCAGGTCATTGAACTGGCCGACGACGAAACCCTCATCCCCGGCCTTGTGGACACGCACGTCCACGTCAACGAGCCCGGCCGCACCGAGTGGGAGGGCTTCGCCTCCGCCACGCGCGCCGCCGCCGCCGGCGGCGTCACCACCATCATCGACATGCCGCTGAACTCCATCCCGCCCACCACCACGGTGGAAGGCCTCAAGCTCAAGCGCGAAGTGGCCGAAGACCAGGCGTTCGTGGACGTCGGATTCTGGGGCGGCGCCGTGCCGGGCAACAAGGCGGACCTCCGCCCGCTGCACGACGAGGGCGTCTTCGGCTTCAAGTGCTTCCTGCTCCACTCCGGCGTGGACGAATTCCCCCACCTCGAAGCGGACGAGATGGAGGAGGACATGGCCGAGCTCAAGTCCTTCGACTCCCTCATGATCGTCCACGCCGAGGACTCCCACGCCATTGACCGCGCCCCGCATCCGGGCGGCGACCACTACGAAACGTTCCTGGCCTCCCGCCCGCGCGGTGCTGAAAACAAGGCCATCGCCGAGGTCATCGAGCGC
>DIZT01000276.1:0-176 GCA_002427975.1 Micrococcaceae bacterium UBA6021 | reverse complement strand
ATCGCCGAGGTCATCGAGCGCGCCCGCTGGACCGGCGCCCGCGCCCACATCCTGCACCTCTCGTCCTCCGACGCGCTGCCCATGATCGCGAGTGCAAAGCGCGACGGCGTCCACCTCACCGTGGAGACGTGCCCCCACTATCTCACCCTGATGGCCGAGGAAATCCCCGACGGCGC
>DIZT01000115.1:14388-16720 GCA_002427975.1 Micrococcaceae bacterium UBA6021 | reverse complement strand
ACCCGGCGCTTCTTGTGGGCGTTGACCGCCCTCTTCACACGTGCCACGTGCGTACTCCTTCGAAAATTCTGATCCCAAGCATCTACTGCCGGAACAACCGGCTGGCCTGAGAAGCCTATTTGGTAGTTGACTGCTGCCAGGTGGCATCAGTCAGAGAACTTGGAACTTAGATGCCGAGCATCTTCCGGATGACCTTTGCGTCACCCTTGAAGACGATCTTGTCGCCGGCGAGGCGACGGGTCAGCCTGGAGGACTTGTGCTCAAGGTAGTGGCGGCGGTTGGCCTGCTGGCGGCGCAGCTTGCCGCTGCCGGTCAGCTTGAAGCGCTTCTTAGCACCACTGTGGGTCTTCATCTTCGGCATGGGAACCGATCTCCTTACGTGTCCACAGACATTGTCTGCAGTTCTTTCGAGCAGCCACCCCTGGAGGCGGCATGCTGGTTGCGTACTGCGGGAGGGTAACCTCCCGCAGCTTTGAACTAGGTAGTCTTCTTGCCAGCCGGCTTCGGAGCTGCCTTGGGGGCGGGCCTTGCAGCAGGCTTCGGCGCTGCCGGCCGGGCCATCGGCTTCGGCATCGGCACCGGCGGCCTGGGAGCGGCCGGGGCAGCCGGAGCCGGAGCGGCAGCTTCGGCGGGCTTGGCAGCGACGGGAGCCTTGACCGGCGCCGGGGCTGCCTTGGGAGCCTCACGCTTGGGAGCAGCGGCCTTCGGGGCAGCCTGCTTGGGCGCCTCCTGGACGGCGGCTTCCTTCACAGGGACTGCCTTCGCGGCGGCTTCCTTGACGGGAGCTTCCACTACCGGAGCTTCCTTGACGGGAGCCTCGGCTTCCGGTGCGGCCTCAGGTGCTTCAGACTTTGCCGGAGCTTCAGTTTCCGGCTCCGTGGTAATGGCGAAACCTTCAGGAAGCAGGTCAGCCAGCGACTGCGTCAGCGGTGCCTGGTCGTCGCCGGAGACGTCGATGCGGCCGCCTGTAGCTTTCGCTTCGTTCTGCGCCTTGGCCTCAGCACGCTGCGTTGCGCGGCGTGCCTCAGCCTTGGCTTCGGCCTTGTTCTTCAGCGGGCCCACAACCATCACCATGTTGCGGCCATCGATACGGGGGCTGGACTCCACAACGCCCACCTCGGCGACATCGTCAGCGAAGCGCTGAAGCAGGCGGATGCCCATTTCCGGACGCTGCTGCTCACGGCCGCGGAACTGGATCATGGCCTTGACCTTGTCACCGGCACCGAGGAAGCGCAGTGCATGGCCGCGCTTGGTCTCGTAGTCGTGGGTGTCAATCTTGAGGCGGAACCGGATTTCCTTCAGAACAGTGTTGGTCTGGTTCTTCCGTGCTTCACGTGCCTTGACGGCGGCCTCGTACTTGTACTTGCCGAAGTCCATCAGCTTGCACACCGGAGGCTTGGCCTGCGGTGCAACTTCAACGAGATCAAGGTCGGACTCGGCAGCCAAACGCAGGGCATCGTCAATACGGACGATTCCTACCTGTTCACCTGCAGGGCCGACCAGCCGCACCTCGGGGACGCGGATACGCTCATTGATTCTTGGCTCGCTAATGTTAAAGCTCCTGTGATTGATGTGGTATTCCACCGGCAAATAGAGAAGGCCCCCAATTGCCGGAGCAATCGAAGGCCTCGAAGGTCGGATGCACGGTCCTCCGCAGAGGCTGTGCGCACTTCCCCAGGCTCAACGCCTGAAGGAACTGTCCGACCGGTACCCGGCAACCTTGGTTCCTGGCGGAATTGCTTCCGGCGGGAAAACGGCTGACGCGGGTGGGAGAGAACTCCGCTTGCAAACTGCATGCCATTCTATAGAAAAAATCCCGCCCAACGCAGCTTGGCGTTAGTGGGACCTTCCACAGCGAAATAACGACATCCAGTCGGTCTGTGACAAGCTTACCAGTATGAGCACCCCAGACAGTAATTCACACGTTTTCGAGGCCCCGGACGCCAAGGCTGACGTGACCCAGCAAATCCGCGACATCTCGGAGGTGCCGGCCATTGAGGTCATCACCACGGCAGCAGTGCACCTGATGAGCGCGGCCGCCGTCAAGCTGGGCCTGGCCGCCGAGGACAATGCCGAGGAACTCAAGGACCTGGACGAGGCCCGCAAACTCATCACCGCCCTTGCCGGACTGGTGACCTCAGCGGCCCCCGAGATCGGATCCCAGCACGCCGGACCGTTGCGCGATGGCCTGCGTTCCCTGCAGCTTGCGTTCCGCGAAGAGTCAGTCATTCCGGACGCTCCAGGCAAGGGCCCCGGCGAGAAGTACACGGGCGCAGTTAACTGACCTGAGCCGGAAACCGGTTCAATCAATGACGACGGCGGCGGGCGGACA
>DIZT01000115.1:8227-14284 GCA_002427975.1 Micrococcaceae bacterium UBA6021 | reverse complement strand
CCCCCCGCCGCCGTCGTCGTCGTTTCCCTGAGTTTTTGTCCAGATATCGGGACTTCCGCGCCGGAAAAGACGCGATATCTGGACAAAAACTGTGGGCCCGGTCAGATGGCCGCGCGTCGGCGTCGCAGTGCTTGGAGCAGCAGCCCCACCAGGCACAGCGCCACTCCGCTAACTCCTACCGAAACAAATCCGCCGGCAGGACCCACGCCGTCGATGAAGATCCCGGCCAAGGGCGCACCGAGCGCTACGCCGCCGGTCAGGGCAGAGCCATACCAGCCCATGGCCTCGCCGCGCCGCTCCTCAGCCACCAGCTCCGCGACCTTCTCGGCGGCGGCTGACAGGACGGGCGCACACAGCAGACCCGGCAGAAGGGACAGCACTGCCAGCGTCCACGTGTCCTGCGCGAAGCCCATGGGAATAGTGAGGGCTGCCATCCCCAGCAACAGGACCAGGGGCGAAACCGGGGAGTGCATGGCCCCGTATATCAGGCCTCCCACCACGGACGCCCCGCACCAGAACAGGAAAACAATCCCGATTTCATTTTGGTGCCCGCCCGTTTCCAGGGCAGCAACAATGCCGACGTCGGAACCGCTGAGCACCATGCCTGCGCCTGCCGCCATCGCGAAGATGGCCGCAACGGTGGCTGTGAGCCAGGTGAAATTTCCGGCGACTTTGGCCCGCAGCCCCACGCGGCCGGCACTGATACGAGGGGATCCCGCGGGGACCAGGTCGGCAGCCGCCTCCTGGAGATGGGCGGGAGCCGCGGAGATGACGGCCACTTCGGCCGCGTGGCGTTCGTCCAGTTCGCCCTCCATCGACGGGACTGCACTGCGGGTGGGCGGGTTGAACCACATCAGGTACAGCCCGGCAAGTGACGTGGACACTCCCACCACGGTGAGCCCCAGCACCGTGAAGCCGCTGGTAGCCACGATGGCTCCGGCCGCGGGACCGATCATGAACACCACCTCGGTGGTGATCGCATCAAGGGCAAACGCCGTACGCCGCTGGTTGCCGTCGGCCAGGACGCCAAGGGATTGTCGCACCACGCTGAAGATGGGCAAGGTCAGCAGGCCGCCCACGAACACCAGCGGCAGCAGCCACTGGTACGACACGTGCGGCACAACAGACCAGATGAGAGTTTCTGATACCACCGACGGGATCAGTGCCCGGCGCAGGCCCACCGTGTCCACGCGCCGGCCGCGCCATGGTGCGCCCACCGCAATGCCGATGGTCATGACGGCCGCTGCGGCACCGGCGGCAGCGTAGCCCTGGTCCAGGGTCAGGACAATGTGCAGGGTCAGCAGCACGCCGGCTGCCGCGTGCGGAATGCGGGCGACCATGCCCACCAGCAGCAGCCGGCGGATGGGCGGGACGGCCAGCAGCTCACGGTAAAGAGCGAAGTTCACGGAAAATCCTTTGGGTCTGCCCACGGCAGCCCGGGGTCTCCGCGCCAACCGCTAGCTAGTCTGCTGCGCGCCTCAACTTGATTTCGATCGAGTCAACGCGCTCTCCAAACAATACATTCCGGGACCACGCCTGTTGGAGCCCGGACACAAGGTCCTGGACTGCCGGGGCGTCCAGCCCATCCGCAAGGTGAAGCAGCACCTGCAGTTCAGGTCCTGCGCCGCCCCCCGACAGCCGGGCACCGGAGCCGGTGACAGCTGCGACGCCAGCTCCCGGGAGGAGCGCCAGCTTGCGGATTGCAGGGAAGGCGACGGCGGCCGCGGCCATTTCTGCGCACAGGGCTGCATCGCCATAGGAAGGGATCCAGTCCTGCTGCTGGGCCAGCGCCCAGACGGCGGGCCGCCGGACCACGAACGTGACCTCAGAACCCGGATCGAGCACCAGCAGCTCGGCTCCCTCGGCCACGGCTGAGAGGGCGGCCCGGGCCGCGTACACCGCCACAGGCCGGGCTTCGGGGTGCCAGGCGGCCAAGGCATCCGCAGAGGTGAAGGCCGGCATGGCCGTCCGCCCGTCAGCGGCCTTCAGGGTGACCATCGCCATGTCCGCCTGCTTGTCCGCGGTCAGACCGTCGACACCGGCCGCTTCCGCGCCGAGCTGGGCGATGATGGGGATGAAAACGCGGGCAGTGGCCAGCGCGGCGACCACGGCCGCTTCGTCGCCGGTGCCGTCAACCAGAGCCGCGACGGCGGCGAGGTAGCCGGCGTCGGCCGTTCCGTCGTCGTCCTCGAAGTTGTGGATCCTGCCGTCGTCCCCGGCAAGGCTCCGGCCTTCCCAAGGCCGGCCAGCCGAGTCCGTGCGCCCACCGGCGCCCGCCAGCGCCGCGGCGATATGGCCGGGAAGATGGCGGGGCGCCGGGGATTCCGCGGCAGTGTCGGCGTTGTGCGTCCTGTCCACGGAAACTGCCTAGCGGCGTCCGGCGACGTCGAGGGCTTCGGGGAGCGTGAACGCACCGGCGTACAGCGCCTTGCCCACGATCGCGCCCTCGACGCCCAGCGGCACCAGGGAGCGCAGCACTTTCAGGTCGTCCAGGCTGGATATGCCGCCGGAGGCGACCACCGGCTTGCCGGTCTTCTCCACCATCCGGCGCAGGAGTTCAACGTTGGGACCCTGCAGCGTGCCGTCTTTCGTGACGTCCGTGACAACGTACCGGGAGCACCCGGCTTCTTCGAGCCGGCCCAGGACCTCCCAGAGGTCCCCGCCTTCCTTGGTCCAGCCGCGGCCTGCCAGCGTGGTTCCACGGACGTCAAGGCCGACGGCGATCCGGTCGCCGAAGCGGTCGATGGCCCGGCGGGTCCACTCGGGGTTTTCCAGCGCCGCCGTGCCGAGGTTGACGCGGGCCACGCCGAGGTCCAGTGCCGCCTCGAGGGATTCATCGTCCCGGAGTCCACCGGAGAGCTCCACCTTGATGTCCAGCCGGCCCACGACTTCGCGGAGCAGCTCGGCGTTCGAGCCGCGTCCGAACGCTGCGTCGAGGTCCACCAGGTGCACCCATTCGGCGCCCTGCTGCTGCCAGTTGAGGGCCGCCTCCAGCGGCGTGCCGTAGCTCGTCTCGCTGCCGGCCTCCCCTTGGACCAGCCGCACGGCCTGTCCGTTTACGACGTCGACGGCGGGCAGCAGTTCAAGAACCGGCAGATCGGTTGCGGTGGTCATCTCAAATCCTCTTAGGTGTTGTGGTGCTTGTGGAAGCGGAACTGGTGGTTGCGTGGGCTAGCTTCCGGGCAGCGTCAGCAGGTAGGCGGCCAGCAGCGACATGCCGGCCAGGACGTAGAAACCGATCTGGGTCCAGAAGGGTTTGTGCTGCTGCCGGAAGGACAGGGCACCGCCCACCAGGACGCCGGCCAGGCCCATCAGGACAATCGACCACATCTAGGCGGCGTCCGCGGCAGCGGGCTTGCGAAGGCCGTCTACCCAGTTGCGCAGCAGCCGTGCACCGGCGTCGCCGGATTTTTCGGGGTGGAACTGGGTAGCGCAGAGCGGTCCGTTCTCGATGGCGGCAATAAAGCGGGCGCCGTGCTCCGACCAGGTCACCAGCGGCGCAGTCATCCGCGGCTGGATCACTTCGAAGTTCCACTCCTGGACACCATAAGAGTGAACGAAATAGAACCGCTGGTCCGCGACGCCGGCGAAAAGCTTGGACCCTTCCGGAACGTCCACGGTATTCCAGCCCATGTGCGGCACCACCTCGGCGGGAAGCAGCTCCACTTTGCCTGGCCACTCCCCCATGCCTTCAGCTTCTGTCCCGTGCTCAACCCCGGCTTCGAACAGGACCTGCAGGCCGACGCAGATGGCCAGGACGGGCCGACCCCCAGCAACGCGCCGGCCGATCAGCCGGATGCCGTCCACTGCCTTGAGCTCGCGCATGACAGTCTCGAAGGCGCCGACGCCCGGTACGACCAGGCCGTCGGCATTAAGGACGTCCTCGGGCTTGGAGCTGAGAATGACCTCTGCCCCGGCCCGTTCCAGGGCGCGCACGGCGGAGCGGACGTTTCCGGAACCATAGTCCAGGACAGTGACAGTGGGCTTGCCTTCGGGCGATACAGGCTTCTTACCGGCGGCCGGATCGATAACGGCGCCGTCCCGGAGGATCTGGCCGCTCACAGGGCACCCTTGGTGGACGGAATTCCCTCCACGCGGGGATCGGGTTCCACCGCAGCGCGCAGAGCGCGGGCGAAGGCCTTGAACTGTGCTTCCACAATGTGGTGCGGGTCGCGGCCGGCTATCACGTTCATGTGGAGGCAGATGCCGGCGTGCAGCGTGATGGCCTCAAAAACGTGGCGCGTCAGCGACCCCGTGAAGTGGCCGCCGATGAGGTGGTACTCCTGCCCGGCGGGTTCGCCGCCGTGCACCAGGTAGGGACGGCCGGAAACGTCCACGACGGCGTGCGCCAGGGCCTCGTCGAGGGGCACGGTGGCCTCACCGAACCTGCGGATCCCCGCCTTGTTGCCCAAGGCGGTTCGCAGCACCTCGCCGAACGTGATGGCGACGTCCTCCACCGTGTGGTGGACGTCGATGTGGATGTCACCGGTGGCCTTGACCGTCATGTCGATGAGCGAGTGCTTGCACAGCGCTGTCAGCATGTGGTCGTAGAACGGGACAGACGTGTCGATGTCCGATACGCCCGTGCCGTCGAGATTGATCTCCACGAGCACTGACGATTCACTGGTGGCACGCTCCATGCGTGCGGTCCGGGGCCCGGCAGCGTTCGATCCGGTTGAACTCATGGTCATATGTCCTTTAAGCGAAGTCAGTGGTGCGTCAGCGAAGGAGACGTTCCGGCGCGCGGCGGCGCCGATACATCAAGTTTAGGCGGGCAGCCTGGCCTGGCTGGCCAGGATGCGTTCCAGCGACGTCAGGAACGCCGTGGTCTCCGACTCAGTTCCCGCCGTGACCCGCAAATGGCCGGGGATACCAACGTCACGGATCAGCACGCCGGCTTCCAGCAACTGCTGCCAGATCTCATGCGGGCTGTCCATGCCGCCGAAGAACACAAAGTTCGAGTCGGAGGCGGCAGGCTTGAGGCCCATGCGGGTCAGCTCCGACACGATGCGGTCGCGCTGTTCCTTGATGTCCTGGACGTCGGCCATCAGGGCAGTGCGGTGCTGGAGGGCGGCCAGGGCCGTTGCCTGGGTGATGGCCGAGAGGTGGTACGGCAGCCGGACCAGGCGCAGTGCATCCGTGACTTCAGGAGCAGCGGCCATGTAGCCCAGGCGGGCGCCCGCGAGGGCGAAGGCCTTGCTCATGGTGCGCGACACGATCAGCCGCTCCCGTCCGGGCAGCAACGTGAGGGCGCTGGGCGTTCCGTCGTGGGCGAACTCGTGGTAGGCCTCGTCAACGATCACGATGGTCTGGCTGGCCTCGCCGGCCGCATACACGGCCTCCACAACGTCCAGGCCAAGGCCCGTTCCGGTGGGGTTGTTCGGCGAGCAGAGGAAAACGATGTTCGGCTGAAGCTCTTTGACCTGCAACGCGGCCGATTCGGCACTGAGCCCGAAGTCACCGGCCCGCTGCCCGACGATGTACCCGGTGTCCGTGCCGCTGGCCAGGAGCGGGTACATGGAATACGTGGGCGGGAATCCCAGGGCCTTGCGCCCGGGCCCGCCGAAAGCCTGGAGGATCTGCTGGAGGACCTCATTGGAACCGTTGGCCGCCCAGATGTTGGTGGCGTCAAGACCGTGGCCGAGGTATTCGGCCAGCGCTTCCCGGAGGTTGGTGAACTCACGGTCCGGATAGCGGTTGAGACCTGCGGCGGCCTCCGTCACGGCCGCGCTGATCGCGGCCCGTACGTCCGCCGGGACGCCATGGGTGTTTTCGTTGACGTTCAGCAGGATGGGCACATCCAGCTGCGGGGCACCGTACGGGGTCAGTCCGCGGAGATTGGTCCGGAGGGGAAGTCTGTTCAGACGCTCTAGCTGGTCATTCACCTGAACAGTTTAGGTCCGAAGCAGACGCCCGGAAAATGTGACGGTCTGCGGCGGCAGCATTCCTGGCCTGCCTGAGCCTGTGCCCTAGCCGATTTCCGAGCTGGTGGCGGCACCTTCGCCGGCGTTGCAGCGACTCATTGGCGGGGCCCAACTGCGCCGTGCGGCCACTCGG
>DIZT01000115.1:2371-8159 GCA_002427975.1 Micrococcaceae bacterium UBA6021 | reverse complement strand
GCGCGTACCCCGTACTGCGCCGCACGGTTACTTGGTGGGGACGAACAGCTGCTGTCCGGGCACTACCCCGCCGGTGGAAAGGTTATTCAACTGCACAATATCCGCGATGACATCCCGCGGATCACGCTGCGGCGCGACAGTACCGGCGATGGCCCAGAGTGACTGACCGGCCTGCACCGTGACCGAGACCGTGGGCGTCAACGACAGGTCGGCGGCAGAATCGGCCGCTTTTGCCGGAGCGTTAAGGAAACCTGCCAGCGAAAGCAGGATTGCGGCAAGGACCACCAGCGGGATGCCAATGAGGACAATCCGGCCCCTGCGGGTCAGGCGCAGTGGCGGCAAGGATTCCGTGCCCTGCCTGGGCGCAGAACCCGAGGCTGACACTGGTGCGGCCCATCGCCGCGAGGTGAGGTCCTGCACGGAAACGAGCTGCGGACGCGAGTCCTGCGAAGCAGATAAAGCTGACATGAAATGAGCCCTCCTGGACCATACTGTGCTGCCCGGCGCGCCCTCCGCGTCAACTTGCCAGTACCGGCCTGGGCCGTCCATAGATCCGAATATTCGAATCCGCAAGCAACGAGTAGAACACATGTTCGAACTTTGCTTCTTCATTTTTAGCACTTATCAACGAATATTGTCGAGACTCGCTAGAACAAATGTTTGAAAAAGCCTTGCGGCTGGCCTACGTTTGGATCAAAGAACAACCACCTCCGTAGTTGATCAGCAGGGTCTGACAATCAACTCCGACATCAGCCCGGGGCGTTCCAGGCACCAACGGCCGGAGCGGAACCGGGGCAACCGAAAGGCATTGGCGAACATGGCAGCACCAGCCGCCGAGGGCAAGGCGACACCGCAGCGACGCCAGCCCCAACGGATCCCCAAGGGGCTCACCGCCCGCCAAAAGAAGATCCTCGAAACCATCCAGCGTTCCGTCAATGACAACGGCTATCCGCCATCCATGCGGGAAATCGGCGACACCGTGGGCCTGGCGAGTTTGTCCAGCGTGACCCACCAGCTCTCGCAGCTCGAAAAGCTGGGATACCTCCGCCGGGACCCCAAGCGGCCGCGCGCCATGGAAGTCCTCATGCCGCTGACGCTGGACGGCGGGTCCGCCAAAACCGGGGCGGCAACCAAGCCTGCAGTCCTGCACAGCATCGGCGGGACGGTCACTGAACTTCCCACGGCCATGGACACCGCCATGGTGCCGCTGGTTGGCCGGATCGCCGCCGGTGGGCCGATCCTTGCCGACCAGGTGGTAGAAGACGTGATGCCCCTGCCGCGGCAGCTGGTTGGCCAGGGTGAGCTGTTTATGCTGCGCGTAGCCGGCGACTCCATGGTGGACGCGGCCATCTGCGACGGCGACTGGGTAGTGGTCCGCCGGCAGGCCGACGCCTCGAATGGCGATATCGTCGCTGCCCTCCTGGACGACGAAGCCACGGTGAAGACCTTCCGCCAGCGCGATGGCCATACATGGCTGTTGCCGCAGAACACGCAGTACGAGCCCATCCTGGGCGATCACGCCACGATCATGGGCAAGGTCGTCTCGGTCCTGCGGTCGCTCTAGGACGCGCTGGCTGCAGGACCCTCAGGGTCCACCTTCACAGGCGCCCTCAGTCAGGCGCCCTTCCCGGACAGCCTTTCCAGGGCGGCGAACGCTGTCTTCCGGTCCGTGGTGGGCCAGAACGGCGGCAGCGCGGCGCGGAGGAATCCGGCGTACCGCTCGGTGGCCAGCCGGGAATCAAGGACCGCCACCACGCCTTTGTCCCCGGTGGAACGGATCAGCCTGCCCGCGCCCTGGGCCAGGCGGATGGCCGCGTGGGTCGCCGAGACCGCCATAAAGCCGTTTCCGCCGGCCTGCGCAACGGCCCGGGAGCGTGCAGTCATCAGCGGATCATCCGGCCGCGGGAACGGAATGCGGTCGATCACCACCAGCCGGCATGATCCACCCGGAACATCAACTCCCTGCCACAGGGACATGGTTCCGAAGAGGCAGGTATCGGGCTCGTCCGCGAACTGCTTCACGAGCGCCGTCATGGTGGAGTCGCCCTGGCAGAGAATACTGAGGCCGAGCCGGGGGCGCATGGCCTCCGCGGCCTCCTCGGCGGCACGGCGCGACGAAAAGAGACACAGGGCGCCGCCGCCGGACGCCCGGATCAGCGCCTCAAGTTCATCGAGGGCCTCCGGCGACGCCCCGCGGCCGGGCTTGGGGAGGTGCCCTGCAACGTAGAGGATCCCCTGCTTCGGATAGTCAAAGGGCGATCCGACGTCGATCCCGGTCCAACTGGGGGCGCCCTCCCCCACCAGCCCCAAGCCGCCGGCGGCGGGTTCAAAGGCTGAGCCGATGGCCAGGGTTGCGGAGGTCAGCACCACCGTGTGGCCGGCGAATAGCCCCTCGCGGAGCTTTCCGGCAACGCTGAGCGGCGCGATGTTGATCAGGGCTGGCGCAGACTCGTCGGGCTGCGCAAAGCCCTGTTGCGGATCGAAGGAAGTTGCTCGGGAAAACCACACCACTTCGCGGTTTTCACGGGCCACGATCAGCCGTTCACAGAGTTCGAGGATGAGCATCAGGCGTGAGCGCGCGAGCTGCCGCCCGCCGTCGGCCGTTTGGCTGCCGTCACCCTTGGAATCGGAGAGGGCAGCCCGGCAGGCCTCACGCAACTGGTCCACGCAGTCCAGCTGTTCGTCATTGAGTCCGTTGGGGAGCAGCCCGTTGGGCACTCCGGCCAGGGCGAGTTCCAGGTTGGCGGCAGCTGCGTTGAGGGCGTCCACGGTGATGGCGGTGTGCTTCCGTGCGCCCGAGGCCGCGGCATGGATCATCGCCACGGAGAGCTGCCCCGACACTGCACCGGTCACCCGGTCCTGCAGTTCATGGGCCTCGTCCACCACCACAACGTCGTATTCAGGAAGCACCGCGAGGCCTTCAAAGGCGCTCACGGCGAGCATGGCATGGTTGGTGACCACAACGTCGGCCTCAGCAGCGTCATGGCGTGCCAGTTCGCTGAAGCATTCGGCTGCCATGGGGCATTTCTGGGCCCCCAGGCATTCCATGGACGTTACCGAAACCTGCCGCCAGGCGCGGTCGGTGACCCCGGGAAGGAGCTCATCGCGGTCGCCGGTGGTGGTCTTTTCCGCCCACTCGCGTAGCCGCACCACTTCCTTGCCCAGCTGGGACGACGGTCCGCCCACGGCAGCGGCGAAATGCGGGACGCTGGTGTCTTCGCCGAGGGAGAACAGCTGGCCCTCGGCGGGTTCCTCGGAGGGGAACCCGCCTTCGAGCTTGTGCCGGCACACATAGTTGGAGCGGCCCTTGACCAGGGCCACCTTGACCGGGCGGTCCAGGGCAGGGGTGATGGTCTTCAGCAGCCGGGGAAGGTCGCGCCCCACAATCTGGGTCTGCAGCGCAAGCGTGGCTGTGGACACCAGGGTGGGCTTGTGGCTCACGAGCGAGTGCGCAATGAGCGGAATCAGGTAGGCCAGCGACTTACCCGTGCCTGTGCCGGCCTGGACCAGGAGGTGGTCGCCGGTTTCGATGGCCCTGGCCACCTGCCGGGCCATCTCGTGCTGGCCGCTGCGGCTTTGACCGCCCATGCCGGCCACGGCGCGGTCAAGCAATTCGATCACGAACTGCTCGCCCGCCGTTCCTTTGGCTTCCCCCGCCACAACCTCAGTCATTGCTGATGAAGGATTCCAGTTCAGCCGCAAGGGCCTCCCGGACCATAACGACAGCGTGCGTACCGTGCTCGCCGTGCTCCAGGCTCACGATCTCGGCATCGGTCTCGTGCAGTTTGCTGATCAGGTCTCCGCGGTCGTAGGGAATGAGGAGCTCCAGCTTGACGCTGGGACGCGGAATCCCTTCGCTGATGGCCTGCAGCAGTTCGGCGATGCCTTCGCCTGTGCGGGCCGAGACCACCACGTGCCGCGGCTCGCGCTGCTTGAGGCGCTCCACCACAAACGGATCTGCGGCGTCGGCCTTGTTCAGGACGATAATTTCGGGCACCTTGCGGGCATCCACTTCGCTGAAGACCTTGCGGACGGCAGCAATCTGGCCTTCGGGGTCCGGGTGGGAGACGTCCACAACGTGCAGGATCAGGTCCGCGTCCGCCACTTCCTCCAACGTCGAGCGGAAGGCCTCCACAAGTTGGGTAGGCAGTGATCGGACAAAACCCACGGTGTCGGCCAGGGTGTACCCGAGGCCATCGGAGGTCTCGGCCTTACGCACGGTTGGATCCAGGGTGGCGAAAAGCGCGTTCTCCACCAAAACGCCGGCGTCGGTCAGCCTGTTCAACAGCGAGGACTTCCCGGCATTGGTATACCCGGCAATCGCAACAGACGGCACTGAATTTCGACGGCGGTTGGCCCGCTTTGTTTCCCGTGCCGGCTTCATCGCGGCGATTTCCCGCCGGAGCTTGGCCATGCGCGTACGGATACGCCGGCGGTCCAGTTCAATCTTCGTTTCACCAGGTCCGCGCGAACCCATGCCTGCGCCCGCGCCGCCCACCTGGCCACCGGCCTGGCGGGACATCGATTCACCCCAGCCACGCAATCGTGGCAGGAGGTATTCAAGCTGCGCCAGTTCGACCTGGGCCTTGCCTTCACGGCTCTTGGCGTGCTGGGCGAAGATGTCCAGGATCAGGGCCGTACGGTCAATGACTTTGACCTTGACTATGTCTTCAAGGCTACGGCGCTGTGACGGTGCCAGCTCGGCATCCACCACAACGGTGTCAGCCCCGGTGGCCATCACGATTTCCTTGAGCTCAAGGGCCTTTCCGGAACCCAGGAACGTGCCCGGGTCCGGTTTGGCACGGCGCTGCACCATCCCGTCGAGGACTTCCGAGCCTGCTGTTTCGGCGAGGGCGGCGAGTTCACGCAGGGAGTTTTCCGCGTCCGCCAAAGTGCCTTCGGACCATAGCCCGGCCAACACCACACGTTCGAGGCGGAGCTGCCGATATTCGACCTCGGTGACATCTTCGAGTTCTGTGGACAGGCCAGCCACGCGCCGCAGTGCCCGGCGTTCCTCCAGGTCCTGCTGGTCGCCGTCGTAGCTTGTGTGTTCGTCAGCCAGGCGGGAGATCGCCTGTGCCCTGCCGAACACGGCCTTGTCGCCGTCGGTGGCCGTGACATTCCTGGCCGGAACGTCCTTGGCGAGAATCCGGTCGATGACAGCCTGGATTTCCTCCGGACTCATGTCCTGGGCTGCTGGATCGGAACCGGTATTGGGCTGGCTGGTCATGGTCTCCTTTGAAGATTCGGCATTTTCAGAATAGTGCTGATCGTTGGTCAATGGTGAAGTATTCGCGCTGGGCTGACGGCTTGACGTCATCCGGGCCTCCTGGTCTGCTGCGCGCGCCGGTCAAAACGGTGGCACAGGTGTGTTTCCGCATCCGGAAGATGCGTGGAGTGATAGAAAGCGCGGGCAACAACAGCAAGGGACCGGCAGAGGCAGATCGCTCGAGTATTGCCCGGCGGCAAGACAGGTACGAAAGACCTGTTCTGTGGCGCACTTGCGGAAGGTTGATACCTGCATCGCTGCGGGGCACGGCTTCAGGACGGGCGGCGTCGGGAGGGCGCGCTGACCCGGGCCGGCTACTCGAAGATCAAGAACATGGGTTCAAGATTAGCAGAGCGGGTGGCCGCCGTTTCGCATTGTCCGCCCCGGCCAACTAATCTGGCCAGTTATGGAGTCCGCACACTATTTCAGCGCAACGCCCGCCGGGCCGTTCAACCGTAAACCGCTCACGGTGGAACTGGCCGGCACGACGCACACGCTGCAGACGTCCGGCGGCATCTT
>DIZT01000115.1:1754-2213 GCA_002427975.1 Micrococcaceae bacterium UBA6021 | reverse complement strand
AGACGTCCGGCGGCATCTTCAGCCCCGACGGCATCGATAAGGGGACGGCCGTGCTCCTGGCTGAGGCTCCGTCCCCGGCCCCCACGGGCAACCTCCTGGACATCGGCTGCGGGTGGGGCCCCATCGCCCTGACCCTTGCCCTGCGGGCGCCGCACGCTACGGTGTATGCCGTGGATGTCAACGAACGCTGCATCACACTCACCAACGAGAACGCGGCCTTGCTGGGACTGGGCAACCTGGTGGCCAGCACCCCTGGGCAGGTGGACCCTGAACTGCGCTTCGACACGATCTGGTCCAATCCGCCGATCCGGATCGGCAAGGATGAGCTCCACGGTCTCCTGAAGCTGTGGCTGCCCCGGCTGGCGCCGGGCGGCTCTGCCTGGCTGGTGGTCCAGAAGAACCTGGGATCGGATTCGCTTCAGCGCTGGCTGTCCACCGAACTGGACGCGTCGTTCACCG
>DIZT01000115.1:0-1660 GCA_002427975.1 Micrococcaceae bacterium UBA6021 | reverse complement strand
GACGATCACGGCGGGTCCGCTGAGCTCGACGTGCTCGTGCCCGCCTGCCCCGGCGAAGAACTTGACGCCTACGACGCCGCCCGGGACGTTCACCTGCCAGGAGTCCGGCGCTTCCGCCCCCGCCCAGTGGCGGATGGCGACGGCGGCCGCGCACGCGCCTGTTCCGCAGGACTGGGTTTCGCCGACGCCGCGCTCATGGACGCGCATGGTGACCGTGCCCACCCCGTTATGGAACAGGGGTTCAGAAGGCACAACGAACTCAACGTTGGTGCCGTTGGCGGGCACCGGATCGACCTGCGGGGCAGTGTAGAGCCTGGTCGCTTCGAGCTCCGACAGTTCCGCCAAGGCAACCACGGTGTGCGGGTTGCCCATGCTGACGGACAGGGCAGGGCGCGGCACATCCAGGCCGTCCGCGGTCACGAGGGAATCCATGGCTTTGGCGGTTGCTTCCCCGGGGAAAATGAATTCCCACGGACCCATGTCCACCGCGTAGGTCTCACCCGTCCGGACCACGGTCTTGACGCCGCCGCGGGTTCCGATGGTGAGCGCGCCGCCGTCGGGCAGGTCAACCAGGCCCTCAGCCCGCAGGTAGTGCACAAAAACGCGGACGCCGTTGCCACACATTTCCGAGAGGGAGCCGTCGCCATTGCGGTAGTCCATGAACCACTCGGCCTCAGGGCTGGTCCCCAACAGCGCGCGGCCTTCGGAGAGGAATCGTGACGGCACGGCCCGGATCAGGCCGTCGCCGCCGATGCCGCGGTGCCGGTCGCACAGGGCGGCCACCTGGCCGGCGTCGATCGTGTGGACGCCGTCCGGATCGGCGATCAGCACAAAGTCGTTGCCCGTGCCATGGCCCTTGGAGAAGCGGAGTCCGCCCAAGGTGCGGAAGGCGGGCTCTGTGTTCTCTGCGGGAGTTGCGTCCATGGTCCTAGATTACCGGCTGAGAGCCACGGCCTGGGCCGCAAGCTCCGGCGCCTGCCAGTCCAGCCAGGTGATGCTGGGATCCGCCCGGAACCACGTGAGCTGGCGCCGGGCGAACTGCCTGGTGGCCACGATGGTGTTCTCGGCTGCCTCGGCAACTGTTGAGCCGCCGTCGAGCACTTTCAGGAACTGGGCATAGCCCAGGGCCCGCGGCGCGGTTTTGCCGCGCCGGAGACCGGCCGCCTCCAGCCGCCGCACTTCGGCGAGCAGCCCGTTGTCAACCATGTTGTGGACCCGCAGTGCCAGCCGTTCACGGAGTACATCGCGGTCCACCGCCAGCCCGATCTGGACGGCAGGCTGGAAATACTCCCGCTGCGGCATGAACGAACTGAAGGGCCGGCCGGTGAGTTCGTGGACTTCAAGCGCCCTGACGATCCGGCGTGCATCGGAGACACGTCCCGCGGACACGGGGTCCACCTTCATCAAGCGGGCCAGGAGGGCCTCCTGGCCGCCGTCGTCGAGCTCGGCCTCCAGGCGACGCCGGAGGACAGGATCCGTGCCGGGAAATTCAAGGACGTCCAGGGCGGCCCGCACGTAGAGGCCCGAACCGCCCACCAGGACAGCGCGCTTGCCGCGGGAGTGGATGTCCATGATGACGTCCCGGGCCTGCCGTTGGAAGTCGGAAACGCTGGCCTCCTCGGTGACGTCCAGGATGTCCAGGAGGTGATGGGGAACGCCC
>DIZT01000193.1:8718-14972 GCA_002427975.1 Micrococcaceae bacterium UBA6021 | reverse complement strand
CATGCCGTTGAGCAGGATGGCCATGTTCAATGCGGCCATCTGCTCGTCGGCGATGACGCCGCGGGTGTAGGCATCGATGGTCCAGTCGATCTGTTCGGGGCTCAGGACGCCACGGTCCCGCTTGGTCCGGATGATGTCGACGGCGTCGAATGCTTCAGTTAACACTGGAGTCCTCCAAGTTTTGCGGACCAAATGCGTCGGGCAGCACCTGGTCCATGGTTTTGATGCCTTGCGTGGTCATGAGCTCCATATCGGGCGCGCGGAATTCATAGAGAAGCTGGCGGCAGCGGCCACACGGCATCAGCACGTTGCCGGTGGAGTCCACGCAGTAGAAGGCGCGCAGCAGACCGCCGCCGGTCATGTGCAGGTTCCCCACGAGTGCGCATTCAGCGCACAGGGTGAGCCCGTAGCTGGCGTTCTCGACGTTGCAGCCGCTGACCAGCCGTCCGTCCGCGGTGAGGGCCGCGGCCCCTACCGGGAACTTCGAATACGGAACATAGGCCTTTTTCATGGCGGCCGTCGCCGCCTCCTTCAGTTGTTCCCAGTCGACGGTGGTTGAGCCGGATCCGATGGTTGAGCCCGCCGAAACCCCGTTCTGTTCCACGGCCATCAACCCTTGACATACGGGACGCCGCTGGCCGCCGGCGGTCTGGAGCGCCCGACGAGCCCTGCCACCGCGATCACCGTCAGCGCGTACGGCAGCATTGCCATGAACTGGCTCGGAACCGGCGAGCCGATGATCGTGATGATGCTTTGGAGGTTGTCCGCGAACCCGAAGAGGAGCGCGGCCAGGAATGCGCCGATCGGGTTCCAGCGGCCAAAGATCATGGCCGCCAGGGCGATGTAGCCGCGGCCGCCGGACATGTCCTTGCTGAACGCGTCCACGGAGACCAGGGTGAAGAACGAACCGCCGATGCCGGCGACTGCCCCTCCCATTAGCACGTTCCGGAACCGGGTCCGGTTCACGTTGATGCCCACGGTGTCAGCCGCCTGCGGATGCTCGCCCACCGCCCGTACGCGCAGTCCCCATTGGGTGTGGAAGAGGCCGACATAAACCACGATGACGGCCGCGTACATGAGGTACCCCACGAGAGACTGGTGAAAGAGAATAGGTCCGACGATGGGGATGTCCGCCAGGAACGGGATGTCTACCGGTTCAAGCCTGCCAGGTTTGTTGAGGTGTTCGGGGTCGGCGGTCAGCAGGGTGGAAAACAGGAAACTGGTCAGGCCGCTGACCAGAACGTTCAGCACAACGCCGACGATGATCTGGTTCACCAGGTACTTGATGCTGACTATGGCCAGGACAAGCGACACCAGGGCGCCGGCGACGGCTGCGGCCAACAGGCCCGCGTAGACGTTGCCTGTCATCGTCGCCACGACGGCGGCCGAGAAGGCGCCCAACAGCAGTTGCCCTTCGATGGCGATGTTCACTACGCCTGCGCGCTCGCACAGCACGCCCGACAGCGAGCCGAAGACGAGCGGGACGGCGAGCGTCACGGAACCTGCCAGCAGGCCCCCGAGCGAAATTGAAGGTTCGCTGTCCCGGCCTCCTGCGACTATCCACACCAGAAACCCGACCAGAAAGACGACAGCGAATGTTCCGCCGAGCCAGCGGGGTGTTCGCCGGCCCTGCACTGTCAGCACCACGGCGTATGCGGCCAATGCCAGGAGGATGACTGAGCAGGTCCAGCCGGCTCCCCTGGAGGGCGCAACGACTTTTTCCACCTGGGCGACGCCAAGGGCGGCGAGGCCAAGGACCACCACTGCGGCTACGGTGGCCGCCGGAATCCAACGGTCCACTGCGGCCTCCTGCCGGCGCCGGCTGACCCAAAGGTAGCCGAGGTAGCCGGCGGCTGCCAGCGCCACAGCAAGAGTCACCCAGGCTGCGGTATTCGAGGCGGTCGGGTCGCGTTCCTCCGCGATCCGGAAACCGGCGAGTTTGTCATTGGCGAGGAAGCCAAAGAGGATCGTGCCAAGAACGGCAAGCAGCCCCAGTCCGATCCCGGCCTTCCAGCTGACCAGTCCCGAGGCACTGCCCCGGATGGCGGCGGACGCCGCGCCGGCAGCGCCAGTGCGCGGCTGGCTGGCGGGAGGTTGGGTGGTGGCGCTCATGCGGCGGCTCCGCTCTTCAAGCCGGCGGTCTTTGAACCGGCGGTCGCACTGGGTGTTGTCTTCTTCTTACGGGGATTAAGTCCGAATATGGCCCGGACCAGCGGGGGCGCCGCGATAAAGAGCACAATCAGCGACTGGATGACCAGCACAATGTCTATCGGAGTCTGCGTCTGGGCCTGCATGGCCACGCCGCCGGCCCGGAAGGCGCCGAAGAGGAGTCCCGCGAAAAAAGTACCCCACGGCGTCGAACGTCCCAGCAGGGCGACCGTGATGGCGTCGAAGCCGATGGAGGCCGCGACACCGCCCGAGAGGTATTTTTCGGTGCCTGACACCTGGGCGATGCCGGCCAGGCCCGCGAGGGCGCCTGCGATCGCCATGACCAGGATAGTGCTCCGGGCGACGTTGATGCCTGCGGTCCTGGCAGCATTGGGATTGGCGCCTACGGCACGGAATTCGAACCCGACAGTTGAGCGGTTAAGCAGCCACCAAACAAAAGCTGTGGCCAGGACCGCGACCAGGAAACCGGCGTGCAGCCGGAACTGGGGACCGAGGAGCTCGGGGAACAGGGCGTTCGGATCCAGAAACGGGGAAATCGGGTTGGTGGAACCCTTGCGCTGGAAAGCGGGTGTTGTCAGCAGGAACAGCAGCAGGAAGTTTGCGATGTAGTTCAGCATGATCGTGACAATCACTTCGTGGGCTCCTGTGCGTGCCTTCAGCAGTCCCACCACGCCGCCCCATACTGCGCCCCCGATCAGTCCGGCAAGCATGACCACCAGGAGGTGCAGTCCCGCAGGCAGGTGCCATGCAAAGCCGGTGTAGGCACCGAAGAGGGCGCCGAAGATAATCTGGCCCTGGGCGCCGATGTTGAATAGGCCTGCCAGGAAAGCCAGCGCCACGCCCAGGCCCGCGCAGATGAGCGGCGTGGACACCGTCAGCGTCTCAGTGATCGGGTACATCTGTGCCGCGAAATCAGCCCCGGCCCAGTTGAAAATGGACCCTTGGACCAAGGCTACGTAGGGGCGGAAAACCTCGCCGAGAAGGTCTCCCGGCTGCGCGAAGAAGTATCCTGCAGTCGCCGCAACCCGGGGGTTTGTGACCGCCATCAGGATGCCGCCCAGGACGATCGCCAGGACCACTGAGAGCACAGAAACCGTGGCGTTACCGGTAAAGATGCGGCGCAGTACGGATTCACCGGCGGGCTGGGCTGGGGCTGCCTGCGGCGTTGAATGATCAGACATGTGCGCCTCCTTCTCGGGTGGCTTCGGCTTCATTGGCCGGAACTCCTGCCATCATCAGTCCCAGGGCTTCACGGGAGGTGGTCGCCGGGACGATGCCCACGAGCCGCCCCCGGTAAAGCACGGCGATCCGGTCGGCCAGCTGCATTACTTCGTCGAGTTCCGTGGAGACGATCAGGACGGGCGTGCCGTGATCCCGTTCGGCGATAACGCGCTTATGGACAAATTCGATGGAACCGACATCCAGGCCACGGGTCGGTTGAGAGGCAATGAAGAGGCGCAGGGGGCGGGACAGTTCGCGGGCCAGCACTACCTTCTGCTGGTTACCGCCGGACAATGTGCCGACGGCGGCGGTGACTGACGGGGTGCGGACATCGAACTCTTCCACTTTCCGGGCCGCGTTCTCGGCGATGAGGGAAGGCTTCATCCCGAGTCCGCGGGCAAACGGGCTTTTGTCGTAGAGGTCAAGAATCATGTTTTCCGCGATCGAGAAGGACCCCACCAGACCGTCCACTGTGCGGTCTTCGGGGACAAACCCGACCCCGGCGCCAAGGACGTGTTTGACACTGCGGCCCAGCAGTTCCTCGTCGTCGAGCATGACGGAACCGGAGGCGTGCGGCTGGATGCCCAGAATGGCTTCAGTGAGTTCGGTCTGGCCGTTGCCCTGGACGCCGGCGATAGCCAGCACCTCACCCTTCGCGATGTCGAACGAGACATCGTCCACAACATGCTGGCCGTTGTGGTCCACGACCGTCAGGTGACGGACTTTGAAGGTAACGGCCCCGGTCCGGGGCGCTTCCTTCTCGAGCGTCAGGCTCACGGCGCGGCCCACCATCGCCGAGGCCAGTTCAGTGGTGGAAGCCGACGGCTCTGCTTGCCCCACCACTTTGCCCCGGCGGATGACCGTGATGGTGTCTGAAATCGCCTTGACCTCACGAAGCTTGTGCGAGATGAAAACAATCGATTTACCGTCCCTTTTGAGCTGCCGGATGATGTCGAGCAGTTCGTCGGTCTCCTGGGGAGTAAGCACTGCCGTGGGTTCGTCCAGGATCAGGACCTCGGCGTCCCGCACCAGGGCCTTGATGATCTCCACCCGTTGCTGGACTCCCACAGGGAGGTCTTCCACCATGGCGTCGGGGTCGACGTCGAAGCCGTATTGGTCCGAGATCTGGCGGATCCTGCGGCGGGGCGCTTCCACGTCCAGGAATCCGGCGGTCTTAGTAGTCTCATTGCCCAGGGCAACGTTCTCGGCGACGCTGAAGACCGGAATCAGCATAAAGTGCTGATGCACCATGCCGATTCCGGCGGCCATCGCTTCGCCGGGGTCCTTGAACGCCACCGGTTTGCCGTCGATCAGGATTTCGCCCTCGGTGGGGTCGTAGAGGCCGTAGAGAACGTTCATCAGGGTGGATTTCCCTGCGCCGTTCTCCCCCAGGAGACAATGCACCTGTCCCGGCTCAACCACGAGGTCGATGTGGTCATTGGCTACCAGGGATCCGAAACGCTTCGTGATCCCCCTTAGTTCGAGTTTCAAAACCCCAACCAATCTGTACAGATAAGGCACGCTGCCCTTCGGCCAGTGGGCGGCGAAAGGGCAGCGTGCGCTGCGGTGGTGTTATTTGGTCGGGCTGGACTTGGATTCGACTTTGACCGTGCCGGAGACGATGTCCTTCTTGAGCTGGTCAAGTTCACTCTTGAGGTCCGCGGGAACTGCCGAGTCCAGGTCGTGGAAAGGCGCCAGTGCCACGCCGCCGTTATCCAACGTACCGATGTACGGGGTGGCATCGAACTTGCCGTCTTTGTCGTCCTTGATGACGGTCTCCACGGCTGTCGCCATGGTCTTCTGGACGGAGGAAAGGATGACGGATTTGTACTCAGGGGCTGTCAAGTAGCCATCGGAGTCAACCCAGATGAGCTTGGCATCCTTACCCTTCGCTTTAGCTTCCAGGATGGCGCTGCCTGCCCCGGCTCCGACCGGACCTGCGACGGGAAGGACGATGTCAGCGCCCTGGTCCAGGAAGCCCTGGGTCAGGACTTTGCCTTTGTCCACCTGCTTGAAGTCTCCAACGAAAGTGCCGTCCTGCTTGGCCTTATCCCAGCCGATGACCTGGACGCTCTTGCCCTTTTTGTCGTTGTAGTACTTCACACCGTCGGCAAATCCGTCCATGAAGATGGTGACAGTGGGGATGTTGATGCCACCAAACGTGGCCACTTTCCCGGTCTTTGTGGTTCCGGCAGCAAGATAGCCGGCCATGAATGCGGCCTGCGCCGTGTCATAAACGATCGGCTTGACGTTCTTGGGGAAGGTGGGGTCGTTGTAGTCGATGATCGCGAAGTGGTTGTTCGGGTTGGCCGTGGCGATGTTTTTCGTGGCGTCGCCCAGGAGGAACCCGACAGTCACGGTGACCTTGCAGCCTTGCTGGACCATCGAACGCAGGTTGGGGTCGTAGTCCGTGTCGGCCTTCGACTGGACGTGCTTCTCCTGGATGCCGAGGTCCTTGACGGCTTGCTGGAGGCCCTCGTAGCCGGACTGGTTGAACGACTTGTCGTCGAACCCGCCGGAGTCGGACACCATGCAGGCGGTGTAGTCGGACTTCGGGGCGCTGCTGGAACTGCCGGACGTGGACGGAGCAGCACCGCAACCGGTGAGAAGCAGAGCAGCCGCACCCGCGGTGGCGGCGCCGGCCATCGACCCGCGTTTGAACCTGGCACGCAGTGTGTTCTTCAATTTTCCTCCGGGGACGAAGCGAGTGATGAAGATTACTTTAGTGTCAGGCCGCATGTCCTATGCCACGGCAAAGTCGGAACTCAAAGATTGTTGAGAACTTGTTACCACCGAGTACAGCCCGGATCTGCCTAGATCCGTACGAGCATCTTCCCGGTGTTGGCCCCGTCGAGAAGGTCCAT
>DIZT01000193.1:8232-8597 GCA_002427975.1 Micrococcaceae bacterium UBA6021 | reverse complement strand
GCGGCGGCCTTGAGCTGCTCGCGGACCGGCGCGTCGCGGTAGTTGAAAGCGGCGTCAAAGCCCAACTCCAGGAGCCGCGCCACCTTCTCCGGGGTTCCCGCGCTGCCGATGACACGGGAGGCGCCCATGGCCTTCGCGATCTGGCCAACAAGTGAACCGACGGCGCCCGCAGCACCGGAAACGAACACGGCATCGCCGGGCTTGAACTCCGCGACCTTAAGCAGACCGGCGTAGGCCGTCAGCCCCGTCATGCCCAAGGCGCCCAGGAACGCCGACGCCGGCGCGAGGTCCGTGCGGGCAAGAGAGGTTGCGTCGGCAGCCACGACAGCGTATTCGCGCCATCCCAGTTGATGCACGACGGCGTC
>DIZT01000193.1:1947-8070 GCA_002427975.1 Micrococcaceae bacterium UBA6021 | reverse complement strand
GCTGCCCCCAGCGCGAACGGCGCTGAGTACGATTTGACGTCGTTCATGCGGCCGCGCATGTAGGGGTCCACCGAGATGTAGTGGTTGCGGACCAGGACCTGGCCGTCCAGAAGCTCCGGCAGCGGTGACTCGGCCAAGCGGAAGTTCTCCGGGACGGGGCGTCCTGTGGGCCGCGACGCCAGCCGGATTTCACGGGTGGATGTTGGCAGTGCCGTTGTCAGGCTCATGCTGCGAACTCCAGGATTTTGATGTCCACCGTCATGTTTCCGCGGGTGGCGTTGGAGTAGGGGCAGATCTGATGCGCTTTGGCCACCAAGGACTCGGCCGTGGCGAGGTCCAGGGCTGGAACGGCGATCTCCAGTTCAGCCGCGAGTCCGTAGCCCGCACCGTCGTTCAGTGCGCCGAAGTGGATCTTGGCCGCCACGGCTGAGTCGGTGAGGTCTGCGCGCTCCTCGCGCCCCACGAGGCGAAGCGCCGAGTGGAAGCAGGCCGCGTATCCGGCGGCGAAGAGCTGCTCCGGGTTGGTGCCCTGGCCGTCGCCGCCGAGCTCCACAGGGCTGGCCAGGCTGACATCCAGCTTCCCGTCATTGGTGCGTGCATTGCCGTCTCGGCCTTCGCCGGAGGCTAGGGCCTCGGCAGTGTAGAGAGTCTTCATGTGTGGTCCGTCCTGTTGGATGTGGATACCGGAAAATGGGTGGTCAGTGTGAGCGGTGAAGGGCTTCGGTGAGCCGTTCCAGGGTGGTGCGGAGCTGTTCGAGTTCTTCGGCTGACAGCCCCGCGGCGTCCGCAAGGTGCTGGGGAATGCGGCCGGCTTTGCTGCTGAGAGCGCGCCCGGCCGGTGCCAGATGGACCGCCACGCGGCGTTCATCTTCCCCGGACCGGCGACGCTCAACAAACCCCATCGCTTCCAGTCGCTTGAGCAGCGGCGACAGCGTACCCGAATCAAGGCCGAGCTCCTCGCCGAGCTCCTTGACTCCCTTCGGTTCCGATTCCCACAGAACCAGCATCACCAGGTATTGCGGGTACGTCAGGCCGAGATCTTCGAGCAGGGGCCGGTAGACCGCAGTTGCCGCGCGCGAGGCGGAATACAGGGCAAAGCACACCTGTCGGTCGAGGCGGAGGGCTTCAGTCATGTCCTAAACAATAGGGCACAATTCAATTGTGCACAACTTATACGGCAAGGAAAAGCGCGAACCGTCGGCCAGCACCCTCATATCGAGGGCATAACCGCCGCTTCGCGCTTGAGTCCTTTAGAGGTCGCGGATGGCCCGGAGGGCTGCTGCCGTGAGGACCTGGATGCCAAGGCCCAGGGCGCGTTCGTCCAGGATGTAGTCACCGCGGTGCAGGTCGTACTCTTCCCCGCCCGGGGTCTTGGTGCCCAGGCGCATCATCGCGCCGGGCCGTTCAGCCAGGAACCAGGCAAAGTCCTCGCCGCCCATGGACTGCGGCGTCAGCACTACGGCACTCTCACCGATTTCCGCGCGGGCAGCGGCCTCAATAAGCGCAGTCTCGTGCTCGGAGTTGACCACCGGCGGCACTCCCCTGGTGTGTTCCAGATGAACGTCCACACCATACGGCGCAGCCACCTGCTGCACCACCTCGTCCAGGAGCTCGCCGGCGTCATGCCAGGCGTCACGGTCAAGGCAGCGCATGGTCCCGGCCATGTACCCCGTTCCAGGGATGGCATTCGGTGCGGACCCGGCGTTGATCTGGCCCCACACCACGGACACGCCGCTGCGGACATCCACCCGGCGTGACAGCACCGCGGGCACGTTGACGGCGATCTGCGCCAGGGCGAACACCAGGTCCTCGGTCAGGTGCGGGCGGGAGGTGTGGCCGCCGCGTCCGCTCAGCTCAATCTTGATGGTGTCCGACGCGGACGTAATCGCGCCGATGCGCGTACCGATGCGTCCGACGTCGATCCTCGGGTCACAGTGCAGGGCAAAGATGCGCGGCACACCCTCCAGCACGCCCTGCTCGATGCAGGACAGCGCGCCGCCCGGCATGGTCTCTTCGGCCGGCTGGAAGATGATCCGGATGGAACCGCCCAGCGGGGACTCCTCGTGCATGCGCTGCAGGACCAGGGCGACGCCGAGCATGGTGGCGGTATGGACGTCGTGGCCGCACGCGTGCGTGACCCCATGGTTCTTCGAGGCAAAGGGCAGCCCGGTTTCCTCGATGATTGGCAGGGCATCAATATCACCGCGGAGCGCGGTGGCAATGGGGCCCTCGCCGATATCGACCGTAAGCCCCGTGCCTTCAAGCCGTCGCGGCGCCAGGCCGGCAGCCTCGAGCCGCTCCACCAGCTTGTCCGTGGTGCGGAATTCCTTGAAGGAAAGCTCGGGGTGAGCGTGCAGATCCCTGCGGAAGTCGATCAGTTCCGGCAGGAGCGGCTCCAACCATGGCCGCACTAATGCGGTGGGCTCGGCTTCAGTAGTGTAATTACGCACTCATTTACTCTAGCGAGCGTGCGCGGAATAGCGTCATCACGGCGGGCGCGTTACAGATTGTGCCGCGGAAAGGGTTACAGAACGTCGGTGTCGCCACTGGCCTTGAGCGCGTCAACGGCTCCCTTGACCCGCTGCGCGTGTTGCTTCGTGGTCACCAGGAGGGCATCCCCCGTATCCACAATGACAACGTCCTTGATGCCGATCAGCGCAATTACGCGCTTCGTGTCGGAAACCACCACGCCGCTGGCGTTTTCGGTGAAAACCCGTGCACCTTCGCCGATGACCGTGACGTCGTCCACTTCCCGCGCACTGTTGAGCCGGCCCACCGAAGCGAAATCCCCGACGTCGTCCCAGCCGAAAGTGCCCGGCACAACGGCCACATCGCCGGCAGCGGCGGCAGGCTCGGCCACAGCATAGTCAATGGCGATCTTGGGCAGCGTGGGCCAGACACGGGCCGTGACGGCATCACGTTCGGGACTGTCCCAGGCCTGGGCGATCTCCTGCAGCCCCTGGAACAGCTCCGGCTGGTTGGCCTCGAGGTGCTTCAGCATCAGGGCAACGGGAGCCACGAACATGCCCGCGTTCCAGACGTACTCGCCGCTGTCCACGTACTGCTGGGCAACTTCCTCGTCCGGCTTCTCCACGAACTCCACAACAGCCTGGGCGCTGGGCGCACCTTCGATGTTGAGTTTCGCGCCGGCCCGGATGTACCCGAAGCCCGTGGACGGGTGCGTGGGCTTGATGCCGATGGTCACGATCTTCCCGGCAGCGGCCGTGTAGATGGCTTCCCGGACGGCCTGCTGGAAGAGGTGGTCAGGGCTGATGACCTGGTCGGCAGCGAAAGAACCCATGATGGTGTCAGGATCCCGCTGATACAGGATGGCGGCGGCAAGGCCGATGGCCGCGCCGGAATCCTTGGGCTCACTCTCCAGGACCAGGTCCGAATCCTGGACTTCGGGTAGCTGCCGGCAGACGGCAGCCCGGTGTGCGGTGCCGGTCACCACCAGGACGCGCTTGCCCGCCAACGGCTGCAGGCGGTCATAGGTGGCACGCAGCAAAGTGCTGCCCGACCCGGTGAGGTCGTGAAGGAATTTGGGAGCTGCTGCGCGTGACAGGGGCCAGAGGCGGGTCCCCACACCGCCTGCCGGAATCACCGCGATAAAGCGGTTCAGGGGTGAATCCGGGCTTGTCACTTTGTCTGTACTCATCACGGCTACTTTAGCTGACCGGCCGCGGACTCCCCCTTAAGCAGCGTCCACAGACCCCCGCAACCGTGGCATCGTGTGGCGTTAGTCTCAATTGGACGCAAAACCCGGGCATTGCAGGTCACCAAGTCGCCCCTAAATTGAATAAGCTGTGAGCGAAGCCTAGATTTAGGCCTGAGCTACGAGTGCTCTCGCAGCAGGCGTTCCCCCCGCGTGGATCTCATGCCAGCGCCGCTGTGTTGCAGGGAGGTTTATCAGTGCCGACAAAACCAGCTGGCACCTTGTACCGCGGCCGTGAAGGCATGTGGTCCTGGGTAGGACACCGAATTACCGGTGTAGTGATCTTTTTCTTCTTGTTGGTCCATGTACTGGACACCTCATTGGTACGTGTGTCCCCCGAGGCCTACACGGCTGTTATCGGTGCCTACAAGAACCCCCTTATGGCCCTGGGTGAAACGGGGCTGGTAGCCGCCATTGTTTTCCACGCCTTTAACGGCCTGCGGATCATCGCCGTCGACTTCTGGAAGAAGGGCGCCAAGTACCAGCGCCAGATGCTGTGGACAGTCCTGGCCCTCTGGGTAGTCGTGATGGTCGGCTTCTCCATCCGCCACCTTTCCCTCGCCCTCGGAGGTCACTAAGCCATGACTGCAACGATCGAAAGCCCACGCAGTGGGAAAAACAGCAGCGGCAAGATCTCGCCCCAGTACCGCCGCACGGGCGCAAGCAGGGGCAACTTCGAAATGCTGGCCTGGCTGTTCATGCGCCTGTCCGGCGTCGTGCTGGTGGTGCTCATCTTCGGGCACCTCTTCGTGAACCTCCTGGTGGGCGACGGCATCCACGCCATCGACTTCGGTTTCGTCGCAGGCAAGTGGGCTGACCCGTTCTGGCAGGTCTGGGACCTCGCCATGCTGTGGCTGGCCATGCTGCACGGCACCAACGGCGTACGCACCATCATCAACGATTACGCCGAGAACGATTCCACCCGTCTCTGGCTCAAGATCGTCCTCTACGCGGCCACCACCGTGATCATCGTCCTGGGCACCCTGGTGATCTTCACCTTCAACCCGTGCCCCGTGGTCGACGGTGTTCAGCTGCCGGGCGGCTTCTGCCCCGCGTAGCCTGTTCATCCGCAGCCTTTGGTGAGCCGAGGGCTGTACTTTGCGGTGCAGGCAACGCCCGCCCGTTGTTTCATAGCGAATTTTGAGAGAAAGAGCGCCCAAGTATGCAGGTCCATAAGTACGACGTCGTCATCGTCGGTGCCGGTGGCGCTGGCATGCGCGCCGCGATCGAGTCCGGTCAGCGCGCGCGCACAGCAGTACTGACCAAGCTCTACCCCACCCGCTCGCACACCGGTGCGGCGCAGGGTGGCATGTGTGCGGCCCTTGCCAATGTCGAGGAAGACAACTGGGAATGGCACACTTTTGACACCATCAAGGGCGGCGACTACCTGGTTGACCAGGACGCCGCGGAGGTCATGGCCAAGGAAGCCATCGACGCCGTGCTTGACCTGGAGAAGATGGGCCTGCCGTTCAACCGCACGCCCGAAGGCCGGATCGACCAGCGCCGTTTCGGCGGCCACACCCGCGACCACGGCAAGGCACCCGTCCGCCGCGCGTGCTACGCCGCGGACCGCACCGGCCACATGATCCTGCAGACGTTGTACCAAAACTGCGTCAAGCACAACGTTGAGTTCTACAACGAGTACTACGTCCTGGACCTCCTGACCGTGGAAGAGGACGCAGTCCGCGAGGACGGCACGCCTTTCAAGCAGAAGCGCGTTGCCGGGGTGGTGTCCTATGACCTGGCCTCCGGCGAGCTGCACGTATTCCAGGCCAAGTCCGTGATCTTCGCTTCCGGCGGCGCCGGCAAGGTCTTCAAGACCACCTCCAACGCCCACACCCTGACCGGTGACGGCATGGGTATCGCCTTCCGCCGTGGCATCCCCCTGGAAGACATGGAGTTCTTCCAGTTCCACCCGACAGGCCTCGCGGGCCTGGGCATCCTGCTTTCCGAAGCAGCCCGCGGCGAGGGCGCCATCCTGCGTAACTCAGAAGGTGAGCGCTTCATGGAGCGCTACGCCCCCACCATCAAGGACCTGGCACCGCGTGACATCGTGGCCCGCTCCATGGCCAACGAAGTCCGTGAAGGCCGCGGCTGCGGCCCGAACAAGGACTACGTCCTCCTGGACCTGACCCACCTGGAGCCGGCGCACATTGATGCCAAGCTCCCGGACATCACCGAATTCGCCCGCACCTACCTCGGTGTGGAGCCTTACACCGAGCCTGTGCCGGTATTCCCGACGGCGCACTACGCCATGGGCGGCATCCCCACCAACATCAGCGCCGAGGTCCTGCAGGACAACAACACCGTGATTCCCGGCCTGTACGCCGCCGGCGAGGTTGCCTGCGTGTCCGTCCACGGCTCCAACCGCCTCGGCACCAACTCCCTGCTGGACATCAACGTGTTCG
>DIZT01000193.1:0-1734 GCA_002427975.1 Micrococcaceae bacterium UBA6021 | reverse complement strand
CTGCTCGAGGCCGTTGAGCTCGGCTTCCTGCTGGAACTGGCCAAGGTCATGACCGTGGCGGCCCTGCACCGTGAGGAATCCCGCGGCGGACACTTCCGCGAGGACTTCCCGGACCGCGACGACGAGAAATTCATGAAGCACTCCATGGCGTACAAGGACGACCACGCCTCGGCCGACGGATCTGCAGAAGCAATTGCGGGCATCCGGCTGGCCACCAAGCCGGTTGTCTTTACCCGCTACGAGCCGATGGTGAGGAAGTACTAAGATGACCGCTGAACTTGCTGAGCCAGCCTCCAAGATCGAACTGCCCGCACACATCGGCGGCGGCGGGGACATCCCGTCCTTCGACGTCACCCTTCGCGTCCGCCGCTACAACCCGGAGGTCTCCGACGAGTCCACCTGGGATGACTTCAAGGTGACCATGTACGGCACCGACCGTGTGCTGGATGCCCTGCACAAGGTCAAGTGGGAGATCGACGGCAGCGTCTCGTTCCGCCGCTCCTGCGCCCACGGCGTCTGCGGTTCAGATGCCATGCGCATCAACGGCCGCAACCGCCTCGCCTGCAAGACCCTCCTGAAGGACCTGGACACGTCCAAGCCCATCACCGTTGAGCCCATCAAGGGCTTGCCGGTGGAGAAGGACCTGATCGTGGACATGGAGCCGTTCTTCCAGTCCTTCCGCGAAGTCATGCCGTTCCTGATCAACAAGGGCCACGAGCCCACCAAGGAACGCCTGCAGTCCGCAGAAGACCGTGAGCGCTTCGACGACACCACCAAGTGCATTCTCTGCGCAGCGTGCACGTCCTCCTGCCCGGTATTCTGGACCGACGGCCAGTACTTCGGCCCGGCCGCGATCGTCAATGCGCACCGCTTCATCTTCGATTCCCGTGATGATGCCGGCGACATGCGCCTGGAGATCCTGAACGACAAGGAAGGCGTGTGGCGTTGCCGCACCACCTTCAACTGCACCGAAGCATGCCCCCGCGGCATCCAGGTGACCCAGGCAATTGCCGAGGTCAAGCAGGCAATCCTTTCCCGCAAGATCTGATTCACCCTTCACCCGAAGAAACAGCCGACGGCGCCGATCACCACCATGGTGAGCGGCGCCGTCGTCGTTCCGGGCTCCCCCGTTGCGGCAACCGAAAGGGGACGCTATGTCCCGATCAGAAAAAGTCTCATTTGCAGGGTCCACCGGCGAAGTCCTGTCCGGCATTATTGACGTCCCGGAGGAGAGAATCCGGGGCTGGGGCGTGTTCTCCCACGGTTTTACGCTGGGCAAGGACAGCCCCGCGGCGTCACGGATGTGCAAGGCCTTGGCTGATACCGGCATTGGCATGCTGCGCTTCGACAATCTGGGATTGGGTGAGTCCGCCGGCCACTGGTCCGAGGGCTCCTTCAGCCACAAAGTGGCGGACACCGTTGTAGCGGCTGAGTTCATGCGTTCCCAGGGCAAGGAGATTTCGCTGCTGGTGGGCCATTCCTTCGGCGGCGCCGCTGTGCTGTCGGCCGCCCGCCGGATCCCCGAGCTCGACGCCGTCGCAACAGTGGGTGCCCCGTTCTCACCCAAGCACGTGGCCCACGTCTTTGACGCCGCCTTGGACAAGATCCTCAGTGAGGGCAGCGCCGAAGTGGATCTTGGTGGGAAACGCCTGGAGATCCGGAAGCACTTTGTCGAGGATCTGGCGAACGCGGACCTGACGGACTGCATCCGGCAGCTGCACAAGCCGCTGATGG
>DIZT01000229.1:2492-2828 GCA_002427975.1 Micrococcaceae bacterium UBA6021 | reverse complement strand
ATCAAGGTCATTGACCTTCTCACCCCGTACATCAAGGGTGGCAAGATCGGCCTGTTCGGCGGCGCCGGCGTGCGCAAGACCGTGCTGATCCAGGAAATGATCACCCGTGTTGCCCGCAACTTCGGCGGCACTTCGGTGTTCGCCGGTGTTGGTGAGCGTACCCGTGAAGGTAACGACCTCTGGGTCGAAATGGAAGAGGCAGGCGTCCTCAAGGACACCGCCCTTGTCTTCGGCCAGATGGATGAGCCCCCGGGAACGCGGCTGCGCGTGGCACTGTCCGCCCTGACCATGGCGGAGTACTTCCGCGATGTGCAGAACCAGGACGTGCTGCTCTTC
>DIZT01000229.1:0-2437 GCA_002427975.1 Micrococcaceae bacterium UBA6021 | reverse complement strand
ACATCTTCCGCTTCACCCAGGCAGGCTCCGAGGTTTCCACCCTTCTCGGCCGCATGCCGTCGGCCGTGGGCTACCAGCCCAACCTGGCTGACGAGATGGGTCTCCTCCAGGAGCGCATCACGTCCACCAAGGGCCACTCCATCACCTCGATGCAGGCCATCTACGTTCCCGCAGATGACTACACCGACCCGGCCCCGGCCACGACCTTCGCACACCTCGACGCGACCACGGAACTTTCCCGTGAAATCGCTTCCCGTGGTCTGTACCCGGCCGTTGACCCGCTGACGTCGACGTCCCGCATCCTGGATCCGCAGTACATCGGCCAGGACCACTACAATACGGCTGTCCGTGTAAAGCAGATCCTGCAGAAGAACAAGGAACTCCAAGACATCATCGCCATCCTTGGTGTTGACGAACTGTCGGAAGAGGACAAGATCGTCGTGTCGCGTGCACGCCGCATCCAGCAGTTCCTCTCCCAGAACACCTACACCGCCAAGCAGTTCACCGGCGTCGAAGGCTCTACCGTCACCATCAAGGACACGGTTGAAGGCTTCACCGCTATCTGCGACGGCGACTTTGACCACGTTGCGGAGCAGGCGTTCTTCAACATCGGCGGCTTGGACGATGTCGAGCGCCAGTGGGCCAAGATCCAGGAACAGACCAAGTAATATGGCTGAGCTTGAGGTTGAGATTGTCGCAGCGGATCACTTCGTGTGGTCCGGAGCGGCCAAGATGGTCAAGGCCCGCACCAGCGATGGTGAGATCGGAATCCTGCCCGGCCACTCGCCCCTGCTGGCGATCCTGGCCGAAGGTGAACTGGCCATCGAGCCGGTTTCCGGGAACCGTATTGCCGTAGTTGTTGACGGCGGATTCTTCTCCGTCGACAACAACCGCGTGGTGATTGTTGCTGACAACGCCCAACTGGGTGACGCGGTTACTGCTGGGATCCGCTAGCACCACCCGGATGGACGCTCCGACTTTTCCGTTCATCGTCTTGGCAGTCACTTTTGGATTGCTGATATTTGCACTGTGCCTTTCGGGGGTGCGCCGCTTCAATCTGCGGCGCGCCCTCGGCACGGTGGACGCCTCCATTTGCATTGCTGGAAACAGCTGGCAGATGGGGGTTTGTCGTTATCAGGACAATGACCTTGAATGGTTCCGCCTGCTGTCCCTGAGCGTGCGGCCCAAACACAAATTCAAACGCAGCTCCCTGGAGCTGCTGGGCCGCCGCAAGCCCACCGAGGCTGAGGCCGTCAAGGTCCAGCCCGACGTCGTGATTGTCGAGCTGCGTTACGAAGGCCAGGACGTGCGATTGGCCATGAAATTCGATGCCTACGCTGGTTTGTCCTCCTGGCTGGAAGCCGGGCCGGTCATCGGCGTAGGTACCTGGCGCTAAGCACATGGACTGGGTTGCCGATGTCGGGTTGACGGACGGACCGCTGTACTGGACCGCCTGGGTTCTTGGCAGCGCCGCCGGAGTGTTCCTGGTCTGGCCCCCGCGTGCCGGCCGCCGCCTTGGCCGCCGTCGCTGGTTCCTCAGCGTGGCCGCAGCGCTGGCCGCCGCTGCCGCGTTGGTGCTCCTGGTCCATTGGATCCTGATCTATTGGGCGTCTGCCTTCCCCGAAGAGCTGCCGTTCCAAGTTCTGGCGTGGGTGTTTCCCGGCGTCGCCGCCCTCCTGCTGGTGCTGCTGAGGCTTCCGTCCCGGCCATGGCGCCGCCGGGCACTGGATGTGGTTGCCCTCCTGGCCGTGGCGTTGCTGGCAGCCGTGCAGATCAATGCCTATTTCGGCCTCAACCGGACGGTGGCCGACCTCACGGGAACAGCCTTGACCCGCATTCCGGCCCTTGAGCAGGAGCTGATGCGCCAGTCCGGCAGTCCAGCCACCCCTCTTGCCGGGTGGAAAGCAGCCAACGAGCTCCCCACTGACGGTGTCCTTCGCGCTGCGTCCATTCCAGGAACGGCCTCCGGCCTCCAGACGCGCAGCTCCTACATTTACTTCCCGCCAGCCTATTTTGCCTCAAACCGTCCCAGCCTTCCGGTGCTGGTGCTGGTGCCCGGACAGCCCGGTGGTCCTGCAGACTGGCTGACCGGCGGTTCATTGCGTCCGCGCATGGACAGTTTCGCGGCCCAGCACGGCGGAGTGGCGCCTGTGGTTGTGGTGGTTGATCCCAACGGCAGCCAGTCGGCGAACAATCTCTGCATGGACAGCGCCATCGCCAAGGCGGACACCTACCTGTCGGTGGACGTGCCAGCCTGGATCTCCGCAACGTTGGACGTGGACGCCGACCACCGCCAGTGGGCCATGGGCGGCTTCAGCTTTGGTGCCACGTGCGCGGTCCAGATGGGCACCCGCCACCCGGAGCTGTATACGGGTGTCCTCGCGTTCTCAAGCGAGAACGAACCAGCGCTGGCCAAGGAACGCCAGAAGACGGTGGA
>DIZT01000236.1 GCA_002427975.1 Micrococcaceae bacterium UBA6021 | reverse complement strand
CACGGCTGCGAGTACATGACCGGTGGGCAGACATTGATCATCGGCCGCACCGGACGCAACTTCGGTGCCGGCATGTCCGGCGGAACCGCCTACGTGCTGGACCTGCAGACCACGCGCGTCAACAAGGATGCCCTGCAGTCCGGCGAACTCAAGCTCCTCGAACTCGACGCCGAAGACCGCGATATTGTGCACGGTCTGCTGGTCAAGCACGTTGAGGAAACGGAATCGCTCCTCGCGGCACGGTTGTTGGAGAACTTCGACGACACCGCTGCCCGTATTACCAAAGTGCTGCCGCGCGATTACGCGGCAGTCCTGCAAACCCGTCTGGACGCCATCGAAGAGGGCCTTGACCCCGATGGCGAAGAAGTATGGGCTCGAATCCTGGAGGTGACCGGTGGCTGATCCACGCGGATTTCTTAAAGTACGCCAGCGTGAAACCCAGCCGCGCCGCCCCGTTCCGGTCCGCATTATGGACTGGAAGGAAGTTTACGAGGCCCAGGAAAAGGGTGTCCTGAAGGCCCAGGCCGGCCGCTGCATGGACTGCGGCGTGCCGTTCTGCCACCAGGGCTGCCCGCTGGGCAACCTGATCCCCGAGTGGAACGACCTCACCTGGCGGGACAAGGGTGAGGAAGCGATTGAGCGGCTGCACGCCACCAACAACTTCCCTGAGTGGACCGGCCGGCTTTGCCCGGCACCGTGCGAGGCGTCCTGTGTGCTGGGGATCAACCAGCCTGCGGTCACCATCAAGCAGGTTGAAGTCTCCATCATCGACGAAGCGTTCGAAAACGGCTGGGTCAACCCGCTGCCCCCGACGCGCCTGACCGGAAAGACCGTTGCCGTCGTCGGCTCCGGCCCTGCCGGCCTGGCCGTGGCGCAGCAGCTGACCCGGGTGGGCCACACCGTCGCGGTGTACGAGCGCGACGACAAGATCGGTGGCCTCCTCCGTTACGGTATCCCCGACTTCAAGATGGAGAAGGAGCAGGTGGACCGCCGCGTCGAGCAGATGAAGGCGGAAGGCACCCGCTTCCGCACCGGCGTCGCTGTGGGCACGGACGTGACGTGGGAGCAGCTGCGCCGCCGTTACGACGCCGTCGTGGTTGCCACCGGCGCCACCGTCCCGCGGGACCTGCCCATCCCGGGCCGCGATCTCGAAGGCGTGCACTTCGCCATGGATTACCTCGTGCCGGCCAACCGTGTTGTTGCGGGGGAGACGGTGGAGAACCAGATCCACGCCAAGGGCAAGCATGTGGTGATCCTGGGCGGCGGCGATACCGGTGCTGACTGCCTCGGTACGGCGCACCGCCATGGAGCCGCATCGGTGACCACCCTGGCCATCGGCAAGCAGCCGCCGGCGGAACGTGCCGGGCACCAGCCCTGGCCCACGTTCCCCACCCTGTTCGAGATGGCCAGCGCCCACGAGGAAGGCGGCGAACGCACGTACCTCGCCTCCACCGTGGAGTTTGTCGGCGAGAACGGCAAGCTCACCGGCGTCAAGGTTGCCGAAACGGAATTCGTTGACGGCAAGCGGCTCCCCAAGGCCGACACCGAGCGGATCATCCCGGCGGACCTGGTTTTCCTGTCGCTGGGCTTCACCGGAGCCGAGCCTGCGGGCATCACCGAGCAGGTCAGTGCAGACTTTGACGGGCGCGGCAACGTGTCCCGCGACGGGTACTACATGACCAACACGGAGGGTATCTTCGTGGCCGGTGACGCCGGCCGCGGTCAGTCGCTGATCGTGTGGGCCATTGCTGAGGGCCGGGCCGCTGCCGCCGCCGTGGATAAGTTCCTTATGGGCAGCACCATCCTGCCGGCGCCGGTGGCCCCGACGGACCGGGCCATCGCGGTTCTCTGACGCCAGTCAGTTCGCCGCGGGTTCACCTCCACAACAACTTAATCAATGCAGGACACTACTAGGGTAGGTATATGAGACGCGCTAAGATTGTGGCCACCTTTGGCCCGGCAATTGCCAGCTTTGAGAACACGCTTGCGGTGTTGGAAGCCGGTGTGGATGTTGCCCGGATGAACATGAGTCACGGTGACTACTCCGTGCATGACAACACTTATGAGAATGTCCGCAAGGCGGCAACCCAGCTGCAAAAGCCGGTGGCGATTATGGCTGACCTGCAGGGCCCCAAGATCCGTTTGGGTCGGTTTGTGGACGGCCCCCACGCGCTGGCCGAGGGTGACGTTTTCACGATTACCACCGACGACGTTCCGGGCACCAAGGAGATCTGCTCCACCACCCTGAAGAGCCTCACCGAGGACGTCAACGTGGGGGATGCCCTGCTGATCGACGACGGCAAGGTCGCCCTGCGGGCGATCGAGGTCGACGACGTCAAGGTCGTTACCGTGGTTACCGTCGGCGGGATGGTGTCCAACAACAAGGGCATCAACCTTCCCGGCGTTGCGGTCAACGTCCCGGCGCTGAGCGAAAAAGACGAGGACGATCTCCGCTGGGCCATGCGCCGCGGTGTTGACCTGGTTGCCCTGTCGTTCGTCCGTGACGCCTCCGACATCGTCCGTGTGCACGAGATCATGGACGAAGAAGGCCGCCGCGTGCCGGTCATCGCCAAGATCGAGAAGCCGCAGGCAGTGGAGCAGCTCCACGAAATCATCGACGCCTTTGACGCCATCATGGTGGCCCGTGGCGACCTTGGTGTGGAACTTCCGCTCGAGGAAGTGCCGATCGTGCAGAAGCGCGCCATTGAACTGGCTCGCCGCTGGGCCAAGCCGGTCATCGTGGCCACGCAGGTCCTTGAGTCCATGATTGACAACCCGCGCCCCACCCGTGCAGAGGCTTCGGACTGCGCCAACGCAGTTCTCGACGGTGCAGACGCCGTTATGCTCTCCGGCGAGACCAGCGTGGGCAAGTACCCGATCGAGACTGTCAAGGTCATGGCCCGGATCATTGAATCCACCGAGGTCCACGGCCTGGAACGCGTTCCACCGCTGGGTACCAAGCCCAAGACCCGTGGTGGCGCCATCACCCGTGCCGCCGTCGAAATTGCCGACCAGCTGGAAGCAAAGTACATCTGTACTTTCACCCAGTCCGGCGACTCGGCACGCCGCCTGTCACGCCTGCGCCCCATCCGGCCGGTGTTCGCGTTCACTCCGGTGGAGCACGTGTGGAACCAGCTGGCACTGACCTGGGGCATCCAGCCGGTGCTGGTCCCCATGGTGGGCCACACTGATGAGATGACCGCCCAGGTTGACCGCAGCCTGTTGGAATTGAAAGTGGTGAACGACGGAGACCTGGTGGTCATCGCCGCCGGTTCGCCTCCCGGAAAGGCCGGTTCCACGAACATGCTGAAGGTCCACCGGGTCGGAGACCTGGGAGACGCCGGCAGCCAAGGCGGCGAAGCTGGTGCACCCAGGGAAAAGCTCGGTCCCTGGCCGACGGCATAGCAACCTAAAAGGAAGGACCCCTGCCAGCCGGCAGGGGTCCTTCGTTTTATTCCGGTGATTGAGCTAGTTGACCTGATTGATGATGGTCTCGGCAACCTCGCGCATGCTGAGCCGGCGGTCCATGGAGGTCTTCTGGATCCAGCGGAAGGCTTCCGGCTCCGTCAGGCCCATCTTGGTGGTCAGCAGGCTCTTGGCCCGCTCCACGAGCTTGCGGGTGGCGAACTGCTCCTGGAGGTCCGACACCTCGCTTTCCAGGGCCTTGATTTCCTCGTGGCGGGAAAGTGCAATTTCCAGGGCCGGGATGAGGTCGGCCGGGGTGAAGGGCTTGACCACGTAGGCCATGGCGCCGGCGTCGCGGGCGCGTTCCACGAGTTCCTTTTGGCTGAATGCCGTCAGTAGAACTACGGGGGCGATGCGGGCCTTGACGATTTTTTCGGCTGCGGTGATGCCATCCATTATCGGCATCTTGACGTCCATCAGGACGAGGTCCGGCTTGAGTTCCTCGGCGAGCTGCACGGCCTTCTCACCGTTGTCGGCTTCGCCCACCACGTCATAGCCTTCGCCGCGCAGGATCTCGATGATGTCGAGTCGTATGAGGGTTTCATCCTCGGCCACAATGACGCGGCGCGCCGGCTGGGACGTGGGTTTTGACTCCGTCTGTTCAGTCACGGGATCTCCTTGGAAAGGTACGGCGGGAACATCACCATCTTAGGTGCGCCCGCGGCCGTACTTTGATCTGCATGGTCTATTGCGGCGTCAGCGGCGCGATTCTGGAATTCAGCCTATCTGCATGTAGAGTAATTCCGCGTACGTGAAGCAATCGCGTTGCTCACAATCAGCTGTGGGCGTACCGGTTTGCACAACGTATTCCGCGCCCGAGTGGCGGAATTGGCAGACGCGCCGCACTCAAAATGCGGTATCGAAAGGTGTGTGGGTTCGAGTCCCACCTCGGGCACGCATGACCCCTCGTCAGAGGGGTTTTTGCTTTAATGTGTGGACATTGACCCTCCGCGGGTCCCTCTGACACTGGCCGCGGTTTGTGGCTGGCGCCGCGGTGGCCTATGAAGTTATGTGGGGGTGGGCTCAGGGTCCTGGCTGGTGGGCGCTCCGCT
>DIZT01000147.1:6974-7140 GCA_002427975.1 Micrococcaceae bacterium UBA6021 | reverse complement strand
CCGAGGCCATGGCCGACGGCTCCGACGCTATCGCCGACTGGCCACTGCTTAACGCCCTGCTCAACACCGCCTCCGGCGCCACCTGGGTCTCGATCCACCACGGCGGCGGCGTCGGCATCGGCCGCTCGATCCACGCCGGCCAGGTTTCCGTCGCCGACGGCACCGA
>DIZT01000147.1:221-6827 GCA_002427975.1 Micrococcaceae bacterium UBA6021 | reverse complement strand
CCGCGCCCTCGACGTCGCCAAAGAACGCGGCGTCCGCATCCCCATGAACGAAACCCCGGACCCCGAAAACCGCTAATCAGCCGCACCAACCCAATCAGCCGCACCAACCCACATCGGTTGCTCCGTAACCGCCGTTTTGAGCCACCAAAAGGGCGGTTACGGAGCAATCGATGACAATGAAGTAGGAATCATGACGATCACAACCCACGCACCCGTCACTGTCACCCTCGGCTCGTCCGGCGTCACGCCTGAGGACCTTGTCGCCGTCGCACGCCACAACGCACAGGTGACCATCGCCCAGGAAGCGCTGGACACGGTGGCGAAGGTCCGCGCCCACATCGACGAGCTCGCGAACAGTGAGACGCCCGCGTACGGCATCTCCACCGGATTCGGCGCGCTCGCCAACCGCCACATTCCCACCGAGCTGCGCACCCAGCTGCAGAAGTCGCTCATCCGCAGCCACGCCGCAGGCATGGGCCCGGCCGTGGAACGCGAAGTGGTCCGCGGCATCATGTTCCTCCGCGCAAAAACCCTCGCATCCGGCCGCACCGGCGTCCGCCCCGTGGTCCTGCAGACCATGGTGGACGTCCTCAACGCCGGCATCACGCCCGTGGTCCGCGAATTCGGCTCGCTCGGCTGCTCGGGCGATCTTGCCCCGCTGTCCCACTGCGCCCTGGTGCTGATGGGCGAGGGGCAGGCGGAAGGGCCCGACGGCGTGACGTACGGCGGGCGGGGTGAGGCGCCTGTCGCCGGGCTGCTCGCCGCGCACGGCATAGAACCGGTCACCCTCGCCGAGAAGGAAGGCCTGGCGCTGGTCAACGGCACGGAGGGAATGCTGGGCATGCTCCTGATGGCCATTGCAGACCTTCGTCAACTGCTGACGACGGCGGACATCACTGCCGCGCTCAGTGTCGAGGCACTGCTGGGCACAGACCAGGTCTTCGTGCCGGAGCTGCATGCGGCGCTGCGTCCGCACCCCGGGCAGGCCGCCAGCGCGGACAACATGTTGCGCGTGCTGTCGAACTCGCCGATCGTGGCCTCGCACCGGGTAGGGGATTCCAAAGTCCAGGACGCTTACTCGCTGCGCTGCGCACCCCAGGTTGCCGGCGCCGCCCGGGACACGGTGGACTACGCCGCCCTGGTGGCATCCCGTGAGCTCGCCGCGGCGATCGATAACCCGGTAGTCCTGCCCGACGGACGGGTGAGCTCCAACGGCAATTTCCACGGCGCACCCGTGGCCTATGTGCTCGACTTCCTGGCCATCGCGGTGGCGGATCTGAGCTCCATCGCCGAACGCCGGACGGACCGGATGCTCGACCCGGCGCGGTCGCACGGACTGCCGGCGTTCCTGGCCGCGGATCCGGGCGTGGACTCGGGCTTGATGATCGCGCAGTACACGCAGGCCGGGCTGGTCTCTGACAACAAGCGCCTGGCCGTCCCGGCGTCGGTGGATTCTATTCCCAGCTCCGCCATGCAGGAAGACCACGTGTCCATGGGCTGGCATGCGGCCCGGAAGCTGCGCAAGGCCGTGGAGAACCTCCGCCGCGTCCTGGCCATTGAGCTCGTCACGAGCGCACGGGCCATTGATATGCGCACCCAGCTGTCCGACGGCGAACTCACCCCGGGCCCGGCAGGCGCCGCCGTGATCGGGGTGCTGCGGTCCGTCGTCGAAGGCCCCGGAACCGACCGGTTCCTGTCGCCGGAACTGGAGGCGGCTGACCGTCTGGTTGCCTCCGGCAAGGTGCGGGAGGCCGCCGAATCCGCCGTCGGGATCCTTGCCTGAATGGGAATATTCTTCGGTGCTGCCGCCAATTTCCACCAATGTCGAAATATGGTGCAACACGCACATTTCGACGCCGGGAAGTGTAGTAGAACTGAAGGTGTAGTAGAAGTCACATCAACGAGGCTGTGGCGCAGGACGTATACAAAGGGGTAGAAGTTCAAATGAAAGCACGTGGGGCTGTCCTGTCGAGGCGAAATGTCCACTCGGCCACCATCTCGGACTGGGGAACACTCAGGGCCGGGGACCAAGTGGAAATTATCAAACACGCGCACGTCATTGCGGACGGCGTTGTGGAAGAAGTATCGCAAAGCGGGAACGTGCTCTGGCTCGTGCCGGCGGCGCCGTCAGAAAAGGAGCTTTTCCTTAAATCCGATGGTGTAACGGTTCGCAGGAGCTAGCAAGTTCGCAAGACCAGAAACGCAAACGAGTCCCTGCGGTCCGGTGGTACCGGACCGCAGGGACTCTTGCGTGGATCGCGGGTGGATCCAAGGCCGAATCGAATCAGGCCGCGATGCTTTCGTAGGTCTCACCGAAGGGGACTGACTCGTCCAGGGCCACCGTGAAGCGTCCGGGGCGCAGCCGCGTCACAAGGATGCCGCAGGCTGCGTCTGTTGCCGGTTCGATCAGCGTGGCAACGGCCTTTTCAAGGCCTTCGTGCATCTCGTGAGCAGTGGAAAACTGCAGGTCGATGGACAAGGGAGCGGGGGACTCGACGGCCGCAACTGCGGCCAGGGGGCGTTCCAAAGTAGCTGTATTCATGTGCCGAACTTTCTGTGTTTCGTGCCAAAGGGCTCGTACAACCGTACCGGCAACAGCACCACGGATGTCAGATGACTGCTATCTAAGCGCTCAGGTGACAAAAAACCGAAGCTTGTTCGCAGAACCGCGCCGTCAAGGTGTGGTCTCGCGAACAATCTTCGGATGGAAGAACGTGGCGCCCGAATCAGCCCGCCATGCTCGCCTTGACGGCCAGGACGGGACAATCAGCCTCCAGCAGGATCCGTTGGGAGGTGCTTCCCATGATCAGTTTGCCCACCGGCGTCCGGCGGCGCAGGCCGATCACAATCAGGTCAGCCTTGTGCTCCTCAGCGGCGTCCAGGACCTCCGCGGCAGCGTCGTGGCCCCGGACCGGTTGCTTGATGACATGGTCGATCCCCTGGGCGGCCAGGCGGCCCTCGATGCCCTGCATCTCGGGTTCCTGTGCGTACCGGGTGTCCACCGGGGCGTCGCCCTTGGAGGAGTTGATGACCAGCAGCGTGGTGCTGGCTTTACGGGCTTCCGTGATGGCCTGGGTCAGCGCGGCTTCACCCTCGGGGGTAGGCACGTAGCCAACAACAATGGTCATGGCTGTTCCTTTGATTCAGGGGGACCGTTGCGGTCCGGGACGTTGGCTGAGGGGACGTTGGTGGCGTGGCCGCCGTCGTTTCGCGTGACCGCTGCAACCGGCGCCGCAACCGGCACTGAGACCGGCGCTGCGGCCGGGCGGTTCCGGCGCCACAGCTTGTAGAGCAGCGGCCAGATGAGGATAACCGCCACGATGATGTAAATGACGACGGCGATCGGCTCGCTCCAGAGGCCGGCCGGGTCGCCCGCGGAGAGCTGCAGCGTCTGCCGGAGCTGCTTTTCCAGGCGCGGCCCCAGGATCACGCCAAGGACCAGCGGGAGCACGGGAAGCCCGAAGCGCCTCATCATGAATCCGAGGGCACCCACCACCAGCAGGATCGCCAGGTCAAACGCCTGCAGGTTCACCGAATAGGCGCCCAGCGTGGCGAAGAACAGGATCCCCGCGTAGAGGTAGGGCCGGGGGAGCTGCAGGAGCTTGGCCCACACCGGCGCCAGGGGAAGGTTGATGATCAGCAGCAGGAAGTTGCCAATGAAGAGGCTGGCGATCAGGGCCCAAACCAGTGGTCCCTCGGTCGCGAACAGCTGCGGACCGGGCTGGATGCCATAGGAGGTGAAAGCCGCCAGCATCACGGCCGCCGTTGCGTTGGTGGGCAAACCCAGGGCAAGCATGGGGGTCAACGTTCCCGCGGCTGCGGCGTTGTTCGCCGCTTCAGGACCGGCGACGCCCTCGATGGCACCCTTGCCGAACTCTTCAGGGTGCTTGGTGAGGCGCTTTTCCGTGATGTAGGAGAGGAACGTGGGGATCTCGGCGCCGCCGGCCGGAAGTGCGCCGAAGGGGAAGCCGAGGGCCGTTCCGCGGAGCCAGGGCTTCCAGGACCGCTTCCAGTCCTCTTTGCCCATCCAGGGCTGTCCCACCGGAATGATCTGCATGGGGGTCCGGCGCAGGTGCGCGGCAACCCAGAGGGCTTCACCCACAGCGAAGATCGCCACGGCCACCACCACGATGTCCAGACCGTCCGCCAGGAGCGGTTGGCCAAACGTCAGCCGGCGCTGGCCTGTCACGGCGTCCATGCCCACCAGGCCGATCGCGAGTCCCAGGCCAAGGGAAGCGAAGCCGCGGAGCCGGGACGATCCCAGGACGGCTGTGACGGCGAGGAGCGCCAGGACCATGATGGCCATGTAGCTGGGTGCGCCCAGGCTGACGGCGAACTTCACCACGATCGGTGCGCAGACGGCGAGGAGGGCGGTGCCAATGGTGCCGGCAACGAACGAGCCAATCGCCGCCGTCGCCAGAGCCTGTGCCGCGCGTCCCGCTTTGGCCATCTTGTTGCCTTCGATGGCGGTAACCACCGATGACGATTCGCCCGGCGTATTTAGCAGGATGGAGGTGGTGGAGCCGCCGTACATGCCGCCGTAGTAGATGCCGGCGAACATAATGAACGCGCTGGTGGGTTCCAGGGCATACGTGACGGGGAGCAGGAGCGCAACTGTCATGGCCGGGCCCAGGCCGGGCAGCACGCCGACGGCGGTACCCAGCACAACGCCGATCACGGCGTAGAGGAAATTCATGGGGGTCAGGGCGGTGGCGAAACCGTCCATCAGGGAGGAAAAGACATCCATCAGAGAATCCCTTCCAGGAGCCCGGCCGGCAGTGCAATGCCAAGGCCAAGGTAGAAGCCATAAAAAGTGAGCAGGGACAGGGCCGCAGCGATGAGGCCGTCGCGGACGTAATGCCGGCTGCCGAGTGCCAGCAGGCTGCCCCAGAACAGGACTGTTCCCGAAATCACCCAGCCCGCCCAGTCAATGAGCAGGATGTTGGCGATGAAGACGCCGGCCAGCGGCAGGACCGTCTTCCAGTCCGCGGGGTGCGTGAGGTCCACGTCCTCGCCGCCTTCAGCTTCACCCTGGCCGCCGCGGATCACATTGATGGCCAGCAGCACGGCGCAGACCAGCAGGAGGCCGGCCACCACGAAGGGAATAGTTTTTGGGCCTACCGGGTCCGTTTTGGAGTACGGAGTCACCAGGCCGATGGCGTCCACGAGGACCACCACCCCGACCGCTCCGAGCAGGAGGGCAACCCCCAGCTCGGAGCGGCCTTTGAGCCTGGAGGCCAAAGAGGGTGAGGAACTCACGCCAGCCCAAGCTTCGTGAGGACGTCGGCCACCCGCTTGTCCTGCTCTGCCAGAAAGGCAGCGAACTTGTCGCCGGTGACGAAGGCATCGGTCCAGCTGTGCGTCTTGAGGGCTTCCTGCCACGCGGCGCTGCTGTGCATCTTCTCGATGGCGCTGATCAGCTTGGCTTTGTCGGCGTCGCTGATTCCGGGAGGCGCCACCAGGCCGCGCCAGTTGCTGAATACCAGGTCAATGTTGGATTCCTTCAGCGTGGGGGCATCCACACCGTCGAGGCGCTTCTCGCCGCTGGTTGCCAGGACACGGACCTCACCGGATTCGATCTGCTTGAGGTACTCTCCGGCGCCGGATGCTGCAAAGCCCACTTTGTTGCCCAGGATGGCCGGGAGGAGGTCTCCGCCGCCGTCGTAGGACACGAAGTTCACCTTGGTGGCATCGATTCCCAGGGCGCCCGCAAGCTGCATGGGCAGCAGGTGGTCCGGGCCGCCGGGGGAGGAGCCGCCGCCAACACTGATGGAACCCGGGTTGGCCTTCCAGGCGGTGACCAGGTCATCGATGGTCTTGAAAGGTGAGTCCTTGTTGACCATGATGGCGCCGGGCTCTTCGATGAGCTTGGCCAGCGGAGTGGTGTCCGTCAGCTTGGACTCGGACTTGTTGGTGTAGCTGGCGCCCACCACGCCCAGGCCCATGAGCATGGCGAGGTCTCCGTTGCCCTTTTCGTTGACCACGCGGGCCAGTCCCACGGTTCCGCCGGCGCCGGCGAGGTTGAAGACTTCGGTGTTGGTGGCGATCTTCTGGTCGTCGAGGACCTTCGCGGCCACGCGGGCGGTGGTGTCGTAGCCACCGCCGGGAGTGTTGGGGACCATGATCTGGAGCCCGGTCACCGGACCGGCGGCACTGCCGGAGGTGGCGGAGTCGGTGGAGCTTTTCCCGGTGGCACCGCAGCCGGTGGCCATCAGGGCGATGCCGGCAGCGACGGCGGCGATTCGCAATGCGCGGATCTGGCGCATGGTGTTCCTCTTCTCGATAAAAACTGTTCAGCAAGACTGACTGGTGAACTGATGCTAGGTGCCAGGGTGACGGGCATCACGCTTGTGTACGAAGAGAAAGTTAAGTTCATTGCGTTCACGTTTCCGGCGTCCCACCTGGACCCTACCGGCCGTCCCGGCAGCCACCGCCCGAGGCGTCCGGCCCGGTACCGTGGGGGTACAGTTCCGGTACGCCGCCAGTGTCCACCACCAGAAGACCGGACCGCAGCAGAGGAAAGAACCACAGTGACTCGACGAAGAGGGATGTCCCTCGCTGGGCAGTATCTGGTGCTTCAGTTACTGGCCGTCCTGGCCGTCCTGG
>DIZT01000147.1:0-175 GCA_002427975.1 Micrococcaceae bacterium UBA6021 | reverse complement strand
CGTCCTGGCCGTCCTGGTAGCCGTAGTGGCGATTTCGCTGGCACAGTCGGCCGCTACCTTTGAACGGACCGAAGGCCGCCGGGCGCAGTCCGCCGCCGAGGCCCTGGGCAACAACCCTGCGGTACGCGAACTGTTGCCGTCCGCCGAGCCGCGCGGCAGCGCCGCCCTGGCCGCC
>DIZT01000299.1:4070-5803 GCA_002427975.1 Micrococcaceae bacterium UBA6021 | reverse complement strand
CACGTGGGAACCTTCACCCCCGAAGGAACCCTCGACGCAGCGGCCGGCAAATTCGGCTACCTGGCGGATCTCGGCATCGATTTTGTGGAGCTGCTGCCGGTCAACGGGTTCAACGGAACGCACAACTGGGGCTACGACGGCGTGCAGTGGTTCGCGGTCCACGAAGGCTACGGCGGGCCTGCGGCCTACCAGCGGTTTGTGGACGCCGCCCACGCAGCCGGCCTCGGAGTCATTCAGGACGTGGTCTACAACCACCTGGGCCCCAGCGGGAATTACCTTCCACGGTTCGGGCCCTACCTCAAGCAGGGCGACGCCAACACGTGGGGCGATGCGGTCAACCTCGATGGCCCGGGGTCCGACGTCGTGCGTGAATACATCCTGGACAACGCGGCGCTCTGGCTGCGCGACTATCACGTGGACGGACTGCGTCTGGATGCCGTCCATGCGCTGCGCGACGAGCGGGCCGTGCACCTCCTGGAAGAGCTCGGGGCGCTGGGTGATCTTGTCTCGGCGGAAACAGGGCTTCCCAAGACGCTCATTGCCGAATCGGACCTGAACAATCCGCGGCTGATCTATCCCCGCGACGCTAACGGGTACGGCCTCGCCGGGCAGTGGAGCGACGACTTCCACCACGCCGTCCACGTCAACGTCAGCGGGGAGACCGCGGGGTATTACGGCGACTTCGCGTCCCTCGGCGTGCTGGCCAAGGTCCTCAAGGACGGCTTCCTGCACGACGGCAGCTACTCCAGCTTCCGCGGACGCCATCACGGCCGGCCCATCAATCCTTCGCTGGTTCGCCCCGAGGCCTTGGTGGTGTGCAGCCAGAACCACGACCAGATCGGCAACCGGGCCACCGGGGACAGGCTGTCGCAGTCCCTGCCGTACGGCCCGCTGGCCGTGGCCGCGGTGCTGACGCTGACCTCGCCGTTTACGCCCATGCTCTTTATGGGTGAGGAATTCGGTGCCTCCACGCCGTGGCAGTTCTTCACTTCGCACCCCGAACCGGAGCTGGCGCGGGCGACGGCGGAGGGCAGGATCCGCGAGTTCGAACGCATGGGGTGGGATCCCGCCGTCGTCCCCGATCCGCAGGATCCCGAAACGTTCCGGCGCTCCAAGCTCAACTGGGCGGAGGCTGCGGACGGTGACCACGCGCGGCTCCTCTCGCTCTACCGTTCCCTCACCGCCTTGCGGCGCGCCTACCCCGAACTGGCCGGGCTTGGTTTCGCGGACACTGACGTGACGTTCGACGACGACGCGGGGTGGTTGCGCTTCCGGCGGGGGACCGTGGAGGTGCTGCTGAACTTCTCAACGGAGCCCGTCCGGCTTCCGGTGTCGCGGGGAACCGTGCTGCTTTCAACGGACGAGGCGTCGTTGCTGGACGGCGATGCGTTCTTGCTGGCGGCGCACAGTGGGGCGGTACTGGCTACTGGGGCAGAAGTAGCTTCGCGTTAATGTAGACGATGGTGTTGCCCGGGCGTAGGATGCGCGTACTGACCAGCCGTAATGGGCGGCTCGGTGGCGTGTACGGGCGATGGAGGCCGCCATGGGTGACCCAGCGGATGTTCCTTCCACTCTTGAACTGCGGATCCATGGCATCCGCAATACCCCGCCAAACGAGCTCCTCCGCTCCGGCAACCGGTCACTCAAGCCCGACGACGTAGAGCTCGCCTGGGGTGACGAGCTGGCGGGCTTCTACCGGGCCAAGACCGGGACCGGGACGGGGGCCGCGACGG
>DIZT01000299.1:0-4002 GCA_002427975.1 Micrococcaceae bacterium UBA6021 | reverse complement strand
GACGGGGGCCGCGACGGCTGCGGGGGCCGGGGCCAACGGGGGAAGCCCTCGGGTGGTGGAGGCGTACTCGTGGGGACGCCTGGCCCGTTTCACGGGGGTGGGGATGGCCGGGAGGATCGCCGACGCCACGGTCCGGACGGCATGGTTCCTGCTGATGCCGTTCGGGCTGACCAACGCCGCCTACTGGAGCCGGCCGCTGCCCGCCGTGCAGCCCGCAGAGTCTGATCCCTGGCCAGGTCCTGCGGCACCCCGCATGGACTATGCGGAGGGGACGCCCCGCGGGCACGACGGTGCGGGACGCATCAGGCTGTTCGCACTGGTTCTGACCCTCTACTTTGTGGTGACGGTGGCCGTGGTGTCGATGGACCTGATAGCGGTCCAGTGCTTTCCCGCCGACGTTCCGGGCCAGGCAGATCGGGTCTGCTCTGCCCTGCCGCCGTTCCTCGACGGCCTGGCCGGCTGGACCCGCGGCCAGCGCATCGCCGTGTTCGCCCTGATGCCGATCGTGGCTGTTGGTCTCCTGGCCGCAATCGCCTACCTGGCACGGACGCGGTTCCATCCCAGGCCACACCTGGGCAATGGCGCGCCAGACGTGCCCGGAACCGGTGTCGAAGCGCAAACGGTGATCCCCACCCTCATGATCCCGGACCTGTGGGAGGCCCACAGGGAGATCCGCTACAACGGACTGCTGCATGTGTGGGCGGCGCTGGCCTCCGTTGCCGCCATCATCGCGTGGGACGGATTCTGGATACGGATCGACGCCGCCTCGTGCGGAAGCCTGGGCACATTCTTCACACAGTGTGTCCCGCAGGTGGCGCCTGAACGCATCGGCCCCACCGGAATCGCGATGCTGGCTGCTTGGATCCTGGGGGCAGGAGCGGTGGTTGCGGCCGGAATGGAGACCGTCCGGAAGTCCTCGGACAACCCGGACCTGCCGTCCCGGGACGGATCACCGTTGATGGGGCCGATCGCCACCGGGGCCGTTGCCAGTGCCGTCGTAGCCGTGCTTGCGTGCGTTCTTCCGGGGGCCGCCGGAGCTTCCGGAGCTCCCGACGGCGGGGTCCCCGGCGTCGGGATTCCGGCACGCATGCTGGGACTCGGCACCGCCCCGGCCGGGCTTATGTTCGTGATGCTGGTGCTGATCCTCACCATGAGCTGGCTCCGCAGGCAAGGCTCCGACAAGCGGACCCTCGGCTGGAGAGGCAAAGGCTCCGCAGTCTTCTCCACCCTCGCACTGGGGGCAGCGACTATCCTGAGCTGTGCGATTGTGGGGGCCGCCACCACCGTGCTGCAGCGCAACCTTGAGCGGCGGGCTGCCACAGACGACGGGATGTGGCGGTTCGGGCCCGTAGCCGGCGACGTCCTGATCCCGCCGTCGGTCTTCTCGCTCTTCAGCGGGCTGCTGCTGGCAGTGATCGTCGCAGGGGCCGCCGCCTGGGGACTTTGTTCTTGGCGAGCGGTGCGTTCGATGACCTGGAATACGCAGGAAGCCGCCGTCACGGATCTTCTGGCTGCCTACGATGCCCCGCCGCCCCTGCCGCAGCAGAAAGCAGCCGGCCGCAAACTGGTGGCGGCCCGGCGGACCGCTTCGCTCGCCCACCGGGCGGAGGCCGTGGTGTCGCTGCTGGCTATCCTCATTTTCCTGGGACTGCTGTCTGCCTTGATTCTTGGCACCTTCAAGGACTGGTGGAATACCGGCTGGGCGGCAGGAGTCTACGGGCTTATCGAAAGCATGGGAGTCCTGGGCCTGGCTGCTGCCGGCGCCACGATTGTTGGGCTTGCCGTGATGTCGGCCAAGCCGAACTCCCGGCCAATGGCACTCCTCTGGGATCTGATGTGCTTTATGCCCAAGACCGCCCATCCGTTCGGTCCGCCCAGCTACGGCGAGCGGGCGGTCCCCGAGTTTGCCGCCAGGATTGCGGCGTGGCTGGATGGCGCCGACGGCGCACCGCAGCCTGCCAAGACCGGGACGGTGGCGATCTCGGCGCACAGCCTGGGCGCGGTGATCGCCGTCAGCGCGCTGTTCCATCTGAAGTCAACGCGGCCCGACTTGCCTTTCAACCGGATCGGCTTGCTGACCTACGGAACGCAGTTGAGATCGTACTTTGGCCGCTTCTTCCCTGAACTCCTGGGTCCGGCCGTCCTCGCCACCGCTCCGGTCGCGAGAATAAAACTCACCGCCGCGGGGAGCCCGGACGACGAGCGCATGGTCACGGGCGATCCGAGCGTTCAGTTCGACGTGAACCTCAGCCACATCCTCGGCGCCGGCACTCACCGGTGGGTGAATCTGTACCGCAAGACCGACTACCTCGGCTTCCCGGTCTTGTACATGGGCCCGGGAGGTGCCGAAAACGTCGGGACGGACCCCTACGCGCAGGAGATGGATCCCTTCACGTACCAGTTCCTCGTGGTGAGCCACAGCGACTACCTGCAGGCGCCCCAATACGTTGCGGCGATTGCCGCCGTCGTCAATGCTTTGCCGGCTCCGGAGCCGTAACCACGCCCCTTGATGTCTGTAGCGAGCGTCACCGGTGGCAGGATGGAACGTATGACTTATTCAGCCGCGGAAAACCGCTATGAATCCATGCCCTACCGCCGCGTCGGACGCAGCGGACTGAAGCTGCCGGCCATTTCCCTGGGCCTGTGGCACAACTTCGGGGACGACAAGCCCTTCGACGTGCAGCGCGCCATCCTGCGTCGAGCCTTCGATCTGGGCGTCACCCACTTCGACCTCGCGAACAACTACGGTCCGCCCTACGGCACCGCCGAAACCAACTTTGGCCGCCACTTCAAGGACGACTTCAGGCCATACCGCGACGAACTCATCATCTCCAGCAAGGCCGGCTACGACATGTGGCCCGGGCCGTACGGCAACTGGGGCTCACGCAAGTACCTGCTGGCCAGCCTGGACCAGTCCCTGGAGCGGATGGGCCTGGACTACGTGGACATCTTCTACAGCCACCGGCCGGACCCGGAGACGCCGATGGAGGAGACCATGGGCGCGCTGGACCAGGCCGTCCGCTCGGGCAAGGCCCTGTACGCCGGCATCTCCTCCTACACCCCGGAGCAGACCCTGGAAGCGGCACGGATCCTGAAGGAACTGGGCACTCCACTGCTGATCCACCAGCCGAGCTACTCCATGCTGAACCGCTGGACGGAGAACGGCAGCCCCAACCTCTACGAGGCCGTGGAGCAGGTGGGCGCCGGCTGCATCGCCTTCTCGCCGCTGGCGCAGGGGATGCTCACGGACCGCTACCTCAACGGCGTGCCGGCAGATTCCCGGGCGGCACAGGACAAGTCCCTGGACGAAGGGATGATCACCACCGAAAATCTGGACCGCGTGCGCGGGCTCCAAGGGATCGCCGGGGGCCGGGGCCAGACCCTGGCGCAAATGGCGATCGCCTGGATCCTCCGCGAGCAGGGCAAGGGCTCGTCCGTGACATCCGCACTGGTCGGCGCGTCCAGCGTCCGGCAGCTGGAAGACACCCTGTCCGCCATCAACAACCTGGACTTCACGGCCGACGAGATCAATGCCATCGACGAGTTCGCCGTGGAATCGGACATCAACCTCTGGAAGCAGAAGTAACAAGCGCCTGGCGGGGGCAGGGAACAATCCCGGCCCCCGCTCGGTTGGGTAAGATGAAAAGGCGCCGAATGGCGCACTGCCCCTGCCGCCGTCGTACTTTCCGGTACTGACCGCCATGGCGGCTGAAGTTGTCTTCAAAGGAGTTCCGTGTCTGCAAATCCGATTCGTGTTGCCATCGTTGGTGTGGGTAACTGCGCCGCCTCGCTCGTACAGGGTGTGCATTACTACCGTGACGCCGATCCCCAGGCCACGATCCCGGGTCTGATGCACGTGGAGTTCGGCAAGTACCACGTCAACGACGTCCAGTTTGTTGCCGCTTTTGATGTGGACGGCAAGAAGGTGGGTGTGGACCTCGCCGACGCCATCCTGGCCAGCGAGAACAACACCATCAAGATCGCCGACGTGCCGCCCACCGG
>DIZT01000208.1:5208-5370 GCA_002427975.1 Micrococcaceae bacterium UBA6021 | reverse complement strand
AGGCGATGCTGTTGATGAAGGAACGCTGGAACGCGATGAACAGAACCACCACTGGGATGGTGATAAGGGAGGCGTAGGCCATTACTTCGCCCCAGGAGACGTTGAGCTGGAAGAAGTACTGGATGCCGATCATCACCGGGCGGAGCTCCTCGGACTGGACCA
>DIZT01000208.1:443-4911 GCA_002427975.1 Micrococcaceae bacterium UBA6021 | reverse complement strand
GGGCAACTGGTTTACCCACCACACCAGCGGCAGTGCCAGCGTCTGGAAGGGCACGATCAGGGTGGCGAGGATCGCGGTGAACACTATGCGCTTGCCGCGGACCTCCATCCGGGACAGGGCGAAGGCGCAGAGGCTGTTGATGAAGATGCCCAGCACGACCGTGATCGCTGAGATCCCGATGGAGTTGACCAGGAACCGCGCGGCCGGAACCCGGTCGAACACGGCACCGTAGTTGTCGAAGGAGATGTTGCCGATGGGCAGGAACGCGGCCACCGAGGACATGTCGCCGAAGATCTGCTGGTCCGGTTTGAGCGAGGAAACCAGCATGAAGACGAGGGGGAAGGCGGCGACGGCGGCGAACAGGATGCGCACTGCCATGGCGCCTGCACTGCTGAGACGAATTGCGTTTTTCACGTCAGTCCTTCTCTCGGGTCAGGTAGCGCTGCACTGCGGAGATCAGCAGCACCAGGACGAAGAATACGAGGGAGATGGCCGAGGCGTAGGAGGTTTCCTGCTGTTTGAAGCCGGAGCGCACCGCCTCGTAAATGATGGTGGTGGTGGAATCGAGGGGCCCACCCTGGGTCATGACGCTGACCTGGTCGAAGAGCCCGAGAGCCTGAATGGTGATAGTCACAAGGATCAGGGTGCGCGTGTGCTTCAGGCACGGCCAGGTCACGTAGCGGAACTGGTGCCAGCGGCTGGCACCGTCAAGCTCGGCTGCCTCGTACAGTTCCCCGGAGATGCTTTGCAGGCCGGCGAGCCAGATGATCATGTGGAACCCGGCGGCCTGCCAGATGGACAAGATAATGATGGCGGGCATGGAGGTGGCGGTGTCGTTGAGCCAGTCGGGGCCATGGATGAGGCCGAAGCTGGCCGCCGACAGGAACTCGTTGATCAGACCGTCCTTGCGGTACATGAACATCCACAGCAGGGACACCACCACCATGGACGTCACCACGGGGAGGAAATAGACGGTGCGGAAGAAGTTCACGCCGCGGAACTTCTTGTTGATCAGGACGGCCATCGCCAGCGCCAGGGCCGACTGGACCGGCACCACCACCACCGCGAAGTAGCTGACGTTCAGCAGCGCGCGCCAGAACGTGGGATCGGTGAAGAGCCGGGCGAAGTTGTCGGTGCCGACAAACTCTATGGGCCGGGGGGAAACGAGGCGGGCGTTGGTGAACGCCAGGCCGAAGCCCATAATGGCCGGGAGGAAGACGAAGGCGAGCAGGAGGATCGCGGCCGGGGCGATCATTCCCCACCCGCTGAGCTGCTCGCGGAGGTAGCGCGGGCGGCGGTGGGGCTTACTGGATGGTGTGGCCGAGGCCGGGTCCGCCACACGGCGGCCAGGCGTAGAGGGAAGCTGGGTAGTTGTCATGGAGTCTCCGTTGACCTGCAGCGTTGGAGGTACGACGGCGGCGGCAGTTGCCGACCGTCGTCGTACCCGTGGCGGCTGGCTACTTCTGGTAGCCGCCGTTGGACTTGATGTTGGCGTCGATAGCCTTGACCGCCTTGTCCAGGGCCGGCTTGGGATCGGCGCCGGCCAGGATGTCCTGGACAGCCTTGCCGTATTCGGTGGCGATGAAGGGATAGGCCGGAGTCTCAGGCCGCAACACCGCGTACTTGCGGGAGAACTCCATGAAGATCCGGTTGGCACCGCCCTCGGCGAACGCGGGAATCAGGGCCGCGGCTTCATCAGTGGCGGGGATGCCTCCCGTTGCCTTGATGACGGCAGCCACGTTTTCCGGCTTCAGGGAATAGGACAGGTAGTCCATCGCGGCATCCGTATTGTTGCAGCCGCTGGTGACGCCCCACTGCCAGGAAGCTCCGCCGATCTTGGGACCGTTGCCCAGGTCCACCGTGGGCATGACCACCAGCTCATCTCCCAGGGCGGCCCGGGCCTTGTCCCCTGCCCAGGAACCGGTGTAGAGAAGGCCGCTCTTGTTGTTCAGGAAGTCCTGGGTAGAATCTTTCCCGCTCTTCGTCGCCATGAAGCCCTGGTCCGCCAGACCGCGGAACCACTTGGCCCATTCGACAGCCTTGTCACCATTCAGGGCTCCGTCAGCCGACTGGTAATCCTTGCGGTTGATCAGGTCTCCGCCGAAGGACTGCAGGAACGGCGAGTACGCGTAGGGCAGCCACTCGCCCGTTCCGGCAGTACCCATGTCCAGCGGGTAATCCCATTTACCCAGGGCCTTGAGCTTGGTCAGCGCGTCCTGGAACTCGTCCTTGGTCCATGGCTTCTCGATGGTGGCGACGCGGACGCCCGCCGCAGCGAGATCAGATTTGCGGGCAAACATGGACAAAGCGACGTCGCCGTACCCAACCGCATAGGTCTCGCCCTGCCACTTGGCAACGGTGCTGGGGAGGTTCTTGGAAATGTCCGCGGATAGCTTCAGTGGCGTCAGGTACTTGGCCCACGCCCAGTTGGGAACGTTGGGTCCGTCAATGTCCACGATGCAGGGAAGTTTCCCGGCTGACGCGGCCCCAACGACAGAATCGTTGTAGGACTCCTGCGGGAAAGCCTGCACCTTGATCTGCGCCTTCGCGCCGCTGCTCTTGTTATACGAATCCACGATCGACTGGGTCGCCGCCAGTTCCTCCGGGTTTCCGGCGGCGTGGGTCCACATGGTGATCTCTTTGGAGCCTTCGGTTGTGGCCGATGAGCTGCCCTTGCTGCAGGCACCCAGGCTACCGACGAGGGCGGCCGCGGCTATGCTGGTGGCGAGGATCCGGGTGAATCGTTTGTTCATGATTCTCAATCTTTCTGCTGATTTTTGGGTGTGGGTGATTGGCCCGGGTCCGTGGGGGCGCAGCCGCTGTAACGGCTGCGTCCCTTTTTTGCCTCCCGGGCGGTGGAACAGTTTGGAGCTGTGGTAACGGCTAACTCGGCGGTGGGCCGAGTGACCCCCGCTCAATAAGGGGGCAGTCCAGTTGTATCTTGACCGCCGGTTTCCCTGGGCTTCCGATGTCGTCCAGGATGCGGTTGACTGCCCAACGGCCCATTTCGTAGTGCGGAAGGGCGACAGTAGTCAGCCCGGGCCATAGGGAATCTGCGATGATTTCGAGGTTATCGATTCCCACGATGGAAACGTCTTCCGGGATGCGAAGGCCCAGCTCAGCGGCCGCCTGGTAGGCGCCCATTGCAATCCTGTCGTTGAAGCAGAAAAGAGCCGTGGGACGGGTTTTCTGACCGAGAAGCTCCAAAGCAGCCTCACGGCCTCCCTGCGTTTGGTGGGAGGTGCCAATAGCAACGTGCCGGGGGTCGTGCTCCAGTCCATGCCTCCGCAAAGCGTTGAGGAAGCCTTCCCTCCGTCCATGGGTAGCGGGAATGTCGTCCCTGTTATTGATCATCCCGATCCGGGTGTGACCTGCTTGGATGATTGCCTCGACAGCTGTCTCGGCTGCTCCCACCTCGTCCGGGACAACAGAGGAAATGGACCCATTCTCAGTGACTGCATCCAGAAGGACCGTCGGGAGTCCCGCCAGTTGCGACGGGACGTGAGCATTTTGGTGGTACATCCTGGCGTAGAGCACGCCATCCACCTGGTGCTGCTGAAGCATGCTGATTTCACGGGATTCCAGTTCCCTGTCAAAGCCTGAGTTGACCACCATCACCACGTAGCCACGTTCATAGGCGGCATCCTGCGCACCGCGGATCATGGCTCCCGCAAAGGGTGTGGTGGTGATTTCATCACTGACCAGGCCAAGGATTTGGGAGCGCTGGTTCCGCAGTCCGCTGGCCAAGCGATTGGGGGCGTAGCCCAGATCCTTGGCCACTGCCCGTACGTGTTCTTGCGTCTTGCGGTTCACGCGATCGCTGGTGGCGTCGTTGAGTGAATGGGAAACCGTAGTGATTGAAACGCCGGCGGCCTTCGCCACTTCGCGGATTCCCACCTTCGTCATCATCGACTTCCTTTGCAAAACGTTTTGTATGTTGTCTGCATCACATTACCTAAAACGGTTTGCATCTGTCAAGAAAAAAATTTGACAAGGAGAAGCAGCCACCGCGATGAGAGGCATGAAGAAGCATCGGATACCCCGTGGCCATGGGGCATCAGTACCTAGCAATCCTCCCGTAAGTGCAGATAAGACTACTTGGCCCACACTTGAGAAACTCCCGAGTGTCGCCTCGGGACAGCCGTGTGACATTTAGTTGGGCGAGCCACGGTGCCTTGTTCCATTGCTCAGTGGGGCTTTGCCATGGCTGCCTGCTGAGTCGGACATGCAACTTTCATCGCTTCGGTCGTTCTTCCCTGCATGATTGCCCTGTGATGGATCAGAGGTAACGAGCCGAAACGACGTCCGCCCCGCGTTTACCCCACGGAAACGATCGAAAATGACCATATGTCGTCCGTTGTGGATGGTGTCGAAATGCCCCAAAATTCCCGGAAAACTCAAGGAACTAGCAGTCGTCCACGACTGTCCAAAAGTGCCCTCCTCTGAGAAGAGGTCAGGAGTTCGAATC
>DIZT01000208.1:0-320 GCA_002427975.1 Micrococcaceae bacterium UBA6021 | reverse complement strand
AGGTCAGGAGTTCGAATCTCCTATGACCCTTCAAGTAGCCCGGTTATTCGACGCCTGGGACTGATTCCTGGCCGTCAACGCGAAGGCGCCGGCCACCGTGTGCCGGGACGCAGTAACGACCGACGCGAGAAGGAAAGCAACGGAATCAACTTTAACCTGGCCTCAGGTTTGAGCTGCCGCGTTCCGGGGGGAGGACCCTGAATTCTGGTACTACGCTGCGACCAGGCTGGTGCTGTGGCCATGACCATCATGATCGGACAATCAATAAGGCCGGAGCGCCCCTAACATCACCCGGTCAATGGACCCACTATCGGTTCGGT
>DIZT01000112.1:10370-10548 GCA_002427975.1 Micrococcaceae bacterium UBA6021 | reverse complement strand
GCCTGTCGAAACCCCGGTGGCCCGGCCCCTCGAAACCCAACAGGAAGGCCCGCAACGTGGCTAAGCCCGGACGCCTTGGCGTCGGAATCATCGGCGCCGGCAAGGTGGGAGCCGTCCTAGGGGCGGCTCTGCGCGGTGCAGAGCACGCCGTCGTCGGGGTTTCCGCGGTGTCCGAGGC
>DIZT01000112.1:0-10171 GCA_002427975.1 Micrococcaceae bacterium UBA6021 | reverse complement strand
CTGGTGCTCCTCGCTGTGCCCGATGACGCCCTTGCCGGGCTGGTGGACGGCCTGGCCAAACTCGGGGCGTGGCAGCCCGGACAGATCGTGGCGCACACCTCAGGCAGGTTCGGCGTGGGCGTGCTTCGTCCGGTGCGCGCCGCCGGTGCCATCCCCCTTGCCCTGCACCCCGCCATGACGTTCACGGGCATGAGCCTGGACCTGACGCGCCTGCTGGACTGCACTTTCGGTGTGACCGCGGACGCCGCGATGCTGCCCATTGCCCAGGCGCTGGTGGTGGAGATGGGTGCCGAACCCGTGGCCATCGCCGAGGGGGACCGGACGCTGTACCACACGGCCCTGGCCCACGGCTCGAACCATATGGTCACCCTGGTGGCACAGGCCTCCCAGCTGCTCCGCGACGTGGGCGTGGACGCGCCGGAACGGATGCTGGGGCCGTTGCTGCGGGCCACGCTGGAGAACGCGCTCGCCTCCGGTGAATCGGCGCTGACCGGGCCGGTGGCCCGCGGCGACGTAGGAACGGTGGCTGCCCACGCCGAGGCTTTGCGGGAGTACGACGCCGGTGCACACGGCGATGTGCTCGAGGCTTACCTCGCCATGGCCCGTGCCACGGCACAGCGGGCAAGCAGCCGCGGGCTGCTCAAAGCGGATCAACTGGGGGCCCTCCGCGCGGCCCTGGAAGAGGGAGACTGACATGGCCGCACAACTGGTGACAACTGCCGCGGAGCTCCGGGAGGCCAGTGGCCGCCTGCTGGCGCAGAAGGGGGGCAGGTCGCAGGGCCTTGTGCCCACCATGGGCGCGCTCCACGAAGGGCATGCCCGGCTGGCGCGGACCGCCGTCGAACAGAACGATGTGGTGGTGGCGTCCATCTTTGTGAACCCGCTGCAGTTCGGCGATGCGGCGGATCTGGACCGGTACCCGAGGACGCTTGACGCCGACCTTGCCTTGCTCGAGGAACAGGGCGTTGACCTGGTGTTTGCGCCGTCGGTGGACGAGGTCTATCCCGGCGGCGAGCCGCTGGTGCGCGTGACTGCCGGCGCCCTGGGGGAGAAATGGGAGGGCGCCTCGCGGCCCGGGCATTTCGACGGAGCCCTCACCGTGGTTGCCAAGCTGCTGCACTACGGCATCCCCGGCGCAGGGCTGCCCGCAACGGGAGCCTTCGTCTCAGGCGGCGGCGGGGGACTGCCTGCTTACCGGGCCTACTTCGGGCAGAAGGACGCCCAGCAGTTGGCGCTGGTGCGCCGCATGGTGGCGGACCTGAGCTTCCCCGTCGACATCGTCGCGGTGCCTACGGTCAGATCCGAAGACGGGCTGGCTTTGTCAAGCCGCAACCGCTTCCTGTCTGACGAGGAACGGGAGGCTGCCCTGGTGCTGTCACGGGCGCTGCGGCTCCTGGCGGAGCGGGCAACCGCCCACCAGCCGCTGGATCTCGAATCGGCCCAGGACATGGTGGAATCCCAGCCATTGGTGGGAGTGGACTATTTCGACGTGGTGGACCCCCGCAGTCTTGAGCCGCTGGCCGAAAACTGCCGGAAAGTCCCGTTCCGCGGCGAAGGCCTGGCGATCATCGCGGCCAAGGTGGGGCCGGTCCGGCTGATCGATAACGTGCCACTGGGCTCTTGATGCAGCGGAAGGGTTTTTGCGCTGATTAGGGCTGGGGCTCGTGGTTGAGCGTCAGCTGCTGCAGGAGCGCGCGTTCCGGCCTGCCCGGGTTCTGCGCCACGCAGCGGCGCAACCCGGCCCTGGCCAGTTCCTGCCCCGGCTCGGTTCCGCGGAGCACTTCGTCGATGATTTCCTGCGCCTGCCACCGAAGAGACTCCCGAGCGAAGCGCCGGACCTCGGCGGACGCTGTGGTGCTCTCAATCCACGGATCGGGGTCCTCACGCGGGATGAACTCAAACGTTCGCTCTGCTGACATTGGGGCCTCCTTGCACCAAGCCGACGGGTCCCTGAAGGGCTCCCGCCGGCGTCAAAGCACTGCGTCTGGAAAACATTACCGCGAGTAAGACCGGTCTGTCTGCACCTGGGGGTAAACTCTTATCACGATGATTTCCGATGCAAACGCCATGCCGTCCCCTGCGGATTTACCACTAGCGGCGGTGGTTCCCCTTGCCAATTCGCGGGGCCGGATTCTGGCGGTGGCCTACGACCTTTTTTCCCGCCGCGGTGTGCGGGACGTCGGAGTCAATGAGCTGATCGAACGCTCGGGCGTGGCCAAGGCAACGTTCTACCGGCACTTTCCGTCCAAGGATGCGCTGGTCTTGGCCTTCCTGGAGCAGCGGCACCAGGTGTGGACCGAGGATGCCATCGTCGGCCAGGCAAAACTCCGCGGAACCACGCCCACGGAACAGTTGCTGGCGATCTTCGACGTCTTTGGCGAATGGTTCCTCCGGGACGATTTTGAAGCCTGCTCCTTTATCAACATCCTGCTTGAAATGGGCCCGGCGCATCCACTCGGCCAGGCCAGTATTGATTACCTGGCCAGGATCAGGGGCCACGTGCAGTCCCTCGCAGAGCAGGCCGGGCTGCAGCGCCCGGAGGATTTCGCCCGTTCCTGGCACATCCTCATGAAGGGGTCCATCGTCTCGGCTTCCGAAGGGGACGCCGGGGCGGCGAAGCGGGCCCAGCAGATGGCCGGCTGGCTGATCGAGCACCACCGAAGCTGACCATCGGCGCGAACGGACACTAAAGCACCAGGGAATACTTCAGTTTCCGGGTGTCCACGCCACACAGGCTACGCCGGGGCCCAGATAAGTCCCGGGCGGAAGAAAAAACCCGTGCCACGGAATTACTCCGGCCGGTAGAGTGTTTGAATCTGCAGCGACGATGCTCGCGCGCCACTTCATTCTTAATCGCTGAGGGAACACGCATGTCTACAGAAGTCTCTTCGAACGCCTCCGGTAAGCCGGACCGTCCGGGCCAGCCCGGCCGGTCCGGGCCCGTGACAGCGCCGAAGTCCGCCGCGCCGGAGAAAATGTCCCGCGAGTCGGTGACCATCATCACCACCCTGCTCGTGGCGACCTTTGTGGTGATCCTCAACGAGACCATCATGAACGTTGCCCTGCAGCGCCTGATGGTTGACCTGGGAGTGGACGCGCCCACCGTACAATGGCTCTCCACCGGCTTTATGCTCACCATGGCCGTGGTCATTCCCACCACCGGGTTCATCCTCCAAAGCCTGTCCACGCGAGCTGTTTTTATGCTGGCCATGGGACTGTTCGCCGGTGGCACTGCCCTGGCCGCCGTCGCCCCCGGTTTTGGGGTCCTGCTCCTGGCACGCATCATCCAGGCCGGCGGTACAGCCATTATGCTGCCGCTGCTGATGACCACTATCCTCACGCTCGTGCCGGTGGCCAGGCGCGGCGCCGTCATGGGCAACGTCAGCATCGCCATCTCCGTGGCGCCGGCCATGGGGCCCACCGTCTCCGGGCTGATTCTGGAGCACTTCACCTGGCGCTTTATGTTCGTCTTCGTGCTGCCGGTGGCCCTGGCTGCCCTGGCCATCGGTGCGAAGTACCTGACAAACGTCGGCGAAACCGAGAAGACCAAGCTCGACTTCTTCTCCGTTGTCCTGACCATCCCCGCATTCGGTGGCTTGGTGTACGGCCTCAGCCAGATCGGCGGCGGCAACGGCGGCCAGGGCGGTCCCAACACCGCGGCCATCGCGGCGCTGGTCATCGGCGTGGCCAGCCTGATTGTCTTTGTGCTCCGACAGCTCCGGCTGCAGAAGGCCGAAGCCCCGCTGCTGGACCTCCGCGCCTTCAACTTCAGGATGTTCACGGTCTCGGTGCTGCTGATGGTGGTGGCCATGATGGCGCTCTTCGGCGGCGTGATCCTGCTGCCGCTCTACCTGCAGGAAATCCGCGGCCTGGGATCGCTGGAGACCGGCCTCGCGCTGCTGCCGGGCGGGCTGGCGATGGGCCTGCTGGGCCCGTTCATCGGCCGGTTGTTCGACAAGGTGGGGCCGCTGCCGCTCACCGTCACCGGGTCCGTGCTTATGGTGCTGGCCCTGTGGCAGTTCTCCATGCTCGACGCCGGCACTCCGGTCTGGTGGATCGTCACCCTCCATGTGGGGCTGAGTTTCGGCCTGGCGCTGCTGTTCACGCCGGCGTTTACCACCGGCCTGAACCCGTTGCCGCCGCACCTCTACTCCCACGGCTCGGCGATCATGAGCACCACGCAGCAGGTAGCCGGTGCCGCCGGGACGGCGCTGCTCGTGTCCATCTTCGCCGTGGTCTCGGCCGCGTCCGGCCTGGTCGCCGGCATGAGCGCTGCCTTCCTGACGGCAACCGTCATAGCCCTCGCCGCCGTCGTACTTTCCGCGATGATGCGCAAAACCGAAGGTGCCGCCCCGGCCCACGGCGCCCACTAGCCACGTCCGGTGATCGAGCCTGTCGAGATCCAGGTTTCGACGGGCTCAACCACCGGGGACGGGCTCAACCCGGGTTAACCGGCGAAGAAATCGCTGAGCTCGGTGATGAGCCTGTCCGGGGCGCGGAGGACGCCGTCGTGGCCGGAGCCCTGGAGGATGGTGTAGCTGGAGCCTGACAGGACGTCATGGATCTGGCCGCACGCCACACCGAAGTACGCCGGGCTCTTCTCACCCACCACGATCAGGGTTTCCAGGGGCAGTTCCAGGAACGGCTCGGCCGGCATGTCCGCGGCGATGATTGCCTTGATTTCCCGGACGCCGGTGCGCATCTTTTCACGCATCTGCTTGCCGAGGTGCGTGCCGGCGGTGAGCTTGTTGGCGATGGTGAGCATGGACAGCGGCATCCGCGAGAACGCACCGGTTTCCAGGCCCTTGGTCAGCACGGCCAAGGCGCGGTCATCGTCCCCGGCGGCCGTGGCACGCTCGTATTCAGCAGTCCAGTCGGCCTTCACGCTGTGGTTCACGGACACGGCGGGGTCGTACACAGCCAGCCGCTCCACGGGAAGGGTCCGGGCCGCGTGCAGGGCCACCGCGCCGCCGAAGCTGTGGCCAAAGACGTCCGTGCTGGACGTGTGTTTCATGACGGCGTCCAAGTCCCGGATGTCCGAGTCCAGGGTGTAGTCCTCGGCCTGCGGCGACGATGAACCGCGGCCGCGGCGGTTAAACGTGTGCACCGGGCGGCCCAACGCGGCGCTGAGTTTCTGGGCGAACTTTGTGTAGTCGGCCGCGGAAACCATGGAGGCCGGCACCACAACCACGCCGGAGCCGGCGGACGCCAGTTCGGCACCCGTGGAGAAGAGCTCCAGCGTGCCGCCGTCGGGGGTCTTGATGTTCTCGCTCGTCATGTTCCGAGCCTAGCCGAGCAACCTGCGGAATGCCTCAGCCCTTGAAGTATTCGGCGATGTCCGTGACCAGTTCCTTCACTGCGGCCGGGATGGAGCCGTGGAAGCCTTTGGGAGAGAGCTCGAACGTGCTCCCGGGGACGGCGGCGTGAAGGCGCTGGGCCGTGACCTTGTAGTAGCTCGGACTCTTGCCGCCCACCATGAAATGTGTGTTCGCGGGCAGCACGGCGAAGTTCCTGACATGCTCGGCCTCGGCATAAGCCGCCCGCAGTTCACCGACACCGGTGGGCATAAGCTCCTGGAACATCCTGTTCACTTTCGTGCGCGACACCACCGCCATCAGCCCTGCAAGAACCGGCTCGGGGACCTTTGAAAGCGCGGTGCCCGGCTGCATGCCCTTCTTCATACGGGCCATCGCATGCCCCACCTTGCCGGCGTTGACCGCGGCCTCGAAGTCGTCCAGCCACGACGTGTCGACGCTGCCGTCGATGTTGACCGCAGCATCGTAGACCGCCAGCTTGTCCGGTTCGTAGGAGGTGCCCGCGAACTCCTGGACGGCGTTCAGTGCCACGGATCCGCCGAGGCTGTGGCCCAGGAGGTTACGGGCGCCGGTGGCATCCATGACGGTGCGGACATCGGCGATCTCCGTGGCCATGGAATAGTCGGCTGGCTGCTCGGTGGAGTTACCCCGCCCGCGCCGGTCATAGACATCCACTGCCCACCCGTCGCCCAGCCCGCCGGCCAGCGCAATCGAGAACGGCCGGTAGATCAGGGCGGTGAGGAACGCGCCGCCGATGACCACCACCCGGCGTTCTCCCGGCGCATCCTCGGCGCCGTAGCTGTACAAGGCCAGCCGGCCGCCGTCGTGCGTGGGGACTTCCTGTTCTTTCACGTTCCCCATCCTAGGCGGGCGGCGAAGCGCCCTTCCGGCGAAGCACTCACCGGCGCCGCCCCAGCCTCCGGACCTGGCCGCCGCTGCCGTTGATGAACCGCGCAATCCGTACGGCCAGTCGCTTGCCGGGGCGGATGGGCCCCTCATGCAGCTGGCCGGGCACCACCTGGAAATCGATGGACGGCACGGCGGCCGCCAGCTGCCGGCCCGTCGCGGCAAAGTACGCGGGGCTCCAGCCGCCGCTGAGCATCAGGATGGGGGCGGTGAGCGCGGTGAAATCGTCCAGTTCGGCGTCGGCGTCGAGCACGGCACGCATTTCCTTGACGGCGGTGGGCAGCAGCTGCCGCATTTCGGCGCCCAGGTTGGTCCTGGCGGAGAGGATGCTCAGCATCCGCAGCGCGCCGAGCGGCAGGTGGGACAGCGGGCCGGCCGTCGCCAGGCCCTGGACCAGGTGCGCCCAGGCGTGGTTGAGCTGGCCCGCGGTGACGGCGTCCTCAAGGTCCGGCCGCCAGCGGTGGCTCAGGTTTCCGGACAGCGACACCGCAGCGTCATAGGTCACCAGCCGGCCCATCGGCAGGGTCCGGGCCGCCTCCAATGCCACGAAGCCGCCGTAGCTGTGGGCCACCACGTCCGTGGAACCCGTCTGGTGCATGACGATGGCGAGGTCGCTGACTTCGGTCTTGACCGAGTAGTCGTCCGGCTGCGGGGATGAGCCCGCTCTCCCGCGCCGGTTATAGCAGTGCACGGGCCGGCCCAGCAGGAGGCTCAGCTTCCGGGCAAAAGGCCGGTAGAGGGCGTCGGTGACCAACGTGCCGTGGAGGAGTACGACGCCGGGAGGTCCCGCCGTCGTCGGTTCCAGTTCCGCAGGGGTGCGGAACGAATGCCCCTCCAGGTGGCCGCCGTCCTCCGTTTCAACTTTCCAGGACTCCACAGCCCGAGTCTATGCCCACCTCCCCCGGAGTTTTTGTGCAGATAATCTCGCCAAATGGCCCCCGAACGTGGATTATCTGGACAAAAACTCGGGTGGGAGGGGGTGGGTTGGACGCCGGGAGCCGGTCAGGCGAACTCCCGGTAAACTTGGGAATTGTGACTTCCCAAAACACCCCCACCCCCAAAAATGCCCCAGAGCCGCTCGACGCCAGCGAACAGATGCGCATCCGCATGGACAAGCGCGCCAAGCTGATCGAGCGCGGCACCGAGGCGTACCCGGTGGGTGTGGAACGCACACACTCCCTGACCGAAATCCGCGAGAAGTACGCGCACCTCGAGGCGGACGACACCACCGGCGACGTTGTGGGCGTCACCGGGCGTGTGGTTTTTGTGCGGAACACCGGCAAGCTGTGCTTCGCCACGCTCCAGGAAGGCGGCGTTGACGGCAAGGGCATCCGGCTCCAGGCCATGCTCAGTCTGGCCAACGTGGGTGAAGAATCGCTCGCGGACTGGAAGGCCCTGGTGGACCTGGGAGACCACGTGTTCATCAAGGGCGAGGTGATTTCCTCCCGCCGCGGCGAGCTGTCAGTGATGGCCGAGTCCTGGTCCATGGCCTCCAAGGCGCTGCGCCCGCTGCCCGTGCTGCACGCGGAACTGAACGAGGAAACCCGTGTCCGCCAGCGCTATGTGGATCTGATGGTGCGCGACGAAGCCCGGGAAATGGTCTACACCCGCGCCGCCATCACCCGCTCCATCCGCGAGAGCCTGCACCGCCACAATTATGTGGAGGTGGAGACCCCCATCCTGCAGCTGGTCCACGGTGGCGCACTGGCGCGCCCGTTCGAGACTCACATGAACGCGTTCGACCAGAAGATGACCCTCCGCATCGCCACCGAGCTCTACCTCAAGCGCGCCGTGGTGGGCGGGATCGACCGCGTCTACGACATGGGCCGCGTCTTCCGCAACGAGGGCGTGGACTCCACCCACAGCCCCGAATTCACAACCCTCGAGTGCTACGAGGCCTGGGCGGACCAGTTTGTCATGGCGGAACGCATCAAGGAGATCATCCTCGACGCCGCAGACGCTGTAGGCGCCGGCCGCACCATCCAGACCGAGACCGGAGAAATCAACCTCGACGGCGACTGGGCCTGGGTATCGGTGTACCCCGGAGTGTCCGACGCCGTTGGCCAGGAAGTCACGCCGGACACTTCGCTTGAGGTGCTGCGCGAAATTGCCGAAAAGCACGAGGTCAAGGTGGACCCGAAATGGGACGCCGAGAAGCTGGCAGTCGAATTGTTCGGCGAAATTGTGGAACCCACGCTGCTGAACCCCACCTTTGTGTACGACTACCCGCCGTCCGCCCAGCCGCTGGCCCGCCCGCACCGCGAGGACGGCCGGCTGATCGAGGCCTGGGATCTCATCATCGGCGGGATGGAACGCGGCACGGCCTTCTCTGAACTGATCGACCCCGTCATCCAGCGCGAGCGGCTCACCGAACAGTCGCGGCACGCGGCCGCAGGCGATGAGGAGGCCATGCAGCTGGATGAGGACTTCCTCCGGGCCCTCGAATACGGTGCTCCGCCCATGGGTGGGATCGGATTGGGCATCGACCGGCTGGTCATGCTGTTCACCGGCGCCGGTATCCGCGAAACCATCCTTTTCCCGCTCCTGAAGCCCGAAGGCCACTAATCATGGAATATGTAGCCGTACTGCTGCCGTCGCTGGTAGTTGGCCTGATTTTCTGGTTCGCCATGAAATCCATCTTTAATGCCGATAAGTCCGAGCGTCAGGCTGAAGCGCGTGCCCAAGCTGAAGCCCAAGCGCGTTCCGCCGAGCCATTGAACGAACAGAACCCGGAATCGGATAAATAAATCGATAGAACTTTCCGTGTGGTTCCTGTGGATATCCACAGGAAACGATTCGGCGCTTTGACGCGTTGCCATAAAGAGGTTCATACTTTTTACAGGAACATCCACCTTTTCTGACAACCGAACCTTTCCAAGAGGACTATTAATGGCACAGAAAGTAAACATCATCCTCGTCGATGATCTGGATGGGGGATCTGCGGACGAAAATGTCCGTTTTGGCCTCGATGGGGTCAGCTACGAAATCGATCTGTCCGCGGCCAACGCGGCGGAGCTCCGTTCTGCCTTGCAGCGCTTTGTTGCGGCCGGGCGCAAGACGTCGGCCGGCAGGCCCACCCGCACCAAAGCGTTTGCTGGCGTCCGCACCAACGACTCCGCCCAAATCCGCCAATGGGCACGGGATAACGGCTACACGGTTAACAGCCGCGGCCGAATTCAGGCTGAAATCCAGGAAGCCTACCAAAAGGCAAATTCCTGACACTCCGCCCCTCGGCAGCGGAAATAGGCCCTGTCTTCACCTCCGGGTGGGGGCAGGGTTTTTTGATGCCAATTGAGAATACACAAGACGGGCCGAGGTACGCCCAAATCCCGGTTTCAGTATCCGGCCTGGGACGCCCGCTCGAATTTGCCCACTCGAAAGTATGCGCGCCGGGAGTCTGGAATTAGCACCCTTCGGCGATTTACGGCAGTGCCGGCGACATTACTCCGGCTGCGGACCGCGCCCCTCGGTGCCCCGGGCTCCATCGCTCGGCAGATATCAGGGCTGCCCCAAAGCGATCCAAACGGGGCGGGTGACAGGAGATTGAACACGTCATGTTTCCCCTGTGGCGAACACGCTCCCCAAGAGAGGGTCTGCCACGTAGCATCAAAGTACGTCGTAGCTAGGAGTGTGGCGAAATGTTTGAGCGATTCACGGACCGTGCCCGTCGCGTAGTTGTGCTTGCCCAAGAAGAGGCACGCATGCTGAACCACAATTACATTGGTACCGAACACATCCTCTTGGGTCTGATCCATGAAGGTGAGGGCGTTGCCGCTAAAGCTCTTGAGTCCTTGAGCATTTCGCTCGACGGCGTGCGCGAGCAGGTGCAGGAGATCATCGGGCAGGGCCAGCAGGCGCCGTCCGGCCACATCCCCTTTACACCACGCGCCAAGAAGGTGCTGGAACTTTCCCTGCGGGAAGCCCTGCAGCTGGGCCACAACTACATCGGC
>DIZT01000016.1 GCA_002427975.1 Micrococcaceae bacterium UBA6021 | reverse complement strand
CCAGCTCACTCCTGGCCGCACATTCCTGAGCCGTATTTTGTTGAGCCTGAGGGCCGGCGCCGGGTAATCTCCGGCGTCCGGCCCTCAGGCATAAATCACGTAGAATTGAGGCACTATGGCGAAATCCCCTGATTCCAGTAACAGCACTCCGGCGGCCTCTGACGCCCCGAAGCGTGGCCTCTTCTCGCGCAAGCCAAAAGAAGCAAAGGTCAAGAAGCCCAGCCGGCTCAAGCAGATCGGCGAAGTCTTTAATATGACCCGCCGCCATGACCCCATGGTCCCGTGGCTGATGCTGCTGGTGTTCCTGGGCGTTGTGGCTGTCAGCTTCCTGGTGGGTTTCTGGCTGGAAAACTGGATCACCGGCCTGCTCATTGGCATCCCGCTGGGCCTGCTCGGCGCCACCTTGATCCTCTCCCGGCGTGCCGAACGCGCCGCCTTCGCCCAGATCGAGAACCAGCCCGGCGCTTCAGGCGCTGCGCTGGGCACGCTTAAGCGCGGCTGGGTCACCGAGGACCAGCCGGTTGCCGTGAACCCCCGCACGCAGGACGCCGTGTTCCGCGCCGTCGGCCGTCCCGGCGTCGTCCTTGTCAGCGAAGGCCCCACCGTCCGCGTCAAGCCGCTGCTCGACGCCGAGCGCAAGCGTCTTGCGCGCATCCTCCCGAACGTCACGGTCCACGTGATTGAAAGTGGTCGCGGCGAGGGCCAGGTTCCCATCAGCCAGGTCGCCAAGAAGATGGGCAAGCTGAAGAACGAACTGACCAAACTTGAAGTGAACGCGGTATCCAAGCGCATTTCCTCGCTGGGCAACCGCCTCCCGATTCCCAAGGGAATCGACCCCTACAAAGCGCGCCCCAACCGCGGACGCTAAGACTCTTGAACCGCCCTGGTTCCGGCTTGGCCGGAACCAGGGCGGTTTTTGTTTGTCGGACGCCGGCCAGCCAGGCGGGCACACTGATTGGAAGTTGTTAATGACCGTTAAGACCTTTGTTGTCCGGGCGTTCCGCGTCCTGGCGGTTGCCGAAGCGTTCAGCTGGGCTGCGCTGCTGGTGGGCATGTATTTCAAATGGATCGCCCGTTCCACAGAACTGGGTGTGGAGATCGCCGGCCCCATCCATGGTGCGGTGTTCGTCGGCTACGGCATCGCCGCCCTCGCCCTGTGGCGGCTCCAGCGGTGGCCTCTTATTGTTGCGCTTTTCGCGGGGCTGTCGGCGGTGTTCCCGTTCGCCACTGTTGCGTTCGAGCGCTGGGCCGGAACCCGCGGCTACCTGACGCCCCGCACTGCCGTTGCTGCCAGGACAAAGGAAACGGCGGGAGTCTGACCGCGCACCGCACGTCGGCGGAGTACCGCTATCGCCGCACGAGGACGGTGTTCATCGCCTTGTCGTGCACTCCACGCTGGTCCGGGTCGAAAATCACGGCGGGAATCACCAGGCACAGCAGCACTGACCTCACTACGGCAGCCATCGGTCCCGCGGCCCCGCCCCCCAGGCGCAGCACGTGGATCCCTGCCACGCGGTGGCCGATGCTGTAACCGAGGGTGCCGACGAGCAACATCTGTTCCGCGGCGAAAATCGCCAGCGTGGCCCAGGAGTCACCGCCAAAGGCAAAATTGCTGATCAACAGGGCGATGCCCCAGTCAATGACGATGGCAAGGATGCGCCTGCCCGCCCGGGCGATGGAGCCGGAACCGGATTCGGGCAATCCCAAGCGCTCCCCCGGGTACTTTGAGACGCCGGATGTGTCCGGTCCGCTGAGCCAGGAGCCAATGTCATTGCGATCTACCACCGTCCAAGCTTACCGACTCACCGCCGTTCACAGAGTGGAGACCGTTGGACCATGCTCCGGACACCCGATAGCGTTACCTGGTCAGGACAATTCTGTAACCTGGTCAGGGCATTCTGTAACCTGCCCGAAACAATGTGGACACTGACGGGAAATGACGTGTCCATAGGGTTGGTAGCAGTTTCAAGCAATACCCCAAGCAGGGAAACCGTGTTTCCCTGCCCTTAGGATTGCGCTGGATCAGACGGCTTGCCAGCCAGATATTTACATATGCGTTAGGAGCATAGATGTTCAAGAATGCGGACGAAGTCCTCAAGTTCATCAAGGACGAAGAAATTAAATTCGTCGATATCCGCTTCACCGACCTCCCCGGCGTCCAGCAGCACTTCAATGTGCCGGCCAAGAGCGTTGACGCTGACTTCTTCGTCAACGGCCAGCTCTTCGACGGATCATCCATCCGCGGCTTCCAGGGCATCGCCGAATCCGACATGCAGCTGATCCCGGACGTCACCACCGCATTCCTGGACACCTTCCGCATGGAAAAGACCCTGGCGCTGAACTTCTCCATCGTGAACCCCCGCACCGGAGACCCCTACCACCGCGACCCCCGCGGCGTGGCCGAAAAGGCTGAGGCCTACCTCGCCTCCACCGGCATCGCCGACACCGCGTTCTTCGCTCCCGAAGCCGAATTCTTCGTCTTCGACAACGTCCAGTACCAGTCCTCCCCCGAGGGCAGCTTCTACAAGATCGACTCCGAAGAAGCACACTGGAACACGGGCCGCGAAGAAGAGGGCGGTAACCTCGGCTACAAGACCCCCATCAAGGGTGGCTACTTCCCGGTTTCCCCCACTGACAAGCAGGCTGACCTCCGCGACGCAATGTGTGTTGCCCTGGATGAGGCAGGCCTTGAGGTTGAGCGCAGCCACCACGAGGTAGGCTCCGCCGGCCAGGCTGAAATCAACTACAAGTTCACCACGCTGACGCACGCCGCGGATGACCTGCAGAAGTTCAAGTACGTCGTCAAGAACACGGCCGACGCCTGGGGCAAGTCCGTGACCTTCATGCCGAAGCCGGTCTTTGGTGACAACGGTTCGGGCATGCACTGCCACCAGTCGCTGTGGACCAACGGCGAGCCGCTGTTCTACGACGAAAAGGGCTACGCCGGCCTGTCCGACATGGCCCGCTGGTACATCGGCGGCCTGCTGAAGCACTCCTCCGCAGTGCTGGCCTTTACCAACCCGACGGTGAACTCCTACCGCCGCCTGGTCAAGGGCTTCGAAGCTCCGGTCAACATGGTTTACTCGCAGGGCAACCGCTCCGCCGGTATCCGCATCCCGATCACGGGCTCCAACCCGAAGGCCAAGCGCATCGAGTTCCGCGCTCCGGACCCCTCGTCCAACCCGTACCTGGCATTCGCTGCCCAGCTGATGGCCGGCATTGACGGCATCCGCAACCGCATTGAACCGCCGGCTCCGATCGACAAGGACCTCTACGAGCTCCCCGCCGAGGAAGCCAAGGACATCCCCAAGGCTCCGGGCTCCCTCGAAGAGGCCCTGGACGCACTGGCCGAGGACAACGAGTTCCTGCAGGCCGGTGGCGTGTTCACCCAGGACCTGATCGACACCTGGATCGAGTACAAGTACGAGTACGAGATCCGCCCGCTGTCCCTGCGCCCGAACCCGTACGAGTTCGAGCTCTACTACGGCGTCTAGCCAGATCAGCGGCTGAACCCGTTCAGTCCCCAAAAGTCCGCCCGCTGCCAGCGTCAATGCTGCGCAGCCGGGCGGACTTTTTTGTCTCCAAGGTGGAGGCTGGCTCCAGACGTGCTGAGACCGGGAGCCAGCCCCCTGGCAGGTGCTCCCCGAGACGAAGACTTTTCAAGCCTTCCCCCCAACAAGGTTTTGAAGAACACCGCCAATCCACATGATGGGTCAATGTGGAGCCGGAGGCAATGTCCGGTGGCCGTTTCCTGGCCGAATCATGCCGTAAGGCTCCGGTACATGGTCCGCTGCGGTCCGGAACTTCCGCCCAGGTATTGCCCGTGGTCTGCAAAGCCTGCGGTCCTGTAGGCGGACAAACCTGCCGGGTTGCCTTCGTTAACGGAAAGTACGACGCCGGCCTCCTGCGTTCCGCGCCTGGCGGTCAGTTTCGCGGCGGCGGCCACTGCGGACGCTGCCGCCAAGGGCCCGAGGCCTTTGCCCTGCCGGCGCCGGTCAATCAGGAAGCCGCGCAGCAGCCAGGCAGAGTCCTCATCCGGCCAGCCCGCCAGGCGCGCGGCACCGGCCTGGAGAGTCAGAACACCGACGGCATAGCCCGCTGCTTCGATGACGTAGGGAAACCGCGAGTCCTCGGCCAGTCCCGCCAGGACCATCCGGAGCGGGTCGCCCACGAAGCCGCTTTGCCCCGCGCCCAGTTCCAGGCCGGCCACTTCGCCGAGTTGGATGGCGAGGGCATCTGAGCCGAGGTCACGCAGGGATATCAGCCAGACCGTACCGGCCGGGCTTTTCAGGTCAGCGCTTTTCAGGTCAGCGGCCCGTCGGCGCCGGCCGGAGCCCCGCCGTCGGCCGGCGGCCCTGCCGGGTCCGTCCAGAGGACCTCCCAGAGGTGGCCGTCCGGGTCCTGGAAACTGTGGTTATACATAAAGCCGTAGTCCTGTACTTCCTGCGACGGAGCACCGCCGGCGGCCAGCGCCTTACGGACTGTTTCATCAACGGCCTCCCTGCTGTCCACGGAGAACGCCATGATGGCTTCGATGGCACCACCCGTGTCCGCAACGTCCTTGGACGTGAAGGTCTTGAAGAAACCCTCCACCAGGAGCATCACGAAGGCGTTGTCGTTGATGATCATGCAGGTCGCGTTTTCATCGGTGTAGTCCGGGTTGAAGGAGAATCCAAGGGCCGTGAAAAAGTCCACCGACCGGTTCAGGTCCTTAACGGGCAGATTCAGGAAGATTTGCGTAACCATGGCCCCCAACCTAGCACCGGACCGCAGCGGCTGTCTGCAACATCCCGGGAGGACCACAGGGCACCGCTAATGACCGTAAAAAACCTTTTCGAAGACCGCCCGGGCACGCCGGCTCAGGCGGAGGTAGTCCTCCTCCAAGGTGGCCGCGTGGCCTGGTTCGTAGCCGCACCAGCGCGCCACGGCTTCGAGGTCGCGCCGTGAGGACGGCAGCAGATCCGACGCCCTTCCGCTCCAGATGACGTTGGCGGACCGGATCCTGCTGGCAAGCCGCCACGCGTCCGCCAGCAGCGTCGCGTCAGCAGCGGTGAGCAGGCCCAGGCCAGCCGCAGCATCAAGGGCCTCCACAGTGGACGTGGTCCGCAGTTCCGGGTGCTTGCCCGCGTGCTGGAGCTGAAGGAGCTGCACCAGCCACTCGACGTCGCTCAGTCCCCCGCGTCCAAGCTTCAGGTGGCGTGCCGGGTCCGCACCGCGCGGCAGCCGTTCCGCTTCCACGCGCGCTTTGACCCTGCGTACTTCGCGGATGTCCTGCTCCGAAATCGTTTCCGGGTACCGGATTGGATCGATAAGGGCCAGGAAGTCGTTTGCCAGCGCGTCATCGCCCGCCATGGGCCGGGCCCGCAGCAAAGCCTGCGCTTCCCAGATCAGGGACCAGCGGCGGTAGTACTCTGCAAACGAATCGAGCGAGCGCACCATGGCGCCGTTCTTTCCTTCGGGCCGCAGATCCGCGTCCATCTGCAGGACCCGCTCGGCCATGATCGCGGGCTTGAGGGGCTGGGTCAGCAGGCTGGACACCTTGGACACCATCCGGGCTGCCTGCTCCTGCGCTTCCTCCTCGGTGTAGCCAGGCAGCGCCCGGTGGACGTACATCACGTCGGCATCGGAGCCGTAGCCAATCTCGTGCCCACCTTGGCGGCCCATGGCCACCACCAGCAGCGCGGTTTTAAGCGGTCCCGCGGCGGAGACGATGCCTTCGGCCACGCGCAGCGCGCCCAGCACGGCGGCCCGGTCGGTGTCCGCCAGCGCGGCGCCTACCTGGTCCTGGTTGAGCAACCCGGCAGAATCCGCAATCGCGATCCTGAGAGTCTCCCTGCGCCGGATCAGCCGGATCAGCCGCATGGCGCTTTCAGGGTCAGAGTGGCGTGACATCTTGGATGTGATCTCCTGCCACTGGGCTTCGAAACCCACGGGAGTGAGTTCCTTGTCATGACCCAGCCACGCCACCGATTCCGGCGAAACCTCCAAGAGGTCTGCAATCAGCCGCGAGTTGGAGAGCACGTGGCACAGCCGCTCGGCCGCTGCCGTGGAATCCCGGAGCATGCCCAGGTACCAGTGGGTGGTGCCCAGCGCCTCACTGACCCGACGGAACGCGAGGAGCCCGGCGTCAGGATCAACCCCTTCGGCGAGCCAGTCCAGCAGGATGGGCAGCAACTGCCGTTGCAGGGCTGCCCGCCGGCTGACACCGGCGGTCAGCGCCTCGATATGCCGCATTGCGCCCTGCGGGTCACGGTAGCCCAGCGCGGCAAGGCGGCCCTGGGCGGCCTCCGGGGTGAGCCTGGCGTCCTCGCTGCTGAGTTTGGCCGCGGTGTTGAGCAGTGGGCGGTAGAAGATTCGTTCGTGCAGTTCGCGGACGGAGCGTTTGGTCTTCTGCCAGGTGGCCAGCAGGGAAGACGGTGGCGGCCGGTCATTGGAGAACGGACCCAGCACTGCCTTCGCGAGGGCGCGCAGGGCCGCTTCGCTGACTGGCATCAGGTGCGTCCGG
>DIZT01000012.1 GCA_002427975.1 Micrococcaceae bacterium UBA6021 | reverse complement strand
CTGCAGCTGGTCGGCATCAAAGCGGTGCTCACTGTATTGGGTTTGGGCAGCGCGGAAAACCCCCTGCTGACGGACCTGCCGCTGATCGTCGCGTTCGTGGTCCTGGCTGCCTATACATATACGTCCGGCCTGCGCGCTCCGGCTCTGATCGCCGTCGTGAAGGATCTGCTCATCTACCTGGCAGTGATCGTCGCGGTCATCTACCTGCCGATTAAGTTCGGCGGCTGGGGCAACATCTTCGACGCTGCCCAGACGAAACTGGATGCGGTCAACCCGGCCACCGGCAAGCCCGCTGGAATCTTCATTCCGGGCGCGGGCAGCTACTCCGCCTACTGGACGCTGGCGCTCGGCTCGGCCTTGGCGCTGTTTATGTACCCGCACTCGATCACTGGCGTTCTGGCGACCAAGAGCAGGAACACGATCCGCAAGAATGCGGCCGTGCTGCCGCTGTACTCACTGCTGCTCGGATTCCTGGCACTACTGGGCTATGCGGCCATCTACGCCGGCACCAAGCCCGTCGACTTGAACGGAACCGTCAACCCGCAGCTGGTAGTGCCGCAGCTGTTCCTGGACAACTTCCCGGCCTGGTTTGCCGGGATCGCCCTGGCCGCCATCGCCATCGGTGCCCTGGTCCCCGCCGCTATCATGTCAATCGCCGCAGCAAACCTGTTTACCCGCAACATTTACCGGGACTTCATTAAGCCTGACGCCAACCCCCGGCAGGAAGCAAACGTCTCGAAGATCGCTTCCCTCGTGGTGAAATTCGGTGCTCTCGTCTTCGTCCTCGCCATGGACCAGTCGGCGGCCATCAACATGCAGCTCCTGGGCGGTATCTGGATCCTGCAGACCTTCCCGGCGATCGTGGCGGGTCTGTACACCCGATGGTTCCACAGGTGGGCGCTTTTCGCGGGCTGGGCCGCCGGAGTCATCTACGGCACCATCGCGGCCTACAATGTGGTCAACCCGGTCACGAAGGCGAACTTCGGCGGCTCCATCGCAGCTATCCCCGGCACTGACGTTCAGGTCTACATCGCTGTGGTGGCTTTCGCGATAAACCTCATCGTTGCCGCCGGCCTCTCACTGATCTTCCGCGCAATGAAGCTCCCTGACGGGAAGGACATCACCCGCAGATCCGACTACGGCGCCGACGAGAACGACCCGAAGGTCGCCCAGATCCAGCGCGAGTATCCGTTGGGAGAGTCCAGCAGCACCATTTGAAATGTTCGACGGCGGCACCTGCGTTGGATGCCGCCGTCGCCTGACCCCAGGTGCGGCAGGCGCCCGAATCTATGAGGCTGCCCGTTACGGCGCCACGGCCGGAGGATGCCGGCTCACGAGGCCCACGGTATTCCCCTCGGAGTCGCGGATGAAGGCCATCCATTCGTCCGCGCCGACCGGACCCAGGGTGCCGTCGCTGTGATGGAAGATGACGTGCGGCAAGGAGACCACTTCCACTCCCCTGCCCTGCCCTGCAGGACAGTGACGGTGGACCTGACGTCGTCGACTTCCAAACAGAGGACCGCGGGCGGTGCGCCGCGCTCCAGCAGAAGCCTGACGCCGTCGAGATCGAAGAACAGCAGCCCTGGCGGGTCATAGACCGCCGCAGGCTGCACCCCGAGCAGTTGCGAGTAGAACGCCGCGGCACGCTGGAGGTCATGTGCGCGCTGGGCCACCTGGATCAGTCGCAAAGTGCCTCCCGGTTGATCAGCTATGGTCTCGTCCCGGCCATCATCCGCAATCCGGCAACCCGGAGCAATAGCAAAGCGGGCATCGGGACCTGACCGCCGGCGTCGCGGGTTAGGCTCGAAGCCATGACTTCCGAAGTAAAAAAGCCCACCCGCAGCGTGCGGCCGGCCATTGCCGCAGCCCTGTCAGATGCATTCCTGATCCTGTTGTTCGCAGCGATCGGCCGGGACGCGCACCAACGCGGCGAAATCGTCACTGGAGTGTTCCTCACGGCCTGGCCGTTCCTCGTCGGCGCTGCGCTCGCCTGGCTTGGAGCCCGGGCATGGAGGCGTCCCCTGTCAATAACATCCGGCGTGGTGATCTGGCTTGGAACAGTTGCAGGCGGCATGATCCTGCGGGCTGTGACCGGCCAGACCGTGGTGGTTGCCTTCGTGATTGTGGCCCTCCTGAGCCTGGGTTTGTTCCTGGTGGGCTACCGGGCCCTCGTAGCGCTGGCACGCAGGCTAAGGAAGTCCTGAACACATTCGCACGTTCCCTGTGGGCCAGGACCGGCCCGCCGGGGCCATGTAATAGGCTGGAAACACCACAGAATCCTGCCGGGCATAGCTACGGCCAACAGATCCGAAAGGATTGACAATTGATCACCGCATTCGTTCTGATCAAGACCGACGCCGCACGCATCCCGGAAACTGCCGAAGAGATTTCCGCAATCCAAGGCATCAGTGAGGTCTACTCCGTAACAGGGGAATGGGACCTCATAGCGGTCGCCCGCGTTGCCCGGCATGAGGACCTTGCCGACGTCATTGCCGACAAGCTTTCAAAGGTTCCCGCGGTGGTTCACACCACCACCCACATCGCGTTCCGCGCTTACTCCCAGCACGATCTCGACGCCGCGTTCGCGCTGGGCTTCGAGCAATAGGACGTTCCCAAAGCCAACAATGCGGAAGGCCCGGCCGAACAGCCGGGCCTTCCGCATGTATCGCCTATGGTTCGATCACGGCTGGGTCAAGGAGATCCACTTATCCAGGACCGCAGCAGCGGCCCCCGAATCAATGGATTCCGAGGCACGGCCAAGCGCAGAACGCATGCGGTCCAGGAACGGGCCCTCGGCCAATTCGTCGAAGGCCACCAGCCCGGCGGCCGCATTAAGCAGCACGGCGTCCCGTGCGGCGCCGGCTTTGCCGGCAAGGACATCACGGACGACGGCGGCGTTCGCTCGGGCGTCTCCGCCACGAAGTTCCTCCACAGTCGCGGGACGGATGCCCAGATCAGACGGCGCGAAATTGAGCTCAGTGACAGCGCCGTCACGGATTTCCCAGACGGTGGACGGTCCCGTAGTAGTCAGTTCGTCCAGCCCGTCATTGCCCCGGAAGACCAGGCCACGGCTGCCCCGCTTAGCCAGGACACCGGCAACCAGCGGAGCCATCCGGGCATTCGCCACTCCCACGGCTGAGGCCTGCACCATAGCCGGGTTGGTCAGCGGGCCCAGGAAATTAAACGCCGTGGGGATGGCGAGTTCCCGGCGGGGTACGGCCGTGTGACGGAAGGATGGGTGGAATACCTGGGCGAAGCAGAACGTGATTCCCGCCTCCCCCGCGTTGCGCGCCACCTGAGCCACCGGGAGGTCAAGCCTGACGCCCAGCGCTTCAAGCACGTCAGCCGATCCGGAGGACGATGACGCTGCGCGGTTGCCGTGCTTGACGACTTTCGCTCCAGCCCCCGCAGCGACGAGGGCGGACATGGTGGAAATGTTGACGGTATTAAGCTGGTCACCTCCGGTCCCAACGATGTCCAGCTTCTCGCCGGGGATCTCGATTGGCGTGGCATGGCGCAGCATGGCGTCCACAAGTCCCGATATTTCATCAACGGTTTCACCCTTGGCGCTGAGGGCAACCAGGAATCCAGCTATCTGGGCGGGTGTCGCCTCCCCGGACATGATTCTGTCCATGGCCCAGGCGGTGTTGTCCGCGGTGAGGTCCGTGCCGTTGATAAGAGCTGATATGAGCCGGGGCCAGGTGTTGCTGTCAGCCGGCGCGGTTGCCTGAGAAGTCACCTCCTGATGCTATCGACCCGCCTCGGACCTGACCAACATGAGTGTCCCCGGGAACTTTTCGCAGTGATTTCGCGTCTTTGTAGAAAAAGTCCCCCGAAAAGGCGGTTCGCGTTGGGAACTACGGACTTTTATAGACATAATGTCTATGTGACATCTGCGACCCATGCCCCCAGTACCCCGGCGCACCCCACGCTGAACCGCCCCAATATGGTTTCTGTCGGAACCGTAGTCTGGCTGTCCAGTGAGTTGATGTTCTTCGCCGGTCTCTTCGCCATGTACTTCACGCTGCGCTCCACGAGCGGACAGATGTGGGCGGAAGAGACAGCCAAGCTCAACTTCCCCTTTGCGCTCGTCAACACGATCGTCCTCGTGGCCAGTTCCTTTACTTGCCAGATGGGCGTCTTCGCCGCCGAACGGCTGCAGCCCCGCAAGACAGGCGGCCCCTTCCAGTTCACCCGCTGGGGAATGAACGAATGGTTCACGATGACCTTCGTGATGGGCGCGTTCTTCGTCTCCGGGCAGGCAACGGAATACGCGATGCTTGTTTCAGAGCACGTTTCGCTCTCATCCAACGCCTACGGCTCCGCGTTCTATATGACCACCGGCTTCCACGGCCTGCACGTCATCGGCGGCCTTATAGCCTTCCTCTTCATTATCGGACGCTCGTTCGCAGCAAAGAAGTTTGGCCACTTCGAAGCAACCTCCGCGATTGTCACGTCGTACTACTGGCACTTTGTGGATGTCGTCTGGATCGGCCTCTTCCTGGTCATCTATGTACTGAAGTAGTCAAGCTTTGATTCCTTTTCTACAAGAGGCAGAATTTCAAAAAGCGGCTCACGGAGCCGGCGCAGGATCGAATAAAGGAACCACCACGTGAAGGCTCTCTCGCAAAAGCGGCGTCACCCACTCGCAGTAATCGCGCTGCTCCTGATGGGACTCCTCGTCACTGGTGGGCTCTACGCCGTTGCCACCACCGTCAACCAGGCCAAGGCATCCACCACCAGCTACAGCGCCAATGACAGCGCGGAGGGCAAAAAGCTCTTCCAAGCCAACTGCGCCACCTGCCACGGCATGGGCGCAGGTGGCACCAAGGATGCCCCCTCCCTCGTGGGTGTGGGTGCAGCCGCGGTTGACTTCCAGGTCGGGACCGGCCGCATGCCGATGCAGATGAACGGACCCCAGGCCGCCGAGAAGCCTGCCCAGTTCAACGATCAGCAGACTCAGCAGCTTTCAGCCTACGTTGCCTCCCTGGGAGCCGGCCCTGCAGTTCCTGAAGCGGGGCTGTTGGATGAAAAGGGTGACGCCGCCAAGGGCGGAGAGCTCTTCCGCGTGAACTGCGCAATGTGCCACAACGCGGCAGCCGCCGGCGGTGCGCTCACCCGTGGCAAGTTCGCTCCCGCCCTTGCCGGTGTCTCCGGCCAGCACATCTACGAAGCCATGGTCAGCGGACCGCAGAACATGCCCGTCTTCAGCGACACGAACGTTTCCCCCGAAGGCAAGCGCGACATCATCACCTTCCTGAAGCAGATCGAATCCAATGGTTCGCCCGGCGGAGCTGACCTCGGCTCCCTTGGCCCGGTCTCCGAAGGTCTCTTCGTGTGGATTGCAGGTCTGGGCGTCATCATCGCCTTCACCATCTGGCTTACTTCCCGGACGTCTTAGGAAATACGGGAATCTTAAGAACTTCTGCTGCCCAGTCAGCAGTTTGACATTGAAAACTAACCCGGCATCCGCCGGGACGAGAGAAGGATGAGGCGAATTATGGGCAACCATAGTGACGGCAGTCCGAACCACTCGGGCACCGTAGCTACGGCTGGTCAGAATGAGGTGGAGAAATTCCAGGATCCTGGAATTCCCCCGCACCGTTTGCGCCTGGCCGACACGGACCCGAAGGCCGCAAAGCGTGCAGAACGGCAGGTCGCCCTACTTTTCGGCGTCTCCGTTGTCGGCACCCTGATCTTTCTGGTGGCGTACTTCGCCATCGATCTTGGCGCAGACACCAGTATTGCCACCATCCGGTTGCAGAATGCGCTGCTGGGCCTCGGCACGGCATTTGCCATGCTCGGCATCGGCACAGGCATCGTGCACTGGGCCAAGGCCCTCATGCCGGACCATGAAGTGTCCGAGGAGCGCCACCCGATCCGTACCGAAGAAGACCGCCTGGCGGCAGTCCGGATCGTGGATGACATCGTGGAAGAGACCGGCATCAAGCGCCGTCCGCTCATCCGCAACACACTGCTCGGTGCAGTAGCTCTGGCTCCGCTTCCCGCGATTGCGGTTTTCGGTGACCTCGGCCCACGCCCCGACCAGACACTGGCCCACACCATGTGGGCTCCCCAGGACGGCAAGCTCAAGCGCCTCACCCGTGACCCCGACGGCACGCCCATCAAGGCCGCTGACGTCACCATCGGCTCAGCCTTCCACGTCATCCCGGAGGGCTTAAACGAACTGCCTGAAGGCAAGCTCAACGCAAAGGCCAAGGCCGTTGTCCTGCTGATGCGTCTTGATCCTGCCTCCCTGAACCCCTCCAAAGGCCGCGAAGACTGGAGCTACAACGGAATCGTTGCCTACTCCAAGATCTGCACCCACGTCGGTTGCCCCGTTGCCCTCTACGAGCAGCAGACGCATCACCTGCTGTGCCCGTGCCACCAGTCCACCTTCGACCTCACAAACGAGTGCAAGGTGATCTTTGGCCCGGCCAGCCGGCCCCTCCCCCAGCTGCCGATTGCGGTGGATGCCGAGGGCTACCTGGTCGCAACCAGCGACTTCAATGAACCTGTAGGACCGAGTTACTGGGAGCGTGATGAGCATGAGCGCAGCATCAAGAGCTGAAGCCCCCGCCTTCGTCGCCACGACTAAAGCCGGACGCATCACCGATTTTGTTGACGCGCGAGTCGGTGGATCAGGAATCCTGCGTGAATTTGGACGCAAGGTCTTCCCTGACCACTGGTCGTTTATGTTTGGCGAAGTCGCACTCTACTCCTTCGTTATCCTCTTGCTCTCGGGCACCTTCCTGACGTTCTTCTTCGATCCGTCCATGGCGGAAACGCACTACGCCGGGTCCTACCTGCCGATGAAGAACGTCGAGATGTCGGTGGCCTACAGCTCCTCGCTGAATATTTCCTTCGACATCCGCGGTGGCCTGTTTATGCGCCAGGTGCACCACTGGGCCGCACTGCTTTTCGTCGCGTCGATCGGCGTCCACATGCTGCGCGTCTTCTTCACCGGCGCCTTCCGCAAACCGCGTGAAATGAACTGGGTTGTTGGCAGCGTCCTCCTGATCCTCGCCATGGCAGCCGGCTTCACCGGCTACTCCCTCCCCGATGACCTGCTGTCCGGCAACGGCCTGCGGATCATCGACGGCGTTATCAAGTCCATCCCGGTGGTTGGTACCTACATTTCCTTCTTCCTCTTCGGCGGCGAGTTCCCCGGAACGGCTGTTATTGGCCGCCTCTACACGCTGCACATCCTGCTGGTGCCCGCTCTCATCCTGTTGATGATTGTTCTGCACCTGTTCATGGTGGTTGTGCACAAGCACACGCAGTACCCGGGCCCGGGCCGTAACGACGGAAACGTGGTTGGCTACCCGCTTGGACCTGTCTACGCGGCTAAGGCCGGCGGCTTCTTCTTCATCGTCTTCGGTGTGATTGCCCTCATGGCAGCTTTCTTCACGATCAACCCGATCTGGAACTACGGCCCTTATGATCCCTCTCCCGTCTCCGCCGGTACCCAGCCTGACTGGTACATCGGCTTCGTTGACGGCGCCTTGCGCCTCATGCCAGGTGTGATTGGCAACTTCCACTTCGAGTACGTCATCTTCGGCCACACCCTGACCCTGAACGTGCTCCTACCGGCCCTGGTGCCGGCAGGCATCCTGTTCACAGTGATGTTCATGTACCCCTGGATCGAAAGCTGGGTCACCAAGGACACCCGCGAACACCACGTCCTGGACCGTCCGCGGAACGCCCCCACGCGCACCGCTATTGGTGTCGCCGGCTTCGTTTGGTACTGCGTGATGTGGGCAGCCGCTGGTTCTGACCTGATCGCCACCAACTTCCATGTGTCGCTGAACGATGTGACGTACTGGCTCCGCACACTGTTCTTCGTTGGCCCGATCATCGCTTTCATCGTCGCCAAGCGGGTAGCACTCGCTCTTCAGCGCAAGGACCGCGAAATCGCACTCCACGGCCGGGAGACCGGCCGCATTGTCCGTCTTCCGCATGGTGAATTCATCGAAGTGCACGCACCACTTGATGAGTACAAGCGCTACAAGCTGGTGGGCTTCGAGTCCCCCGCACCGCTGCCTGCGGTCCCCAATGACCACGGCGTCGTGACGCGCAAGGAAAAGCGACGCGCATTCCTGTCCAGGTGGTTCTTCGAGGACCGCGTTGCACCGGCCACGCCTGCTGAGCTGGAGGCCGCGCATGGCCACCACGGCCCAGCCGTGGAGGCGGCAGAGGAAAGCAAGAGCCTCAGCCACTGATTCACTGCAGTTCTGCTCCAACGGGAAAGGCCCGGTCCAATCGGACCGGGCCTTTCCCGTTGCTGCCAGCAGCCGTGATTGGCGACGGCACGGCTGTGACGGGACTCTTCTTGCTAGTGGTTGCGGTAGCCCAGGGTTTGATTCCGGGCCGGCCTCGCCCCCGGCCGCTGGAGGGGGACCCATAGCTTGTAGCGGTCGGCACGGTAATACGAGACGGAGTAGTCCACCATCGCCCGTGCTACAAAGGCATGGCGCTGGATCTTGAGCAAGGGAGTGCCGACGTCGACATTGAGCAAGCGCGCCGTTGAGGGAGAAGCAGCTGTGGCTTCGATCATGTCCTCCCCCCACTCCATCACGAGGCCGAACTGTTCACTCAGCACGTTGTACAGCGATGTTGGCGGCTCACCGTCCAAGAGGCCCGGTACGCGCTGCGCCGGGATGAAGTTCTCGTCCACGCTCATGGGCTCTCCGTCGGCGAGCAAAAGCCGCCGGAAGCGCACCAGCGGCGTCCCTTCCTCCACCTGCAGCTCGCGGGCCAGAAAAGCGCTGGCACCGATCTGCTCAAAGCTGAGGACCTTGGCAGCCGGAACCATGCCGCGGCGTTGCATCTCTTCGCTGTATGAGGTCAGCTTGACCTGGAGGTCGAGTTTGGGCTTCCGCACGAACGTGCCAAGGCCAACAACCCGTTCGATGACCTCCTCGCCGACGAGGGCGTCGATGGCCTGCCGGACTGTCATCCTGGCCAGGCCGAACCGAAGGGCAAGCTCACGTTCCGACGGCAGCGCAGATCCTGGCGGACACGAATCGCTGATGTAGGCCCGGAGGATCTCCCTGAGCTGGATGTAGATGGCAACTCCGCTGCTCCGGTCAATCTCGCCGGCAACACCGCGGGCATCAGCAGCCACGGCTGCACGCCCCTGCTTCTGTCTTCACGTTCCAAGCTTAAAGCAAGCGGCCGCCGGACTAGACCAGTTGTGGCATCGCCCCGCCAAAAGGCTCCCCCGTTTGGGTGCGCAGGCTGTGAGCCGGATATATTGGACAGGAATTTTAGCTGATGACGGTCGGGGGCCGTCAGGAAACGGGAGACCCCTTGCCAGTGCATAAAGCCGTTGTGTCGGCGTCAATCGGCTTGCATGCCCGTCCCGCCGCGGTGTTCGTCAGGGCCGTGACAGATACGGGACTTCCCGTCACCATCCGCAAAGCGGGCATCCAGGGCGTAGACGCCCGCTCCCTGCTTGAAGTTATGACAGCCGACTTTCCCTTCGGCTGCGAAGTGGAACTTTCAGTCTCCGAAAGCGCCCTCAATGGCCCT
>DIZT01000241.1 GCA_002427975.1 Micrococcaceae bacterium UBA6021 | reverse complement strand
CGGCCGGGTCGAGCTGTCGACGTTCCACACGCCGGTGGCCACCAGGATTGCGCCGAGGGCGCCGATGAACACCCCGGGCATCCCTCGCCTCACGTTCGTCGTCGACGCGGTCGACGACGTCCTCGACCGCCTGCGCGCCCACGGCGCCGAACTCGTGGGCGACGTGGCGCAGTACGGGGACATCTACCAGTACTGCTTCGTCCGCGGCCCCGACGGCATCATCATCGGACTGGTCGAGGAGCTCCGCTGAACGACACTCCGAGCATCGGCATCACCGCGGTTTTCGAAGATCCACGCCAGCGCCATATAGAGCCAGAGCAGAGCCGGCGAGCATCTATGTCCCACTCGTCGATCGAGTAGATTATGTCGCTCACTCGGTTGTAATCCTTGGCAAGTAGCAGTGCGAGCTCTTCTGTGACGGGGTCCGCCGAAGTCTCCAGATATCTGGCCACCATGTTCATCTAGCCAGGTGTGCTCGAAACCATATGCCAGTTCCAATTCGATCTGACGCACGAGGCCCGCGACCTGGTCGGCCGGAAGTACGAAGTGTTCACGGGTCTCCAGGAGCCCCTCGCGTCGAATCTGCGCTGGCTCTCGGGCTACGGGCAGGATCGCTTCGCTTCCCCCGCCCGCGGCGACACCGGTCATTATGGAGGCACTCTCCCCCGCGACGTCGCTGGCGGCCGGAGCGTCTGTTCGACTTCATCCACCGCATGCTGGTCCTAGTCAGCTCCTGCGCTGGACGACCCGCCCCGTTCAATTGGCAGCCTACGAGCGCCGGCAACAAGGAGGCAGACGGACACCGCGGCGATCCAGAGGAACATGGGCTGGAAGGAGACGATGAACAGAGGTATCTGGGTGATGATCACCGGCCGCAGAATGGTCACGAGACCACCATTTGATCGACGTTCGCTCCGTCTTGTAGGTACGCAGCGATTTTCGCGCCTTCGCCCGCGTCCCAGTAGCTCGGTATTCTTTGCAGCGCCTGCGACAGGGGGCAATTCACCAGGATGACCACAACCATTCCGATTCCGCACCAACCGGTCAGGTGGCGCGCTCTGTCGCCGGCGCCCAGCCGCAGCGTCCGTATCGACCCTCGGGAGAGCCGCCGTCCTTTGCCTACAGCCGAACTGCACCAGACGCCGTGACTCCAGCCGTAGCGTTTAGGGCACCTCGCCGGGCAGTTTTCGGGGCGGGTCCTTCGGGGATTCGGCGGAACCGGAATCATCGGCCTCCATGCCTTTGGTGAGCGCCTTGAGCTGGTCAAGGGTCGCTTTGGCCACGATGTCGAGTGGTTCGATGCTGGCCGCGGCCCGGCTCATAACCACCGCGCCTTCGCTCGCGGCGATCAGGACGACAGCCTGCGCGTCAGCGGCAGCCGGCGATAGCCCGCCCTGGGTGAAGAGATCGGCGAGGCGGGCACGCCACGATTCTAAGACTGAGCCGGCGCGTTCGCGCAGGTCAGGCGAGTCGGTCGCGATCGTAACTGCGGCCACGGAACAGCCCGCGCGGTAGTTTGATCGGGTCAGGAGTTCCCGCCAGGACGCGAAGAAGCGCTCCGCGACCGCCGCCGGGGACTGGCCGTCGAGCCCATCAAGTACGCCGATCGAGCGAACTCCGGCTCTTGTGATGGCTTCGGCAACGAGCTCGTCCTTGCCCCCTGGGAAATGGTAATAGAAGGAGCCCCGGGGCGCGTCTGCGAGTTCCAACACCTCTGCGAGCGAGGCGCCCTGCAAACCGTGCGTCGCGAGCAGACGCAGCGCCGCGGCGATCATCCGCTCCCTCGTGTCGCGTCCCATGGTCTCCAGCTCCCGAATCGAATCTATGCACCGAGCATATTCGCCCTTCGGAACCAATTTTCGGATTAGCCCTTGACGCGGGCGGCGAGTGGTTCCACCATCAATATTATGAGGGTTGACCTACATAGAAAAGGAGGAGCGGCATGCCCATGATCGACGTCTACGCCACGACCGGGACCTTTGCTGACAAGCACCGGCTCGCGGTTGATCTGGCATCGACGGTGATGCGGGTGGAGCAGGTACCGGAAATTCCGATGTTCCGCAAGAACACGGCGGCATTTATCCATGAGCTCCCTGAGGGGGACCTGTCGAATGTCGACGGCGACAGCGACTATGTGCGGGTCCAGGTGCTCACGAACGCGGGCGCGTTGGACCGTGACAAGCAGGTCGCCCTGGTCGAGCAGCTCACCGCGCTCATCGCGACGGCCGCAGCGGATCCGACGCTGCCCGAACGTACCTGGGTTCTGCTCACGGAAGCGCCCGAGGGCGGTTGGGGTATCGCCGGCCACGCCAACACCAATGACGAGCTCATTGCGGCCGCGCGTGCGCAGATTGCCTCCCTCCAAGGACAAGCCCCGCAGGCCTGAACTTCGCGGTGTCCTGACCGGATCCTGGGAACAGCCGTATGCCCTGGCCGACGACGGGATAGGTGAGCAGGTCGAACTGGTCGACAAGGCCGTTGGCGAGCAGCCATCGGACGAGGGCACCGCTGACGGGCACCAGCAGTCCGCCGTCGTGCTGCGCCTTCAGATCACCAGCGGCCGCGGCGTCGTCGCCGGTCTCGTACGTCCGCCGGCCGAACAGGAACGCGGCCGCACCACCGTACACCTGATTGAGATAGTCCCCGGTTTCACTGACGAGAAGCGGTATGGCCCAGCCGCCGCGGACGAAGCCGCCGCGCCTATCTTCGTCAGATCCGCCCAACCTCTGCATCACGCCGTCCACCGAGACAATTGGTTACCAACGGGTCAGCATCGAGTCGTGCGTACCCGGGACTACGGCCAGTTCTGCGGTCTCTCGCGTGCCACTCCTCCCCCGGCCCCACGGCCTGCGCAGATGAATCATGCCGAAGAGAGCTGCGATGCCTGGCGTCCGCTTAGACTCGTCCTAGCGGCGTTCTGCTGTGTGGAGGCGGGCCCACCAGGAGGGATGTGTCTTGATGAGTGATGCGGATAGTCCTACACTGCCGCCTGTACTGGAGGTCCACGATCTGCGAGTTGCCTATGGCCAGCGGACGGTGGTCGATGGCGTCGGTTTTCAGATCAGGCGCGGGGAGATCTTCGGACTGCTGGGCCCTAACGGTGCCGGGAAGACGAGCACCCTCAGCGCCATCGAAGGGCTCGTTCGGCCCAAGTCAGGCCGTTTGCTGGTAAACGGGGTCGATGTCCAACAGCATCCACTGGAGGCAAAAGCCCTCCTAGGCGTGCAACTGCAGTCCTCAAGCTTCCAAGCAGAATTGACCATTGGGCAGATTGCCAGACTTTACGGCGGCCTCTACGGGGTCAGACTCTCCCGCGAACGGATCGTAGCGAGCCTCCGGGCCATCGGCCTTGACGAAGAACGAGGCAAACGGTTCAGCCAACTCTCCGGTGGCCAACAGCAACGGCTGGCGCTGTATATCGCCACCATTCACAAGCCGCTCCTGCTGCTGTTGGACGAACCGACAGCCGGATTGGACCCCCAGTCGCGCCGTGGACTGTGGTACCGGATCGAGCAACTGAGGGGCGAGGGCCGCAGCATTCTGCTTACCACCCACTCCATGGAGGAAGCACAAGCGGTGTGTGACCGCGTGGCGATCATTGACCGCGGCACCCTGCTCACGGTCGGGACACCGGCCGGACTGATCGAGAACCACAGGAATGACCCTCGGGTCCTTGCGGCCGCCCACGGCACCGTCACGTTGGAAGACGTCTTCATCGGGCTGACAGGAAGTGAGATCCGTGACTGAGGCAACCCTCGACAGCCCCCGGCCGCCGCTGGACCTTGCCATGGCTTCGCTGCTGCGCGCCGACGCCGTCGTCCTGCTCCGGAGCAAGGTCTCCACGATTGTCAGCATCCTCGTCCCTGTGGTAATCCTCGTGGCCACCTCGTTCGGTAAGTCACAAACACGGCTCGGAAGTCCGGACATGATAATCGGCCTTGCACTGACACTCGGCCTCATCACCTCCAGTCTCCTGGGCTACAGCCTCACACTCGCGCACGACCGCGATACCGGGGTGTTTCAACGGCTGCGGGTGACCCCGGCCCCCACATGGATGATCATGACGAGCCGTCTGTCTGTCCAGGCGGCCGCGAACCTCGTCGGGTCCGTCATCGTCGTCAACGTCGGTGCGATCCTGCACGGCCTGACGCTGAGTGTGGGCCAGTATCTGTTGGTCTTCGCCGTATCTGTCCTCGGGGGCGCGGTGTTCCTGGCGATTGGACAAGCACTGGCCGCAGTTGTGAAGTCCACAAACGCCGTGAACGCGGTCAGCCGAATCCTGTTCATCATTCTGGTGCTCCTCGGCCTCCTCGGCGGCACCGGCCTGCTTGGCGACACCATCAAATCGATCTCAGGATGGTCACCCGTCGGGGCACTCATGACGCTCTTTTCCGACGTGCTCAGCCACTCCCCCTGGCTCGATCAGGATACCTATTCGGTCTTGGCCTGCGTCGGATACATCGTTGTTTTCGCCTTTGTCGGGATCCGCTGGTTCCGATGGGACACCCGTTAAGGCCGCGGCCCACCCGAAAACCAAAACCGCCGCACTGCTCCAACGAGCTCGCCGCTCGTCGGGCTCTGTTGGAGACCCACATCAGTGTCTATCCTGTTCATAGAGCCTGTGAATCAGGCCCGGAGGCCACCGGCACGTCCCGGGAACCCTTCCCGCTCCGGGGGCTGTCTCGATGAGGAGGCATCCATGTCCATGCCTGATGTGCCAACGCGCGGTCCCGCCAGATCCGGTCCCTACATCGCGGCCGGAGTTTTGTTGGCTGTCGCCATCCTGATTCCGCTGTTTGCGCCCGCTTATTCCTTCGCTGAACCACGCTGGGCGGGCATTCCCTTCTTCTACTGGTACCAGATGCTCTGGGTTCCTATCACGGCGGGCCTTGTGGGCATCTCCTACCGTCTGGTTAGCAAAGAAGACCGCCGACGTCGGGAGGCCGTGCGGGGCCTCAACGGTGCGGAGGAGGGGCGATGAGCGGACTCGCTGTGCCGCTGGCCGCCCCGGACAGGCCCGTCAGCGGCGTCGCACTAACCGTTGTGATCATTCTCTTCGTCCTGGTGGCGGCCGTGGGTTTCTTCGCTGCCCGCTGGCGCAGAAGCGAGGAAACCGGGCTCCACAGCCTGGACGAATGGGGCCTCGGCGGCCGGGGTTTCGGAACCTGGGTGACCTGGTTCCTGCTTGGCGGTGACCTCTATACCGCCTACACGTTCGTGGCGGTGCCTGCGGCAATGTGGGCCACCGGAGCCGTGAGCGGTTTCTTCGCTGTGCCGTACACCATCGTGCTCTACCCGATCGTCTTCCTTCTGATGAGCCGGCTTTGGTCTGTCTCCCACCGGCATGGCTTCGTCACACCGGCGGACTTCGTTGGCGGCCGGTATGGCAGCAAGGCGCTTTCCCTAGCCGTCGCTGTCACCGGCATCATAGCGACCATGCCCTACATCGC
>DIZT01000207.1:7776-12347 GCA_002427975.1 Micrococcaceae bacterium UBA6021 | reverse complement strand
GAAGGCATCGTCGCCGGTGGTGGCGTTGCGCTGATCCAGGCCGGCGCCAAGGCGTTCGCCAACCTGAACCTGACCGGTGACGAGGCAACGGGCGCGAACATCGTCCGCGTTGCCATCGACGCCCCGCTGAAGCAGATCGCCTTCAACGCCGGCCTCGAGCCGGGCGTTGTAGTCGACAAGGTCCGCGGCCTGCCTGCAGGCCACGGCCTGAACGCAGCAACCGGCGAATACGTCGACCTGCTGGCTGCCGGCATCAACGACCCCGTCAAGGTGACCCGCTCTGCTCTGCAGAACGCGGCCTCCATTGCCGGTCTGTTCCTCACCACCGAGGCTGTAGTGGCCGACAAGCCGGAGAAGAACGCTCCGGCCATGGGTGGCGGCGACGACATGGGCGGCATGGGCGGCTTCTAGCCCCCCATTTGCTCCCAGTTAGACGCGCGACGGCGGTCCTCACCAAACGGTGGGGGCCGCCGTCGGCGTTAACGCCTCGCCGCAACAGGAAGTTGCTCTATCAGGTTTGGTCCCTTGGAAGACCGGTTGGGAACCAAACCTGATAGAGCATCAGCGCACGATGTGCGCCAAGGTGCGCACCGGAACTCTGGCAGGATGGAACCGTGACGATTACTGCAGCCGCCGACGGTTCGGCATTAGGAAATCCGGGTCCCGCCGGCTGGGCCTGGTACATCAACGACGACTGCTGGCGGGCCGGGGGCTGGCCGCACGGCACCAACAACCAGGGCGAGCTGATGGCTGTGCTGGATCTGTTCCGCGCCACGGCCCACGTTCCGGAGGAGGACCTGAGGGTCCTGTGCGACAGCCAGTACGTGATCAACTCCATCACCAAATGGATGCCGGGCTGGAAACGGAAGGGCTGGCGGAAGGCCGACGGCAAACCCGTCCTGAACGTGGAGCTGATCAAGGAACTGGACCGGGAGCTCGCAGGCCGGAAATACACCTTCGAATGGGTCAAGGGCCACGCAGGCCACGACCTCAACGAGGCAGCCGATGTCCGCGCGCGCGCCGCCGCCACCGCGTACCAGCAGGGCGTGGCCGCGCATTCAGGCCCCGGCTTCGTAGGCGCCCCGGTTGCCGTCAGCCCCGCCATGACCACAGCCGCCAGTGCCCCCGCGGCCACAGCAGCCGGCCCTGCCGCGACCACAGCGGGCAGCGCCGGCACTTACGGACCCGGCCCCTACGACGAGCCGGACCTCTTCAGCGAGTTGGAGAGCGAAGCGTTCGGCATGTCCGAGGACGCCGGTGCGGAGCCCAGTCCCGAATCGATCGTCGAGTCACTCGAACGTGAATTGTCCGGCCCCGATGTCAGGGGCGACATTGGCCGCACGGGCGTCCTCCTTCATCCGGACTTTATGGAGATCGGATCTTCGGGCCGGGTCTGGACCCGTGACGCCATGATGATGGCGCTGGAAGAGGATCCAGGACGGCACACGGAGCTGGAAATCCTGGGCGCGGACCGGATCGGCACCAGCGCGGTCCTGCTGACGTACCGAAGCTATTCGCGCTCAGGCACGGTTCTCCGAAGCTCGCTGTGGGTCTTGGACGGCAGCAAGTGGCGGCTCCGGTTCCATCAGGGGACGCCCGAGGCCTAGGGGCCGCTTCTGGCGCGGACTTAGCTGAAGCGCTGGGTGTTGCCCTGTTCGGCCTGGGCGTAGGTGGACGCTGCCGATGCCAAGGCCATGTTGATCGACGCAAGCGACGCCTCAACCTTGCCCTGAGTCAGAGTCCACTCGGTGACCAGCGCCTGGAAGTTGTTGGCTGCCGAGCCGCGCCACGTGGCCTGGAGCTCGTCCAGGCCGCGTTTCATGGTCTGGACATCGGCGCTGATCCGGTCCACGGTTGCTTTGACGTTGGCCGACTTGAGCTGGAGCAGTTCGGTGTCAACGGAAATGATGCTCATGGCTGGTGCCTCTCGAAGTAGTGGGACAGCATCTGCTGCCTGCCCGGCTGCTCCGGGCCACTACAGCGAGCCTACGGACGGGCACTGCCGGCGCGCCACGGTGCATTGCTATATGTGGATAACCCTGCCGTCGTCGTGTCCGCCCATGGGCTTTCCGTCCTGCGGTTCACCCCTCCCGCTTCCACGCCGCCGGCGTCCGGACCATCGGTGGCCTCGTCACGGACTGGCATGCTGACCACCAGGGTGGCACCGCCGCCGTCGGTCTTTTCCACCGTGACGGATCCGCCGTGCGATCCCACGATGGCCGCCACAATCGCGAGCCCCAGGCCGCTGCCGCCGGTTTCACGGGTCCGGGAGGTGTCCGCGCGATAGAAGCGCTCGAAGACCTTGGCGGCGTCCTCTTCGGAGATGCCGGGGCCGTGGTCCCGGACCTCGATCACGGCGAAGGGCTGTCCGCCGTCGGAAATCCGGACCCCGACGGCGAGTTCGATCGGGCTGCCTTCGGGGGTGTAGCGCAGGGCGTTCCCCACGAGGTTGCCCACCACCTGGCGCAGCTTTGCCTCGTCACCGAGTACCGGCGCCGGCGCGGCCGGGCCGTCAGCGAGGCCGGTCAGGGAGATGGTGCGCGTGCGGTCGCTCGCCTGGGTGTCCACCACCGCGTCGTGGGCGATCAGCTGCAGGTCAACGGGCTTCTGTTGGAGCGGGCGCTGTTCATCCAGGCGCGCCAGCAGCAGGAGGTCCTCCACCATTGAACCCATCCGCTTGGCTTCGCTTTCGATCCGTCCCATGGCTGTGGCCACGTCCTCGTCAGTGGCCAGCGCACCATGGCGGTAGAGCTCGGAAAAACCCCTGATGGTTACGAGCGGAGTACGCAGCTCGTGGGAGGCGTCGGCCGCGAACCGGCGCATCCTGCCCTCAGATGCCGTCCGGGCGGCGAAGGCTGTCTCGATGTGCGCCAGCATGGCATTCAGCGAGCTGCCGAGCCGTCCTACTTCCGTGCCGGGATTTTCTATCTCCACACGCCGGGAAAGGTCGCCGGCGGCGATGGCCGCCGCGGTCTTCTCCACTTTGGCCAGCGGCCGGAAGGACCGGGACACGGTCCAGCTGGCGATCAGGGAGGCGAGCATCAGGGTGAGCAGGCCGACGCCGGAGACCACCAGGGTGGCGTGATTGAGGACGTCGTCCACGCTGTGCAGCGGCAGCCCGATGACAACCACGGCAGGACGTACGCCATTGAGCACCGTCACCGCAACCACCCGCCAGTTCTGGCCGTCAGTGCCGCGGACCTGGTACGGTCGGTTGCCCCGGTCCTGCGCGTCCTGGACGGAGATGGCAGGGATGTCCGGATGGGCCTCCGCATCGCCCCCCATCAGCCGGGGGTCTTCGCCCGGAGTGTATAGGATCAGCGAGTAATCGGTGGGGACCATCGGATTGGGTGCCTGCAGCTGGGTGAACGAGCGCTGCTTGCTGGCAAGGTCGACGGCGGCAAGCAGCTTGTCATCGACCTGTCCCTGGAGATAGCTGTGCAGCAACGTCAGGGTTCCGGTGCCGGTCGCAGTCAGTGCAACAATCAGCAGTGCCATGATCATGGCCACCAGCTGGGACCTCAATGAGGCCGATTTCCACCGCCGCAGCAAGGTCAGCGCTTCTCTGCCGTCCGGAGCACGTAGCCCACCCCGCGCTTGGTCTGGATCAGGGCCGGCGCGTCCGGATCAATGTCCACTTTGCGCCGCAGGTAGGAGATGTAGGACTCCACGATCGAAGCGTCGCCGTTGAAGTTGTACTCCCAGACGTGGTCAAGGATCTGGGATTTGGACAGCACCCGGTTGGGGTTGAGCATGAGGTACCGGAGAAGCTTGAATTCCGTAGGGGACAGTTCAATCACGGTGCCGCCGCGGCGCACCTCGTGGGCGTCGTCGTCGAGCTCCAGGTCATCAACCCGGATGACCGCGTCGTCGTCGAGCATCGGCTGGGTGCGGCGCAGGACCGCGCGGATGCGGGCCACCACCTCGTCCAGGCTGAAAGGCTTGGTGACGTAGTCGTCCCCGCCCACCGTGAGGCCGGTGACCTTGTCCTCGGTGTCGTCCTTCGCGGTCAGGAACAGGACGGGGAAGTGCTTGCCGGAAGCCCGGAGCTTGCGGGTGACGGTAAAGCCGTCCATGTCCGGCAGCATCACGTCCAGCACCGCCAGATCGGGCGCGTGGAGCTCGGCGGCGGCCAGCGCATCACGGCCGTTGGCGGCAGAAACCACCTCGAAACCGGCGAACCGCAGCGAGGTGGACAGCAGCTCGCGGATGTTGGGCTCGTCATCAACAACTAGCAGCTTGGCTTCTGGGCCGGTCTTCTTCATGTTCCCATCATGCTCCCAGAATCTGTGAGTTTTCTGGATGGAGGTTGTGTGTTTTATGAACGACGACGGCGGGAGGCTTGATGAGCGGCGCTCACACGGCAGGGTCCCGCAGCGCAGCTAGCCCGGCTGGCCGACGTCCTTGGCATCCATGATCCGGTAGGCGTACCCCTGCTCGGCCAGGAAGCGTTGCCTCTTGGCCGCGAAGTCCTGGTCCAGGGTGTCCCGGGCCACCAGCGAGTAGAAGCGGGCTGCCCGGCCGTCCTTCTTGGGCCGGAGCAAACGGCCCAGCCGCTGGGCTTCCTCCTG
>DIZT01000207.1:633-7680 GCA_002427975.1 Micrococcaceae bacterium UBA6021 | reverse complement strand
TTGGCCACCTTGGACACCACCAGGGTGTGCACCTCGCCGGCGCGGAAGGCGTCAAAAAGCTTCTGCCGTTCCTTGACGGAGGTATCGCCCTTGATGACGGGAGCCTTGAGGCGCTCGCCGATATCGTCCAGCTGATCAATGTATTGCCCGATCACCAGCAGCTGTTCGCCATGGTGCCGGGCCACCAGCTGTTCCACGATCAGGGTTTTGGACTCTGAGGTGGAACACAGCCGGTACTTGTCAGCGTCCTCGGCCATGGCGTAGGCCACGCGCTCGTCCCGGGGCAAGTCAACACGGACCTCCACGCAGTCCGCAGGGGCGATGTAGCCCTGGGATTCGATGTCCTTCCACGGTGCGTCATACCGTTTGGGACCGATCAGGCTGAAGACCTCGCCCTCGCGGCCGTCCTCCCGTACCAGGGTGGCGGTGAGGCCGAGCCGGCGCCGCGCCTGGAGATCAGCGGTCAGCCGGAAAATCGGTGCCGGCAGCAGGTGGACTTCGTCATAGATAATCAGGCCCCAGTCATGGCCGTCCACGAGCTCCATGTGCGGGTACAGGCCGCCGCGTTTGGTGGTGAGGACCTGGTAGGTGGCGATAGTGACCGGCCTGACCTCCTTGACCGCGCCCGAGTACTCGCCGATTTCATCCGCTGTCAGGGACGTGCGTTTGAGCAGCTCGTCCTTCCACTGCCGCGCTGCCACAGTGTTGGTTACCAGGATGAGCGTTGTGGTGGAGCTGATGGCCATGGCCGCGGCACCCACCAGCGTCTTCCCGGCCCCGCAGGGGAGCACCACCACACCGCTGCCGCCGGCCCAGAAATTTTCGGTGGCGAGCTGCTGGTACGGGCGAAGCTTCCAGCCGTCCTCGTTCAGCGCGATCAGGTGCGGTGTACCGTCCACGTAGCCGGCCAGGTCCTCCGCCGGCCAGCCGATCTTCAGGAGCAGTTGCTTGAGCTGGCCCCGCTGGGAGGAGTGGACCACAATTGTTTCGCCATCGATCCGTGGCCCCAGCAGAGGCTGGATTTTCTTGGCCCGGATGACCTCTTCCAGTACCGGGTAGTCGTCAGTGCGCATCACCAGGCCGTGCTGGGGATCCTTCTCCAGCCGCAGCCGTCCATACCGGGACATGGTCTCTTCGACGTCGATCAGCAGCGAATGCGGCACCGGGAACCGCGAGTATTTGAGCAGCGTGTCCAGGACCTTCTCGGCATCCAGCCCGGCAGCGCGTGCGTTCCACAGGCCCAGCGGGGTGAGGCGGTAACTGTGCATGTGTTCCGGGGCGCGTTCCAGTTCGGCGAAGGGGGCAATGGCGTGCCGCGCCTCGGTGGCCAGTTCATGGTCCACCTCGAGGAGGATGGTTTTATCACTTTGGACGATCAGCGGGCCGTCGTTCACGCGGGGGAGTCCTTCACTGGCGCAGTTCCTCTGCGGCCTCAATGTCGATGATGCGGTGGATGGAGAGCACCCGCTCGGTTTCCTTGGCAGGATCGAAGACCCTGACGCGCCCGCCGTTTACGGAGAGGGGAACAACTGTCTCAAGGCAGGAATTGCCCTGGCTGTCCACCACGTTCATGCTCACACGCTGCTTGAGCCGGATAGCCCGCTGCAGGGTCTCCAGTCCAAGCTGGGTTGCAGCTTCGCCGGAGCCAGTCACGGCACTTGCGTGGTTTCCGGTTGCCTCGGCCCGACGGTGACGCAGCACGGCCAGTTGGGCGTCGACGTCGGCCTCCGGTGGAGCGGTGCGCGGCGCCGTGTAGACGGGGCGTGCGCTGCCGGGGACGCCGTTGGTGCGGCGGAGCCGGACAACTGCGGGCTCGGAGTCCTCCACCGACGGCGAGAGGCCCAGCCCGCGCAGGACCTGCGCTGTTTCCCGCGGCGGAGCGGTGGAGATCAGCACAGTGGGCGCAATGCGGGCCAGCCCCAGGCCGGCTGCCTTGGATTCCGCTGCCAGCTCCAGCACCGTCGCCTCATCGTCGCTCTGGATGAAACTGGCTGCCGTCCCCACCCGCAGGCGGCCGTGCCGGGACGCGGTGTCTTCCACCAGGTATTCCAGCGGTTGCGGCACAGCGGTGGCTGAATGCTCCCGGAGGAAGCCCAGCAGGCTTGACGCGTCGTGTCCGCCGTCGAGTGCACGACGGACCGAGTTGGTGGAGAACCGGTAGATGGTGGCGGGACCCTGCCCCTCGGCGTCGGCCATCAGCAGGAGCTTTTCGGCCAGCTCCGGGGCAAGGTAGCCCGGGGCGACGGCCGTCAGGTCCGCTTGGAGCAGGACATGGTTGAGCGCGGCCGGAAGATGCTCGCCCAGGATGCCGAGGGCTTGGTCCGGGTTGTCTTCGGCAACGGCGTTGCCCAACTGGCTCAGCGCACCGGAGCCGATCAGTCCCAGCATCTCGGCCTCAGCCAGGACGCCCCTGATCAGTGAACTGAACCGGCGGGCCATCCGGGGCTGTGCCCACTCGGCCCGCTGCAGCACGGCGGCGGCATCCAGGACCGGCGCTGTGCCGTCCGCCGCGGCCGCCTCCAGGGTCAGTTCGTTCAGGATTTCCAGGATCCGCTTTCTGACCACGGGGGCGTCCGGCCGCTGCGCTTCGGCAGAGAGGGCATTGACGGTGTTGCCGGCCAGGGCGCGCTGCGCGGCGGGCATACTGCCCGGCCCGTTGACGGGCTGACCCACCAGGGAGGGCACGCGTTCGCTCGCGAGCCAGGCGTTGACCAGCCACAGCCACTGCTCCTGCCGGGGAAGGGCCAGCCACTCCAGCTGCGGGGGCTGCACCCACGAGGACGAGTCCACATCCAGGCGCAGCAGGCCGGACAGGGCGCTGAGCTCCAGCAGCAGGCCCGCCCGGTGCTGGTCGATGCGCAGCGTCTCGCCCAGGCGCTTCATTTCGCGGACCCCGACGCCGCCGCTGCGCAGGGTGGCCAGGGGCTGCTCCCTGACCGCATGGAGGAGTTCACCCACCAGCCGGAGGGTTTCGGCGATGGCGCCCAGCGCGGCGTTCCGGCGCAGGGCCGCAGTGGTGCTGCCCAGCTCCGGAACGGGCGGCGACAGGGTGAAATCGTTGATGATGGCGCCCCCACGCAGGGACAGCCCCACGCTGTGCGGCAGTTCCACGTGTGCGGCGTCCAGGGGGACGAGCAGGCCCCGGGCCAGGAGCCAGTCAACGGGCCCGACGTCGGCGCCGTGGTTCGCCACGGACACTTTCCGTTGCGCCGCGGGGACGGCACCCATGGCCCAGTTGCGGAACTTGGCGAGCAGCGCCGTCGTCCGTTCCGGGGCTTCTGCCAAAGCCTCGCTGAGCGCCTCGGGCGAGGACGTCCAATGCTGCAGGGCAAGCGCTGCCTCCATCGGCGTGGTGGCTTCATGGATGGCGACGCCGCTGCGGTGGAGTTCGCCCACGAGCTGGACCACCCGCTGCGCAAACGCCGGCTGCAGCCGGACAAGTTCGGTGTAACTTCGCCCGAGCCCGGCGGGGTAGATGCCCACTACGTCCTTGAGGCTCCCCACGGGCAGGAAGTAGCGCTGCCGGTGGCCCGAAACGGGAGTTCCGTGCGGCGGCTCGGCCCGGTGCACCAAAGCCAGGTCCTGGAGCGATGCCAGGATCCGGTCCACGGCCGCAACGGTGGACCCCGCAATGAGTTTGCGGACACCCGCAGCCGACGCGCTGTGTTCGGTGTCCGTGTTGGTGCACAGGTGCAGGGTTTCGAGCACCTGCATCTGTGGCCTGTTAAGCCGTTCCAACGCGCGCTGGACGCTGACCCGGGCGCTCGCCCTGGCAGCCAGGACGGAAAAGTCAGGCACCGCGGGGGACATAAGGTCCGGCCGCGCTGAGAAGAGCACCCGCAACGAGTCATCGCTGCGTGCTTCCAGTTCTTTACTGAGCGCGCGGATTAGGGACATCAATCCAACGTTACCGCCCGCCGGGCTTTCCTGCCCGGCGCCGCCCGGCCACACTGTCCAGGATCAGGAAGAGCATCAGCAGGAAGGCCACGGGCAAGCCGTACAGGGCAGTGGAGGTGACCCAGGCCGGGGCAGCGGAGCCCGCGAAGGCCAGTGCCATCACTGCTCCCACCGCCACGAGGGAAAGCATGGCAACAACCGCTGCGCAGATCATGAGTGGGCGCCGGTATCGCGAGGGTGTCATGCACGTAACGCTAACAGGCAGGATTCCTGTCCCCGGCAGGATAACCTTGAAGGAACAGACCAGCACGGTCCGTCGCAGTCATGCCCTGAACCCGCACATCGGTGCGGATGCGGTGACTGCCTGCCGTGTCAGAAGAGCCCAGAACGAAGAAGGTTGATTACGTGCCTACCGGCAAGGTCAAGTGGTATGACAAGGAAAAAGGTTTCGGATTCCTCGCGGGCGAGGACGGCCAGGAAGTCTTCCTGCCCAAATCAGCGCTGCCCGAAGGCGTCACGGAGCTGAAGGCCGGCACCCGCGTTGAGTTCGGCGTTGCCGACGGCCGCAAGGGTGCCCAGGCCCTGGGCCTGCGTGTCCTGGACAAGACACCGTCCATCGCCAAGGCCAAGCGGCCCAGTGCCCGGGACCTCGCACCCCTCGTCCAGGACCTGGTCAGTGTGCTGGACAACCTCTCCGGAACCTTGTCCGCGGGCAAGTACCCGGAAGGCAACAAGGGCAAGGCCATCGCAACTGCCCTGCGTAAGGTTGCCGACGAGCTGGACGTTTAGGTCTTGGCGATGAATACGGAAGCAGAACAGCCGGACACCACGGCAGCGGAGCAGGCGCCGGCAGCGGTTGCCAAAACCGAGGCCAAGCGCCGCGCGGGCGTGCCCGTATGGCGGACCGGTAAGCCGGATGCGTTCCTCGCAGCTGCCGTTGCCGAGGCGCGAACCGCCATCGAAGGCATCACGGCGCCGTCGGACATCGGTGCGCACCTGGCCGCCAAAAGCGAGGGCGACCGCCTGGTCACGCACCTCTTCGAATCAATGCTGCCCGGGTACCACGGCTGGCACTGGTACGCGGTCCTGACCCGGAACTCCCGCTCCAAGGTGGTCACCGTCAGCGAGCTTGGCCTCCTGCCGTCTGAGGACTCCACCCTGTCCCCGGAGTGGGTGCCGTGGGCAGACCGGGTCCGCCCCGAGGATGCCAGGGCAGCAGAGGAAGACGAGTCACCCGCCGCGGAGGCTGTCCCTTCCCACGAAGAAGCAACCGGGGCTACTGTTCCTGCAGGCGAGGCTGACTAAGCAGTTGACAGTGCGCAGGGTTGAACACCACGAAGGCAGGCATTGATGTCCACCTTCAAATCCCTGCACATCCTCAACTACCGGATCTGGTTCATCGGCGCACTGGTTTCCAACATCGGAACCTGGATGCAGCGGACGGCCCAGGACTGGCTGGTGTTCGACCACCTCACCGACCACGACGCCGGCGCCATGGGCATCACCATGGCTCTCCAGCTGGGGCCGCAGCTTTTCCTGGCGCCCGTGGCCGGCCTTGTTGCAGACCGTTACAGCCGCCGGCAGCTGCTGGTCATCACCCAGTCGCTCATGGCATTGCTGAGCACCGGCCTGGGTGTTCTGGTGGTTCTCGGCGCTGGACAGCTGTGGCACGTCTACGGCTTCGCCTTGCTGCTGGGCATGGTCTCCGCCCTCGACGCCCCCGTCCGGCAGACCTTTGTCTCAGAGCTCGTGCGGGACGATTATCTGCCCAACGCCGTGGCCCTGAACAGCGCCTCCTTTAACGTCGCCCGGATGATCGGGCCCGCCGTGGCCGGTGTCCTCACGGTGGCGGTCGGTCCCGGCTGGGTATTCCTGATCAACACCGGCACGTTCCTGGCCATGCTGCTGAGCCTGTGGAAGATCCCCTCCGCGTCGCTGCGCCAGCTTCCCCGGGCGGCTCCGGGCAAGGGCCGCATCCGGGAGGGGCTGCGCTATGTGCGGTTCCGGCCGGACATCGTAGTGGTCCTGGTGGCGGTCTTTATCGTGGGAACGCTCGGCCTTAACTTCGTGCTGTTCATCGCCGCCATGGTTGGCACGGAATTCGGGCTGGACGCCAGCGCCTTTGGACTCATGAATTCCATCATGGCCATCGGTTCCGTGGCGGGCGCGCTGCTCTCCGCCGGCCGCGGCAAGCCCCGGTTGCGGATGATCTTCGGTGCAGCAGCGGCATTTGGGGTGACGTCGGGGCTGGCCGCGCTTGCCCCGGACTACTTCTGGTTCGGCGTCGCGCTGGTACCGGTCGGCCTGTTCGCGATCACCATGATGACCAGCGCCAACGGTTACGTCCAGACCACCACCGATCCCGTCATGCGCGGCCGGGTCATGGCCCTCTACATGGCCATCTTCATGGGCGGCACACCCATCGGGGCGCCCCTGGTGGGCTGGGTGGCCAATGCCGCCGGCCCGCGGTGGTCCCTCTCTGTTGCGGCCGCCTCCGGGATCATCGCGGCCGTGATCGGCATGGTGTGGATCATCCGCGCCCAGCAGCTCCGGCTCACCTTCAACCGCCGCGCCCGCGGCCTGCGCTACTTCGGCGTCGAGTCCCTCCGTGCCGCCCCAGGCTTAAACGACGACGGCGCCGCCCGGGTTGCACACCCCGACGACGCCGACCAGCCCTGACCGCGGAAGCCCGCGCAGAGCGCTACTTGCGCAGTTCGCCCACCACGTAGTCGATGCTTGCCAGCAGCGCGGAAACATCGGCCGGCTCGATGGCCACAAACGTGGCGATCCGGAGCTGGTTGCGGCCCAGTTTGCGGTACGGCTCGGTGTCAACGATCCCGTTGGCGCGCAGCACCTTGGCGATTGCGGCGGCGTCGATCGAGTCGTCGAAGTCAACGGTGGCGATGACGTTGGAACGGTCTTCCGCCTTGGCCACAAACGGAGTCGCGTACTCGGAGGCCTCGGCCCAGGAGTAGATCCGGCCGGCGGAGTCCGCAGTGCGGGCGGACGCGAAGTCCAGGCCGCCGCTGGCGTTGAGCCACTGCACCTGGTTGTCCAGGGTCACCAGGGTGCTCAGCGAGGGCGTGTTGTAGGTCTGGTTCAGCCGCGAGTTGCTGATCGCGGTCGGCAGGCTGAAGAAGTCAGGCACCC
>DIZT01000207.1:0-601 GCA_002427975.1 Micrococcaceae bacterium UBA6021 | reverse complement strand
AAGTAATAGACATCGGCCTCGGAGACGTCCACGTCCAGGCCGCCGGCTGCGGAGGTGGCGTCCACCAGGACCAGGGAACCGGCGTCGGCGCCCGCAACGCGCTTGACGGGAGCCGCGACACCGGTGGAGGTTTCGTTCTGCGGCCAGGCATAGACGTCCACGCCTGCCTCGGCCTGCGACACCGGGCGCGTGCCGGGCTCGGACGTGATGATGGAGGAGGCATCCAGGAAGGGGGCCTTGTTGGTGGCCGAGGCGAACTTGGAGCCGAACTCGCCGAAGGACAGGTGCTGGGCCTTCTTCTCCACCAGGCCGAAGCTGGCGACGTCCCAGAAAGCGGTGGATCCGCCGACGCCCAGAACCACTTCATAGCCTTCGGGGGCGCGGAAGAACTGGCTGAGACCCTCGCGGACGGAGCCCACCAGGTTCTTGACGGGGGCCTGGCGGTGCGAAGTACCCAGGATGGTCGTGGACGCCGCGGAGAGCGCTTCAAGCTGCTCCGGCCTGACCTTGGACGGACCTGCGCCGAACCGTCCGTCTTTGGGCAGGAGATCGGCAGGGATAGGGATGCTGGTTTCGCTCACGGGGGCTCCAATTTCGGCAT
>DIZT01000174.1:8752-11833 GCA_002427975.1 Micrococcaceae bacterium UBA6021 | reverse complement strand
ACCATCACCGAACAGGGCATCCGGAACAACATCGAGGTAGGCATCCGCTACATCGAATCCTGGCTCCGCGGGAACGGCGCCGTCGCCATCCACAACCTCATGGAGGACGCCGCCACCGCGGAGATCTCCCGCTCCCAGCTGTGGCAGTGGATGTTCGCCAGCGCCATCACGGACCGCGGCGAAATCATCACGCACCAGTGGATCGAGGAACTGCTCGACGAAGAGTTCGCACGCCTGGAACGCTTCGACGGCGACCGCTTCGAAGACTCCCGCGACATCTTCGAAGAAGTCACGCTCAGCCAGGACTTCCCGTCCTTCCTGACGCTCCCCGCCTACGCCAGGTACCTGACGGAGGCCCGCGAAAAGGCAACCGCGGCGGAGCTCGCCGCAGCCTAGGCTGCTCCACAGATTTCCGTCCGCCGGGCCGGCTGGCCCTTCGCAACAGGAACCCCGAAATCCGGGGAGCCGGCCCGGCGACGGAACACCCCTCAGCAACACGTGAAGCCCCGGAATCTTCGGATTCCGGGGCTTCACCTTCGTGTGCGCCAGGTCGGGGTTCGTGCCGGGTTGTGGAGAGCCTGGAACGACGACGGCGGGACGCGTCAGCGCCCCCGGGGCACCAACCGTACCGAGGCAGTTGTGCTGACGAAGAACATCAGCACGGACCCCAGGATCACCAGCAGCGCCGGGGTCCAGGAACCCGAGGCGTCGTGCACGAAGCCCACGAGCGGCGGGGCCACCGCCCCAAAGCTGTAACCGAGCCCCTGGACCGTGGCGGACATCCGGCCCGCGGACGCCTGATCCCGGGCCAGCTTGATGATGGCGATGAAGATCAGCGTGATCCCGCCGCCCTGCGCGATGCCGCCGCTGGTGGACCACAGCCACCACAGCTGGGGCGCCAGCAGGAGACCGGCCGGAACGGCCGTCCACAACAGCCCCAAGGTGACCGCCGTCGTCGTCGTACTTAAATACTTGGCCGCAAACGGCACACCCAGGCCTCCGACGATGGCGAAGATCTGAAACAGCGACGATCCTGCTCCGGCCGCCGAGGCGGACATGCCCAGCTCGTCGTGGAGGTAGCTCGGCAGCCACGCCGTCACCGCATAGTAGGAAAAGGCCTGACCGGCGAAGCCTGCGGTCAGGCCGGCGGTGATCCAGCCGGAGCCCTTGACTGCGGGATGCTCCTGGCCGCCGCCCACCACTGCGCGGGAGGGCACAAACGCGGTGCGGGCACCCACGGCGAGCGTCCAGAAAACGATGGCCACCACCGCCAGGATGCCCACGGACGCCAGCGCCACCCGCCAACCGGCCAGCTCGGCCAGCGGCGCGGTGACCATCGACGTCACGAATGATCCGATGTTCAACGCTGCCGTATAGACGCCCATGGCGGTGCCCTGCCGCTGCGGCGCGAAGTCGCGGCGGATAATCAACGGCACTGCGATGTTGCCCACGGTGATGGCCACGCCGATCATCACGGTACCCGCTACCACCGGCCCCGGCCCGCCCGCCGAGCGGACAATCACGCCTGCCAGGACGCCCAGGATGGTGAGGGAAACGGCGAACTCCGCTCCTAGTTTCCTCGCCGCCAGGGAAGCCAGCGACGCGGCGAGCGCAAAACACAGCACCGGAATGCTGGTCAGCAGGCCCAGCATGACGGGGGTAAATCCCAGGTCGGCCTGCATGACGTCCACCACGGGGGCAACGGCAACGAGGGGGCCGCGCAGGTTCAGCGCCAGCAGCCCTATGCAGGCGAGCAGGATCCAGCCGCGGGGCACTTTGGCGAGGAATTGTCCACTCACGGGATATCCGCAGAGTTTAAAAGTGATTTCATCACTCCCATTGCTATCACGCCCGGTAGCGCCGGACGCCACAGGCAGCGTCATGGCGCCCTGGCATACGATGAACCTCACACCAGCCGGCCCACCGTGCGGGATATTAAGCCGCACCCTCGGACGAAGGAACAGACATGCAGCAACGGCTTGCCATCCTTGACGACTACCAGGACGTTGCGCACGGCTTCGCTGACTGGTCCTCCCTGGAACAGGCCGGCGTTGCAACGTCCGTCTTCCGCGAGCCATTCCAGTCCGAGGAGGCACTGGCAGCGGCGCTCACAGGCTTCCACATCGTCATCGCGATGCGGGAGCGGACCCCGTTTCCCCGCACCGTGCTGGAACGGCTCCCGGGGATGAAGCTCCTGGTGACCACGGGAATGGCCAACGCCTCCATCGACGTGGCCGCGGCTACGGAACTCGGCATCACGGTGTGCGGCACGCCCGGGTCACCCACCGCCGCCCCCGAACTGACGTGGGCCTTGCTGCTCGCGATCGCCCGCAACCTCCCGACCGAGGAGAACTCGCTGCGCGCCGGCACCTGGCAAACCTCGGTGGGAATGGAGCTGTCCGGCAAGACCCTGGGTATCGTGGGCCTGGGCAAGATCGGGCGGCGGATCGCGGCGTACGGGCAGGCGTTTGGCATGGAGGTGCTCGCCTGGAGCCAGAATCTCACCGATGAGGCCGCCACCGGGGCCGGCGTTCAGAAGGTCAGCAAGGAGGACCTATTCAGGAATTCCGACGTCGCCACCCTCCATTTGCGGTTGTCTCCCCGCTCCGAGGGGGTCGTGGGTGAGCCGGAACTGCGGTTGCTTGGCCCGGAAGGCATCCTCGTGAACACCGCCCGCGGTCCCCTGGTGGACCAGGATACCCTGGTCCGTGCCCTCACCGAAGGCTGGATCCGGGGCGCCGCACTGGACGTGTTTGACCATGAACCGCTTCCGGCTGGCCACCCTCTCCTCAGCACGCCGAACACGGTGCTGTCCCCGCATCTCGGCTATGTCACGCGGGAGAGCTATGAGCAGTTCTACGGGGGCGCCTTCGAGGACGTCAAGGCCTGGCTGGCTGACGCGCCGGTCCGCGTAATTACAGCCTAGTTTCTTGCAGACGCGGTCAGCCCGCCGCCTGGAGCGTGGCCTCAATCGCTGCCGGCGAGAGGACGTACTGGGTGACCATCTGACTCGCACCCAAGATGGCCGCCTGGTCCCCCGCCACGGAAAGAGCAATCCGCAGGTGGGTGGTGGCCAGCGGC
>DIZT01000174.1:7675-8622 GCA_002427975.1 Micrococcaceae bacterium UBA6021 | reverse complement strand
GACGGATTGAGCAGGTTGACCACCGTGGCCAGCACGTCGCCGACATCCCGGCCGGCCTGGCGCAAGGCCTGAATAGCCTGCAAATTGCCTTCGGCGACCAGGCGCAGGACATCGCTACCCTTGGCCGCAGGCACGCCCTGGCTGTTCAGGGCCGCAGCCACAGCCGGCCCCGATGCCAGCGCCTCAAGGCAGCCATAGTTGCCGCACCGGCACAACACGTCGTCACCACGCGGAACGCGCACGTGCCCAAGATCGCCGGCAGTTCCGTTGGCACCCCGCTGCAGTTGGCCGCTGCTGATAATGCCGGAGCCGATACCGGTGGCCACCTTAATGAGCAGGAAGTTGTCTTCATTCGGCCAGTGGGCGGTCCGTTCGCCAAGGGCCATGATGTTCACATCGTTGTCCACCAGGACGGGCACGGGCAGCGAGCGCTGCACGTAGCGGACCACGTCGAACCCGTCCCAGCCGGGCATGATGGGCGGTTTGACCGGCCGTCCGGTGGCATGTTCCACCGGGCCGGGCAACCCGATCCCCACGCCGGCCAGGCTGTTCTTCCTGCGCCCGGCCTGGGCGAAGAGCGAAAGCCCTTCCCCCACCACCCTGTCCAGCACCGTTTCCGGGCCGTCGGCGACGTCCTGCACGAGCCGCTGCTCCGCCAGGACTCTGCCGCCCAGATCGGTGACGGCAACAATCACATGGGTGGCGCCGACGTCGACAGCCAGTACGGTGCGTGCCGCCGGGTTGAAGGCAAAGCGCGACGGCGGCCTGCCGCCGCTCGAGTTAGCCTCCCCTGCAGGACCCACCAGTCCCGAGAGAATCAGCGCGTCGATCCGCGACGCCACGGTAGAACGAGCCAGGCCGGTAGTCAGGGCCAGTTCGGCGCGGGTGCGTGCTTTGCCGTCCCGCAGGAGTTGGAACAGGTCACCGGCACGGGACAGATTGGCTGC
>DIZT01000174.1:0-7556 GCA_002427975.1 Micrococcaceae bacterium UBA6021 | reverse complement strand
CTTCTGCACCGATCTCGCGTCCTGTCGTTGGAGTCATGACTCAGTGATAGCACGAAGCGCTTATGCATGTCACACCACCGAAAGATTGTCGATTACTTTTCAGCTTTTGCTTGACTGTCGTCAAAAGTCCCTCTAGCTTGAGTTGTGAGGCAGCTCACTGACCTGAGAAGTACCTGGGACAACAGCAGCCCCACCCCAACGACGAGGAGAGACAGTGCCATATTCGATTCAGCTCTACACGGTCCGTAAGGCCTTGGAAGAGGACCTGGCGGGAACCATCCGGCGCCTGGCGGACATCGGCTTCACCATGGTTGAGCCCTACCGCTTCGTCGCCAAGGCTGCCGAACTGAAGCAAGCTCTGACTGAAAATAACCTCACCGCGCCTTCCGGCCACGCACCGCTGCTCAGGGAAGACCAGGACGAGATCTTTGCCGCTGCCCGTCAGCTCGGCATTGGCACGGTCATTGACCCGCACGTCCCCACTGAGCGCTGGAACTCCCTCGCCGACATCAAGGAAACGGCGGAGCAGCTCAACGCCGCGGCCGCCAAGGGAGCGGAATATGGGGTGCGGGTCGGCTACCACAACCACTGGTGGGAAGTTGAGTCTGTCATCGACGGCAAGACAGCCCTGGAACACCTCGCCGACAACCTTGATCCCGCCGTCGTGCTGGAGCTCGACACTTACTGGGCCGCCGTTGGCGGCCAGAACCCTGCGGAACTGCTGGCGAGGCTCGGCGACCGCGTGAAGTTCATCCACATCAAGGACGGTCCGCTGACCTCGGACCCGTCCAGCCAGACTGCCGTGGGCAACGGCAAGATGGCCATCTGGGATGTCATCAGCGCGGCGGGCTCCCTCGAAGCCGCAGTCATTGAGCTCGACGACTTCCAAGGTGACATGTTCGACGCCGTCCAGGACAGCTACTCCTACCTCAGCGCCGGAAAGGTATCCGCATGAGCCACGACGCAGTAAAGACAGGGCCGGTTGGAGTCGGCATCATCGGAGCCGGAGTCATCAGCAAGGAGTATCTGGACAATCTCACCAGCTTCCCGGACGTCCAGGTCGTGGCCATTGGCGACCTCTTCGAGGAGGCCGCGGCCGCGAGGGCAGCAGAATACGGCGTGCCGGTGCACGGCGGCGTGGAGGCGGTGCTGGGCAACCCTGATGTGGAGATTGTCATTAACCTGACCATCCCCGCAGCCCATGTGGAGGTGGCAACGCGCGCCGTCAACGCAGGCAAACACGTTTGGAGCGAAAAGCCCTTCTCGCTGGACCGCGAAAGCGGCCTGGGCCTGCTCAAGACCGCCGATGCCGCCGGCGTACGCCTTGGCTGCGCACCGGATACCTTCCTGGGCGCCGGCCTGCAGACAGCCCGCCGGATGATCGAGCGTGGCGACATCGGCGCGCCGCTCACTGCCCTGACACTGATGCAGTCGCCGGGGCCGGAGTCGTGGCATCCCAACCCTGCTTTCCTGTTCCAGGACGGGGCCGGTCCGCTCTTCGACATCGGCCCCTACTACCTCACTACCCTGGTGCAGACGTTCGGCAGCATCCGGCGGGTGGCTGCCTTCGGTTCAAAGTCCAAGGAAACCCGGGTGATCGGCTCGGGACCCAAGGCCGGCGAAAAGTTCGCGGTGACCGTTCCCACCCACGTGAGCTCCATCCTCGAATTTGAGGGCGGCGAATCCGCGCAAAGCATATTCAGCTTCGATTCCCCCTTTAAACGCGCCGGATTTGTGGAAATCACCGGCACCGAGGCCACTATCGCGTTCCCCGATCCCAACAGGTTCGACGGCGACGTGCGGATCTGCGCCACGGGCTCGGACGACTGGACCACGGTGCCCTCCATCGGCTCCACCGCAGGCCGGGGGGCAGGCGTCCTGGAAATGGCCCGCGCCCTCCGTGAAGGACGCCCGCACCGCGCGCAGGGCGAGCTGGCGTTCCATGTGCTGGACACCATGGCTTCCATCGCAGAATCCATCGACGCCCGCGCGTTCGTGGACGTCGCGAGCTCCGCCGCCCCCGTCCCCGCTCTGCCGGAGGACTGGGACCCCACCGCTGCAACGCTGTCCGCGTAATCAGCACCAGCTGCACAGTCCGCAGCACCCGCATGCCCGCACCCGCTCGACGACGAGAAAAACCGGAGCAACCATGAAGAATCCCCTGAAAGTCCTGTCGGCCCTGACAGCCGTAGCATCGCTGGCTCTGGGCCTCAGTGCCTGCGGCGGTGGTGGCGCCGCAGCCTCCAGCGACACCATCACCTACTGGGCGTCAGACCAGGGCAACAGCCTGGACGACACCGCAGCAAAGCTGAAACCGTCCCTGGACCGCTTTACGGAAAAGACTGGCGTCAAGGTCAATCTTGAGGTCATCAGCTGGACGGACCTCTACAACCGCATCCTGACTGCGGTCACCAGCGGCGACGGACCGGATGTCCTGAATATCGGCAATACCTGGGCCGTGACCCTGCAGGAAACCGGAGCGTTCGAACCGGTGGAAGGCGCGCTGCTGGAAGCCGTCGGCGGCAAGGACCGCTTCCTGAAGACCAGCTGGTCCACCGGCGGTGCGGCGGGCAAGACGCCGACGTCGGTACCCCTCTACGGGCTGGCGTACAACATGTACTACAACACGAAGCTGTTCAAGGAAGCCGGAATCGAGAAGGCGCCGGTGACCTGGGAGGAGTTCGTGGCTGACGCCAAGAAGCTCACCAAGGACACCAACGGTGACGGGAAGCCGGATCAGTGGGGCTTCACGGCGGCCGGCGCTTCGGTGTCGGCCAACTCGCACCAGGCGTTCATCCGGGGTCTGCAGAACGGCGGCACGCTCTTCGACAAGGACGGCAAGCCGACCTTCGACAGCGATCCGCAGGTGGCAGGTGTCAAGCAGTTCATCGATCTGATGGCAAACGACAAGGTGATGTCGCCGTCGGACGCCGAAATCAGCCAGGGCAGCCAGAAGGTTGACAACGTCATCAACGGCAAGGCGGCCATGATGTTCGACCAGAGCCCGCTGAAGAACTTTGACGCCCGCGGTTTCAAGGACTGGGCGGTTGCCCCAATTCCCATGCTGGCTGCCGGGGCCACCGGTGATGCCGGTACCCAGAGCCACGTCGCCGGGATCAACCTGAGCGTCTTCAAGAACAGCAAGAACAAGGAAAATGCCATTAAGCTGGCCGGGTTCCTGACCAGCGATGCCGAGCAGGTTGCACTGAACAAGTCCTACTCCTCCCTGCCCGTGGTGACCGGAGCGTCGTCGGACGCAGCGTTCCAGACCCCCGAGGTCAAGGCCAAGAACGACGCACTGGCCAACCACTCCGTGCCCATGCCGCTGATCGCCAAGGAGGGACAGATGGAGACGCTGACCGGCACCGCCATCAAGAACCTCTTCGCCAAGGCTGCAACGGGAACCGTCTCCGATGCGGACATCAAGGCAGCCCTCAAGGATGCCAACAACCAGATGGCTGCGGCCCAGTAACCAAGCCTGGAGGGTGCGGGGGCACTGCCATCCGGCAATGCCCCCGCACCCCGGCAAAGGAGTTCCCATGACCCACTCAGCCTTGGAAAGCAGCCCCGCTGACGCCGGCCGGTCTGCCCCCAATCCCGCGCCCGGCCAACCGGAAAACGTCACTGCGCCGCCGGCCAGGAAGCCACGCCGTTCCTTCCTCCCCTACGGCCTGATCCTCCCGGCCGCCATCCTGGAAATCCTGATCCATATCGGGCCCATGTTGCTCGGCATCTGGATCGCCTTCATTTCCCTGACCCAGCTCAACCTCACGAATTGGCTCAATGCCCCGTTTGTGGGCCTGCAGAACTTCATCAACGGGCTTAACCCGGAAAGCACCATCGGGCAGGCATTCTTCAGCACGGTAGGCCGGACCCTGGGCTACACCATCCTAGTGGTGGGCTTCTCATGGATCCTGGGCATGGCCGGCGCCGTTTTCCTGTCCTCCAACTTCAAGGGCCGCGCCATCCTCCGCACGTTTTTCCTGATCCCCTATGCCCTTCCCGCCTACGTGGGCACCATCGCGTGGGCGTTTATGTTCAATCAGCGCGATGGCGCGGTGAACCAGATCCTTGTGGATACGTTCCATCTGTTTGGCGATGAACGCCCCTTCTGGCTGCTGGGCCAGAACTCCTTCGGAGCCATGATCGTGGTGAACATCTGGCAGCTGTGGCCCTTCGCGTTCCTGATGCTGATGGCTGCCCTGCAGAATGTCCCCAACGATGTCTATGAAGCAGCGGCCATCGACGGCGCGTCCCTTTGGCAGCAGTTCCGCACCATTACCCTGCCCATGGTCCGCCCGGCCAACGGCGTGCTGCTGATGGTCATGTCGCTCTGGACCTTCAACCAGTTCAACATTCCCTTCGTTTTGTTCGGCGCGTCGTCCCCCAAGGAGGCCACCCTGGTTTCGCCGCTGATCTACCAGAACTCATTCGGCAGCTGGAACTTCGGCCTTGGCGGAGCCATGAGCGTCCTGCTCCTGATCGCCCTGTTCATCGCCTCCGCCTTCTACATCCGTATGGTGCTGCCCAAGGGGGCCGACAATGATTGAGACCCGAAACTTCCGTATTCTGAGGAACGTGGTGCTGACCATCCTGTCCCTCTGGGTAGCCATCCCCCTCTACGTGGTGGTGTCCACCTCGCTGAAACCGCTCAAGGACGTCGCCGGCCTGTTCCAGTGGATTCCCCGGGAAATCACTGCGTCACCGTATCTGGACATCTGGACAACCGTTCCCCTGGCCAAGTACTTCCAGAACAGCCTGATCATCACCGTCTGCGCCACCGTCTGCTCGGTGACGGTCGCGGTCCTCGCCGCGTATGCCATCGCGCGGCTCCAATTCAAAGGGAAGCGGGCGTTCAGCCTGACCGTCCTGTCCACCCAGATGTTCCCGGGCATCCTGTTCCTGCTCCCGCTGTACCTGATCTTCACCCAGATCCGGAACCTCACAGGCCTGCAGCTCCAAGGCTCCTACCTCGGGCTGATCATCACGTACATGACCTTCACGCTGCCGTTCGCCATTTGGATGCTGAGCGGGTACTTCGCCTCCATCCCCAAGGAGCTTGAGGAAGCCTCCATGATCGACGGCACCGGCCGCATGGGCGCCCTCTTCCGGGTGATCCTCCCCGTCGCCAAGCCGGGCATCATTGCGGTGGCGGTGTACTCCTTCATATCCGCCTGGGGCGAGGTTCTGTTTGCCTCGGTCCTGACCAACGAGGCCACCAAGACTCTCTCGCTCGGGCTCAAGTCCTATGCAAGCGAATCGGACGTGTTCTGGAACCAGCTGATGGCCGCCTCCGTGGTGGTCAGCCTGCCGGTGCTGATCGGCTTCATCCTGGTCCAGAAGCATCTCGTGGCGGGTCTGTCCGCCGGCGCCGTGAAGTAGACGCCAGCACCGCCCACCAGCCCATCCTTGAGGAGCACCACTATGACGACGGCGAACACGCCACCTCCGGCACCAGAAGGCACCACACCTGCCCAACGCCCCGAACCCAAAACTCTCGGCGTCGCGATGATCGGCTATGCGTTTATGGGCAAAGCCCACTCCAACGCCTGGCGGAACGTTGCCAGCTACTTCGACGTCCGGGCGTTTGAGCAGAAGGTCCTGGTGGGCCGGGACGCCGCCGGGGTTGCCGAAGCCGCCGGGAAGTACGGCTGGGCGGAGTCCGCAACGGACTGGCGGACGGTCATCGAACGCGATGACATCGACATCGTGGACATCTGCGCCCCGGGCTGGCTGCACGCCGAGATCGCGATCGCCGCCCTCGAGGCGGGGAAGCACGTGCTGTTGGAGAAACCACTTGCCAACACCCTGGCCGAGGCCGAGGCCATGACCGCCGCGGCGCAGGCTGCCCGGGCAGCGGGAGTCCAGTCCATGGTTGGGTTCAACTACCGGCGTGTCCCGGCACTGGCCCTCGCGAAGGAACTGATTGCCGAGGGCCGCCTGGGAGCCGTCCGGCACGTTCGTGCCGCCTACCTTCAGGACTGGCTCGCCGATGAGACCGCACCCATGACGTGGCGGCTCAAAAAGGAGACCGCGGGTTCCGGGGCGCTGGGGGACATCGCCTCCCACGCGATCGACCAGGTGCTGTTCCTGCTCGGGGACCAGGTCACGGAGGTGTCCGGCCGGACGCACACGTTCACCACGCACCGTCCCGGAGCGGCCGGGCTGGAGGAAGTAACGGTCGACGACGCCGCTTGGGCAACGCTGTCCCTCGCCTCCGGAGCGATCGCCTCGGTGGAGGTCTCCCGGGTGGCCACCGGCCGGAAGAACTCGCTGAAGCTGGAGATCTACGGGGAAAAGGGCGCCCTCCTCTTCGATCTGGAGAACCTGAACGAACTCGGTTTCCTGGACGCCACAGCCCCAGCCCGCGAGCAGGGCTTCCGCCGGATCCTGGTCAACGAACCCGAGCATCCGTACCTTGAAGCGTGGTGGCCGCAGGGCCACATCATCGGCTGGGAGCACACCTTCACGCACGAGGTCCGCGACTTCCTGCTGGCGATCGACGCCGGAACCCCGCCGTCGCCGTCGTTCGAGGATGGCCTGACCGTCCAGCGCATCCTCAACGCCATCGAAGAATCCGCCGCCGCGAAAAGTTCACTCATCCAGCTCACCCCGTCCGCACCCGCAGAAGGAGCCTGACATGCCCCGCCCCTACACCCTGTTCACCGGCCAATGGGCCGACCTCCCCTTCGAGGAAGTCGCGCGCCTGGCCTCCGGCTGGGGTTACGACGGCCTGGAAATCGCCGTCTCCGGGGACCACCTGGACGCCTGGCGCTGGGACGAACCCGGCTACGTCGAATCCAAACTCGCCATCCTGGAGAAGTACAACCTCAAGGTCTGGGCCATCTCCAACCACCTCAAGGGCCAGGCCGTGTGCGACGACCCCATCGACTTCCGCCACGAAGCCATCGTGGGCGCCAAGGTCTGGGGCGACGGCGATCCCGAAGGCGTCCGGCAGCGCGCCGCGGAGGAAATGAAACACACCGCCCGGCTGGCCAAGGCACTCGGGGTGGACACCGTCGTCGGATTTACCGGGTCCTCCATCTGGCAGTACGTGGCCATGTTCCCGCCCGTCCCCGCCGCCGTGATCGAGGCCGGCTACCAGGACTTCGCCGACCGCTGGAACCCCATCCTGGACATCTTCGACGAATGCGGCGTGCGCTTCGCCCACGAGGTCCACCCCTCCGAGATCGCCTACGACTACTGGACCACCGTCCGCACCCTCGAAGCGATCGGCCACCGCGAAGGGTTCGGCCTGAACTGGGACCCGTCCCACTTTATGTGGCAGGGCATCGACCCCGTGTCCTTCATCTGGGACTTCAAGGACCGGATCTACCACGTCGATTGCAAGGACACCAAGCTGCGGCCCACCGGACGGAATACCGTCATGGGTTCGCACCTGCCGTGGGGTGACCCCCGCCGCGGCTGGGACTTCGTCTCCGCGGGCCGCGGCGACGTCCCCTGGGAATCATCCTTCCGCGCCCTGGCCGCGATCGGCTACACCGGCCCGATCAGCATCGAGTGGGAAGACGCCGGCATGGACCGCCTCCACGGCG
>DIZT01000144.1:7766-7898 GCA_002427975.1 Micrococcaceae bacterium UBA6021 | reverse complement strand
AGCCAGGGCAGCTGCCCTGGCTGCCGCCTCCGCCTGTTGGCGTGCCTGTTCCTGCGCCGCCGCCCGTTTGGCGGCCTGCGCCGTTTCGTACGCGGCCAAGGCCGCCTGGCCCTGCCGGAACTCCCCCTCCAC
>DIZT01000144.1:3123-7654 GCA_002427975.1 Micrococcaceae bacterium UBA6021 | reverse complement strand
CGCGATCTGCCGGGACATGGCCTGCTGGGCGGACTGGGCGGCGTCGAGCTTGGCTTTGGCCTCAACGGCGAGGCGTTCCCTTTCCGCCTTGGCTGCCTGTTCCTGGTCTGCGAGCGCCTGGGAGGCCTTCTCTGCTGCGGCGGATTTCCGGACGAGCGAGGCTGTTTTGTCGCTGACGATCTGGACGATGTTCAGGCCCTGGATGTTGTTCGTCTGGACGGCGTCAAGGGCGACGAAGAACCCCATGTTGGTAGCGCCGGTCTTGTATGACTGCGCGGCCAGTGCGCCAAGCGCCTTCTTGTACTGACCCAGCTCACCGTTGACCCGCGCAACCTGGGCGGTCAGGACATTCACCTTGGAACTGGCCGCCTGCAGCGCCGCATCGCTTACCGCATACTCGGCCGCGGACGTAACGGCCGCATTGCCCAGTGTCTCTGCTTCGGCCTGGAGCCCGCCCAGCAGCCCGGTGATCCTGGTGACCTCTTCCGCTTTGCCGGCCTCGCTTTGCCTGGCGTTCTGGACGTCCTGCCACGAGGGATAGCCGCCCGGCGGCGCGTCGTCGGCGGCATAGGAGGGAAGCAGCGCAGCCGACCCAACCAGGGCGACCGCCAGCACGCCGGCAAGGGCGGGCAGCCGCATTTTTTGAACAAACCGGGACATAGTTGGTGAGCATACCGGGCATCTGCCGCTTACGGGGCCAGACCTGCAATATCGTTACCGAGACGACAGCCGGCAGGGAGGGACAATTCGGCCGCTCTTGTTGGCTCAGGTCCCGCAGTAGGTCCGGTAGCTCCCGAAGTCTTCAGGGGCGGGACCGGCGTAGCGTTCCAGGCCGGGCCGCTCGGTGTAGGGATCGGCCAAAACGGCCACCAAGCGGTTGAAGGGGTCCAGATCGCCCGCGATGGCGGCGTCAAGGGACTCTTCCACCAGGTGGTTCCTGGGGATGTACGCGGGATTGACCCGGTCCATCATGGACGCGTCCGGCGCCAGGGCCAGCCACCGTTCGGCCCACGCATCGAAGGCTCCCGCGTCCGCGAACATGGCCCGGCCAGCCTCGGGCGTGCCGCGGGCAGCCGAGCCGAGGACCCGGAAGAAGGACGTGTAATCCACCTGCCCCTCGTGGAGCAGGCCCAGCAGGCCGTCGACCAGAGGCGGCGCGACGTCGTCGTGCGTGTCCGCCCGCAGCCCAAGCTTGGATTTCATGCCGGCTGACCAGCCCGCGCTGTACAGCGTGCGGAAGGAGCCGAGGGACTCCACGGCGAGCGCAACGGCCTGATCCTGGTCTTCATGGAGCAGGGGCAGGAGCGCCTCGGCAAGCCGGGTGAGGTTCCATTCGGCAATGAGCGGCTGGTTGGCGTAGGCGTAGCGTCCGCCCTCGTCGATGGAGCTGTAGACAGCGCCGGGGTCAAAAGCGTCCAGGAACGCACACGGTCCGTAGTCGATGGTCTCGCCGGAGATGGTCATGTTGTCGGTATTCATCACGCCGTGGACGAAGCCCACCAGCATCCATTGCGCCACCAGGGACGCCTGGGCTGCGATGACCGCGTCGAAGAACGCGAGATAAGGCCTTTCGGAGTGCGCCGCGTCCGGGTGATGGCGGCTGATGGCATGATCGGCCAGGCGGCGTAGGAGGTCCGTGTCGCCGTTGACGCGGGCGAACTGGAAGCTGCCGACGCGCAGGTGGCTGCTCGCCACCCGGGTGAGCACAGCCCCGGGCAGCATGGTTTCCCGGCGGACAGGCCGCCCCGTGGCCACCACGGCCAGGGACCTCGTGGTGGGGATGCCCATGGCGTGCATGGCTTCACTGACGACGTACTCGCGCAGCATGGGACCGACGACGGCGAGACCGTCACCGGCGCGGGCGAACGGTGTCCGGCCGGAGCCTTTGAGATGGATGTCGCGAAGCTGCCCGTGGATGTCCGTGACCTCACCCAGCAGGAGGGCACGCCCGTCGCCCAGGAGGGGCGAGTAGCCGCCGAACTGGTGGCCGGCATAGGCCTGGGCCACCGGCGTGGCACCCTCCGGGACCCGGTTGCCGATCAACAGCAGCGTCCCCTCGGGCGTCCGCAGCGAGGACGGGTCCAGGCCCAGCTCGCTGGCCAACGGCTCGTTCAGGACCAGCAGCTGCGGGTCAGGGGCTTCCTCCGCCTGCCAGGGAACCGCCAGCTCCTCGAGTTCGCGGGCGAAACGCCTGTCAAAGGTGAGCGTTGATGGGGTTGCGGTGCTCATCCTTCAAGACTACCCGCAGCGGGATGGCCCATGCCGCGGAATGAACGACGTTGGGGATTCAGACGTGCTGACCGAACCAGGCGAGGGTGTCGTTCCAGGCAGCCGTGGCCTGTGTTTCGTTGTACCGGTCGCTGGTGTCGTTATGGAAGGCATGGTCGACGCCGGGATAAACGGTGAGCTGATGCGTCACGGTGGTGGCGTCCAAGGCATCACGCAGGGCCGGCATTTGCCCTGTAATCCGCTGGTCGAGTTCGGCGTAGACCCCGAACGCTGCCGCCTTGATGGCAGGCACCTTGTTGAGGTCCGGGGCCGGCCCGTAAAACGCTGCGGTTGCCTTCAGGCCGGGCAGCTCCACGGCGGCCTGCCAGGTTATGCCGCCGCCGAAACAGTACCCGTTCATGGCGATGCGTCCGGTGTCCACGAAGTCCTGGGCCTGAAGGTAGTCAAAGGCCGCGGCGAAGTCAGCAACGTGGCGTTGGGCTCCTGCCCGGGTGAGGGCACCGGACACGGCGTCGATGTCAAGGCCGGCGGTGCCTCCTTCCCTGCTCAGCAGGTCAAGGGCCAACGCCGCATACCCGGCCTTGGCAAAGCGGCGGGCAACGTCCTGGATGTGCGGTGTCAGCCCGCGGTTCTCGTGGCACACCAGCACCGCCGGGCCGGCTTCGCTGCCTTCGGGCCGGGCGAGGTAACCACTGATATCGGTTCCGTCGGCAGGGAACCGGACGGTCGCCGTCGTAAGCCCCGCGGCGCCCTCCGGAACGGACAGCGGGCTCTTGGCTCCCGGCACAGCCCCGGCAGAAGCGGTGCCGGTGCCCGCCGTCGACGATGACGGGATGCCCGGGCCGGGCATCGGGTCGCCGCTGGACGGCACTTCCTCCGGCGTGCACCCCACCAGCAGCATTGCAGACGATGCCGCCGTCATGCTTCCCATGATGAACGCGACCCTGCGCGTAAAGGAGCGGTGGGACATTGCGCCGGCACGGTAGTCATCGAAGAATTCCTCGATCAGGTACCGTTCAAACTTTCCAAGCTGGATCATCGCTGGCCTCCTGGAGTGAGGCGAACATCCTCCTCCGATGCCAGCCGTCCTGCAAGGGGTGGGCGGCCTTCCTTAGAACTGCTCCGCCGGGATGGCAAACCCGAGGTCCAGAAGCCCACGGCCTGCCTGTTCCAGGATCGGATCCATGGTCAACGAGGCGTGGTTGAGAAGCACGTTGACATCGCGCTGGATCCGCTGGAGCGGGTGCGAGAGGCGGTGCACGCTGCCGCCGGATCCCGTCAGGATGAGTCGCACAGCCTCGGCCGACGCAGCGCCGCTGAGACCGAGGGAGAGCCGGTATCGCGCGCGCTCTTCGTCGGTGAAAGCCACAGGCCGGCGGTCATAGGAGGCGGCCACCACCCCGACGGCTTCCTGCCAGTGCAGCCGCGCCGTTGCCACGTGGCCGTAGGCCTGGGAGAACCGGGCCTGCGCGAGCGGCGAATCCGCCTGCCGCGCCTGCGTTGTCTGCTTGACCTTGCGCACCATCATCAGGTTTTGGAACACGTCGATGGCGTGCTCAGCGGCGCCCAACGCGGCTGCCGGGGCCACCATGTTCAGGAACGAGGCCATGGGGATGTGGATGTTCGGATCCGGGTGGATGCGGCTGCCGGGGCTGTCCGCGGCGGCCAGGAGGCTCCACTCCAGGGCCCGGTGTTCCGGAACAAAGACATTGTCCGCCCGGAGGTCGTTGCTTCCGGTCCCCCGCAGACCGGCCGTGTGCCACACGTCCAGCAGCTCAAGATCCGACACCGGGACCAGGCACTGCAGGCGGACATCACCGTGCTGCACGGCCAGGAGCGCCCATTCGGAATGCATAATGCCGGAGGCGAAGCTCCAGCGGCCCGAGACGGTGAACCCGCCGGGAACCTTCTCCGCAACGCCCGGAGGGGCGCCGGTTGCGGCCGCCAAGGGGGCCGGACCGTTGGCGAAGACCTCATCCTGGGCTTCCTGGGGCCAGCGGGCCAGCATCCATACGTGTTCCACCAGATGCCCCACGCTCCAGGCCGTGGAGACACATCCCTGGGCAAGGCGGCGAACCACCTCAACATAGGTTTCCAGTCCCATGCCGAAGCCGCCCACAGCCTTCGGTGCGAGCATTTGGAACACCCCTGCTGCCTTCAGTTCAGCCATGGTGGCTTCCGGAATGCGGCGGATTTCCTCGGTTTCCGCAGCGCGCTCCCGCAGCCGGGGAATCAGGGCATCCACCCGGGCCAGCAGCTCGTCATGGGACGGCACGTTGGCCGGCGATGGAACATTGGCTGG
>DIZT01000144.1:773-3018 GCA_002427975.1 Micrococcaceae bacterium UBA6021 | reverse complement strand
GGAAGCTCGATGGTGTGCGCGGTGTGGGTGCGCTTCGCGGCCAGGTAGCGGCGATTTGCCTCGGAGAGGTGCACCCCGGTGGGGACCTGCTCCGACACCTCAACGCCGAAGGCCCTAAGCTGCCCCACTTTGTCCGGGTTGTTGGTGAGGAGTCGGATGCGGCGGGCGCCGAGCGCGCCGAGCATCTGGGCGGCGGCACTGTAGTCCCGCTCGTCCTCGCCGCGGCCCAGGGCCACGTTGGCTTCGTAGGTGTCCAGGCCGGTGTCCTGCAGGGCGTAGGCGTCGAGCTTGGAGTACAGGCCGATGCCCCGCCCCTCCTGACGGAGGTACAGCAGGAAACCCCCGACGGCGGCAATTTCCTCGACTGCCTCGCGCAGCTGGGGTCCGCAGTCGCAGCGCTCGCTGCCGAACACGTCGCCCGTGAGGCACTCGCTGTGCAGCCGGACCAGCGGCGCCGCGCCTTCCGGACCCTGGTCCAGGAGCGTCTGCTCCCATTCTCCGAGTGCGAGCAGCAGATGCTCTTTGCCGTCAGCAAGCCCATGGAACGTCATGATCTCGGCGGTGGCCGCGAAGCCATCAGGAAAGCGCAGCGGGACGGTGACCTGGCTGCGGACGGCGGCCGGCTGTTCGTACGGCCGCGCGACAGCCTCGGACATGACGGTCATCTGGGCTCCTCAGGAGGATAGGTCCGGTAAGTACTTGAATCTTGAAGTAAACCGTACAGCTAATTAGTTCACGGTGCAAGTGATTTAGGCGACATAAAACTTCATCCATGAAGTAAATGCCTTAGACTGGCCCTATGGAACAGGTTAGTGAGCCCCGATGGCTGAGCAGCGAAGAACGCGACGTCTGGCTGACGCTGGTCGCTGTGATCATGAAGCTGCCCGCCGCCCTGGACGCCCAGCTGCAGCAGGACGCCGGCCTGAGCCACTTTGAGTACATGGTCCTCGCTGGCCTGTCCGAGGCTCCGGCGCGCACACGCCGGATGAGCGACCTCGCGGGCTTCACGGAGTCGGGGCTCCCCCGCCTGTCACAGGTGGTGGGCAGGCTTGAGAAGAGGGGCTGGGTGCATCGCTCCACGGATCCATCCGACGGGCGCATCACGCTGGCCACGCTCACCGACGCGGGCTGGGGGAAGATCACCCAAACCGCCCCGGGGCATGTGAAGGCCGTCCGCAGCCTCGTGTTCGATCCCCTGACCAAGGCGCAGTCGCGTCAGCTGGGCAGTATCGGCAAGCGCATCATGGGCGTAATTGACCCCGAAGACCGCTGCCTGCGCGAAAGCGCCCCACTCTAGGAAGAGCATGGCGCCTTCGGACGGTCAGGCGTAGACGGTCTTTTACACCCGAGGTCAGACCTTCGAACTCTCATGCGTGAATGTCGTGACGGCCGGACGCAGCGGCGGCACCGGCTCCAGACGCACATAGGCGTCCGCCGGCGCCGGACGGCGGTCCGTCTCGCCCTTGTTAGGCCAGAGCGAGAATGCGCGCTCCGCCTGGGCCGTGATCGACAGCGAGGGGCCCGGGGAATCATCACCGTCAAGATGCGCGCGTAGCTTTCTTCGTGGAATCATTCGGAAGTGCGCGCGTGGCGGGTTTGGGTTTGGCGGCTTGTTTGCTGGTCGTGAGGGTGAGCAGTTCGGCTGCGAGTGCCTGGATCTGGCGTTGGATGGCGGCCGGGTTCAGTGGCTGGTTTTCCCGGCCGAGTCTGGTTTTGACCGCGGTGCGGACTGTGCCCTTGTCGGCCCGAATCCGCTGGTATGGCGTGGCGGGTAGGTCGTACTTCCTCGTGGTCTTCGCGCCGTTGCGCTCCTTGGAGACGAACTTCTGCTGGGGCCGAAATGGTTTGTCAGTAGCCGCTGCAGCTCGCAGATCCGGTTCAGCAGCTCCAGCTCGCCGGGGGTGTCGTAGCGGTGGTACCCCACGGTCTGGCGGACCATGTGCCAGTTCTTCTGCTCCACGTGGGCGCCGTTGTTCTTGTTCCCTGACCGGGACCGGATGAAGGTCAGTTTCTCCTGCTCGCACCAGCGGAACAGCCCCCAGTTGATGAACTCTGACCCGTTGTCCGAGTCGATGCCCAGGACGGGAAAGGGGAACTTCGCGGTCGCCTCCCTGATCGCGGCGAACACCCACTTCTGCGCCTTGTTCCGCACCGACACGGTCTCCGTCCAGCCCGTCGCGATGTCAGTGATATCAAGGGTGAAACAGAACTCGCCCTGGGAATTGCCGCCCTCATGACCGACCAG
>DIZT01000144.1:0-668 GCA_002427975.1 Micrococcaceae bacterium UBA6021 | reverse complement strand
GAGTCCTTCAGCAGCGTTCCCGGCTTGGTATGGGACCGGCCTCGCGGATCCAGTTTGGCCCGGTCCGCTTTGAGTCGGCGGTCAATCGTCGCGGGCGCTATCCGCAGCAGCAGCGCGGTCGTCCCGTCGTCGATCTGAAGCTCCTCGAACCGGCGCAGGCGCGGGACCAGATCGGGCAGGGCCGCCGCCAGCAGCCGCCCGCACGGAGTGCCCTGCACGGCCCAGCAGAACCGCACGCGTCGATCACGGCGTCGTCATAGACCAGTGGCTTCGGCGGGCGGGGACGGACAACCCTGATCGTCATGACCAGACCCAGCGCCTTGCGGGCATGATTGCGGTGCCAGCCCGTCACCGCGCAGATCTGATCCAGGATCTCGCCTTCCTGGCTTTGGAAGCACGGCGGTATTCCGTGGCCAGAACCTTCGTGACAGCCCTGCGTTCGCTCATCGTCAGCTCCATAGCAGCAGCCCTATCCCCGCCGGCGAACCGGCAGCCGCAGACACCCCGCTACCTACGCATTACCAAATGATTCTTCGATATCCTCTACGCGAGCATCTTCTATGAGTTGCGTGGGTGCCGCAGCGTCGCGGTCACCCATGAAGGGTAGGAGCACCATGAACGACAAGCTCAGCATTCTGGTCCGTGTGGACCTCGATTGTTCCCAGGCC
>DIZT01000067.1:8678-18075 GCA_002427975.1 Micrococcaceae bacterium UBA6021 | reverse complement strand
TAGTGTGCAAGATCGGCCAGCTGAACCGGTATGTCCGTGTTTTCATCCGTGTAGTAGCTGGCGCACACACGGTGGTAGCCGTCCGCGATGTGCAGCGGGACACCCCTGGCCAGATCCCCACGGACCAGCAGGATAGGGGACAGTTTAGTGCCCTTAACTATCTTGTCCAGATCAGAGCTCACATGCGCATTCGAAGCGTCCAAAAGCCGCAATGCCGCCGCCCGGAGGATGTCTTTGGCCTTCTGGTGCGTCACCGGCACTACCTTCAGGGCCTCAACGGTTGCAGCAGCCGTGCCGACGTCGACCAGCAGGTCCAGATATCTGGCGGCATTCGGATAATCCTGGATCTCAGGCATATCCAACCATTTAACTTTCTTTGGCATTCTTGACCTCCTGGGTCACCGCGGGCCCAAAGCCCAAAGCGGCTCTACACCTTTAGTAACTGTTCGTGCCGCACGTGGACGGCAGATGTCAACAGAATACGCGCTGTGTGCGTCTGTGACGACGGAGAATGGCGGCCAGCACATGCAGCAATTCTTCAGGAGCGCCTGGAGGCGAGGTGGCCACGGACGGCCAAATGTCAGGGAGCCAGCTCAGGTTGGCTGTTGTTGTTTTCGGGTATGGGCGAGGCCGTGGGAGTCGGTGCGGGTTTCGGTAATGTTCCCGCCGAAGGTGAGCCGGTCCACGATCGCGGCGCAGAGGCGGGACCGGTGAAGGTTTTGGTCCGCTTTGGAGAAAGCCCACGAATGGACTTCAAAGTCCGGGTTGGCGTCCTGCCAGTCCAAGATGGCCGAGCCGCTGTCGAAGGAAACCGACGTAAGCACGGACCGGGCCGGACCAATAATCGAAGGGTTGCCGGTTCAAGTCCAGCAGGAGCAGCAAACAAGCAAAAGATCCCCGCCCTCCGTGTGAGGGCGGGGATCTTTTGCTTTCAGACAAAGTCCATTTCCACCTGCAGGAACCGCTCAGCCTCGGCGATGGCCGCCCGGAAGGCTTCCTGCTCGGTGGGGGACTTGCGCGGTTCGCGCGGATGCCACTCATGGGGTGCTGAATGCACGCGGGCAAAGCCGGAGGCCGGCGGTGCATAGAAGATGCCGAAGCGCTGCACCGGCCACTCAGGAGAGGTCTCCGGGGCCACCAGGAGGGCCGCGTTGAAGGCGGGGTTGAACCACTGGGCGATGGGCCTGCGGCGGTCGTCCGTGAAGAGTCCGGCAGCGTAGAGGGCTGCGGACTGCTGGCCGGTTTGCGCGCACAGCCGGTCCCACCACAAGGGCAAAATGCCGGAGTCGCAGCGTTGCCATGTGGCCGGAAGCGGCGAGGGGTACTGCCAGCTGGGCACGGATCTATTTTATCCCGGGAAAGCTCTCCGGCGGCAGGGGCGGGCCCCCTCCGCTGGCAGCCCGGACGTTGCCGCTAGGGGCGGTTCCACGGGCCCGGGTTGAGCCGGTACAGCAGGGCTGCGCCCGCCAGCGCCCCGAGGATGCTGCCGATGGCGCCACTGCCGAACAGGCGCCCGGCCAAATAACCCCCGACGGCGCCCAGCACCGCCCCGAGGAACAGCCCCCGGGGGTTGCGGTGCGGTTTGCGTTTCATCAGTGGATCCCCGGGGCTCAATGGATCGACGGCACAGTGCGCGGCCTGACGACGAGCCAGAGACCGGCTATTGCCAGGAGTATGCACGCGGCCTGCACGGCTCCCATCGGCGTGGCGGAGCTGATCCCCAGCCACCCCACTACAGGCGAGATCAACCCGGCCATCAGGAAGGTCGCCGCACCCAGGAGGGACGCAGCCGTGCCGGCCTGCGCGCCGTGGCTGGCCAGCGCCAGCACCTGCACGCAGGGGAACGTGAAGCCTGTGCCCATGATGTAGAACCAGAGCGGAACCATAACACCCCAGAGCCCCAGACCGGCCTGGTCAAAGGCCACGATCAGCAGGGCCATCAGGAACATCCAGGCCGTGGAACAGGCAAGGATCCACTGCGGCGGGACATGCCTGATAAGCCTGGAGCTGATCTGGACGCCAGCCACAATGCCCAGGGAATTGATGCCGAACAGCAGGCCGTATTCCTGCGGCGAGAACCCGAAGATGTCCTGGAACAGGAACGGCGACGCCGACAGGTACGTGAAGAGGCCGGCAAAGTTCATGCCGCCCACCAGCAGCAGGCCCACGAAGATCCGGTCCGTGAAAAGAACTTTGTAGCGCTGGCCGGCCGTCATGCCGGACAGGCCGCGCTTCTCCGGCGGCAATGTTTCGCGGACTACGAAGAGGGCCGCGATGATGACCAGTGAGCCATAGGCGGCCAGGAACACAAAGATTCCCGGCCAGGGCATCACCAGGAGCAGCTGCGATCCGATCACCGGGGCCAGGATGGGCGCCAGGCCGTTCACCAGTGCCATGCGCGAGAACATCCGGACCATGGCATAGCCGGAGAACAGGTCCCGCACCATGGCCATCGCCACCACGCCGCCGCCTGCAGCACCCACGCCCATAAGGACACGGAAGAGGCCCAGCGTGGTGATGTCGGTGGATAACGCCGCTCCTACCGAGGAGGCAATGTGGAGAGCTGTCGCCAGGATCAGCGGGAGCCGCCGGCCGAACTTGTCGCTGAACGGGCCCACCACCAGCTGGCCGAGGGCAAAGCCCACGGTTGTGCCTGCCAGGGTCAGCTGGACCTGGGCCTCTGAGACCCCCAGACTGGCTTCGAGTGCCGGAAACGCCGGCAGGTACAGATCAATAGTGAAGGGACCCAAAGCCGTGAGGGCACCGAGGAGGAGGATGTACAGCAGTTTCCGGCGGCGGGTCAGCGCATCGCCCGGATTCGAGTGAATGGTCACGAAGACCAATCCTAGGCCCGGACGTTCCATCTTTCCGGGGTTGCAGGCGCGCCGTGCGACCGGCCCGGAAGTTTGCCCTGAACTGAATGATAGTTTTGGGGGCGGGACCGTGCTGCAGCACTCTCCCACAGCACACGGAAGCCGAATCGACCAGGCAGCAGACAACGCAACAAGTTAGGCGGGAACCGATGAGCGGACGTCACACCGGGCGGACCAGCCAGGGATTGCGGATCACCGCGCTGCCCAGGACGCTGAAACTACTCTTTCGCCTGGCCCCCCGCCAGCTCAACGACGAAATCGCCTTCGCCAAGGTCGAGCTCAAGCGCAAGGGTATCCAGGTAGGCGTCGCCGCCGCCTTCTTCGCCGTCGCGCTTGTTTTCCTGGCTTTCCTGGTGGTTGGCCTGATCGTGGCCGCCATTATGGGCCTGGCCACCATCATGCCGGCCTGGTTGGCCGCACTGCTGGTCTGCGCCGCGTTCCTGGTCATTGCCCTCATCGGTGCCCTGATCGGCCTCCGCAAGTTCAAGCAGGCCATGCCGCTGATCCCCGCGGAGACCATCCGCGGGATCAAATACGATCTTGGGATCGCCAAGGAAGGCTCGGACTTCAACGCCGCGCTGCTGGATCCGGCCAGCCCGGAGGCAAAGGCCGCAAAGGCCGCCAAGGACGAAGCTGCCGCGAAGGCCAAGGCCGGGAAGGAAGCCAAGGCCGAGGAGCACAAGCAGGAATTCCCGCACGCGTCCGAGCCCGAGCTTCACCGCCGCCTGGAGCAGCGGCGGCGCCACCTCGCCCAGGTCCGCGACGAACTGGATACCGAGCTCGACATCAAGCCGCAGGTCAGGTTCCTGCTGGATGCTGCCAAGGAAAAACTGGACGAGGGCAAGGCTGCCCTCGGGCATGGCGCAGCGGCCGCGAACCAAAAGTTCGCTGGGTTGTCGGAATCCCCGAACGGTGCCGGTCTCCGCTGGAAGCCGCTTGCCGCCCTCGCAGCCTCAGCAACGATCTTTGCGGTGCTCCTGCGCAGGCTGCTGCGGAACCCATAGCAAAAACGACTCGTCACGCAGTGCTGTAAGGAGGAGGGGACGGATTGAGGTTCATCGGCGCTGGCGCGCGTCCCGGCCGCCCCCAGATCGACCACGACCGCGTCGTCACCATCCCCAACGCCCTCACGGTGGTTCGCTTTATGGGCGTGCCGCTCTTTATCTGGCTCGTCCTGGCGCAGAAGGAGTATGGGATCGCCGTCGTGGTTCTGGTGGTCATGGCGGGCACCGACTGGATTGACGGCTACGTTGCCCGCCGTTTCGACCAGGCGTCCAAGCTGGGCCGGGTCATGGATCCGCTGGCTGACCGGCTTGCCCTGATCACGGTGGCAGTCACCCTCGTGATCGCCGGCGTCGTCCATTGGCTGTACCTGGCCGCACTCCTGGTGCCCGACGCCGTGCTCCTGGTGCTGACTCTGTCCTACTTCGGGGGCCATCCTGACTTGCCGGTGAGCCGTGTGGGCAAAGTCCGCACCGGACTCCTGCTTCTGGGCACCCCCCTGCTGGTCCTCTCGCGATTGGACACGCCCTTCGCCGGGCCGCTGTACATTGCCGCCTGGATCGTGCTGGGACTCGGACTCGCCGGCCACTGGATTGCCGCATACAACTACTTCTGGGCCATCCTGCGGAAGGGCCGCCGGCAGTCCCATCACGACGGCGGCCCCGCCTGATGGTGTGGGTGGCGGTTCTGCTGGCGGTGCTTGGGGCATTCTGCCTGGCACTGGGAGCGCAGAAGCAAGGGAGTGCCGTCAAAGCCGACACGGGCGGACTGGCGCTGAGTTCACACGGCTTCCTCCGCCTGCTCCGCAATCCGCGGTGGATGCTGGGTCTGCTTCTGTTATGCGTCGGGATGGGAATGAACGCGGTGGCGCTGGTCTCCGCACCCCTGACGGTGGTGCAGCCGATCGGGGCAATTGCGCTGGTCATTACCACTGTGGTGAATGCCCGCGACCAGGACATCACCATCAACCGTGCCACGATGGTGTCCATTGCGGCCTGCGTCACCGGTTCGGCCCTCTTTGTCCTCCTAGCGGTCAACGTGACGCAGGAGAACCACCACGTGAGCCAGGAGGACGAGCTCACGATTGTGCTGCTGCTGGCCATTGCCGTCGGCGTTTTCGGTACCTTGGCGGTCATGCTCCGGCACCGGATGAGTGCGTTTGTGTACATCCTCGGCGCCGGCGTGCTGTTCGGCTTTGTCGCGGTACTGACACGCATCATCGGCAAACACCTGCTGGACCCGAACGGGCTGGCGCTGCTCAACGTCCAGTGGTATTCGGTGGTGGCCATTGCGGCGGCCGGAGGCCTGGGTTCCTGGTTTGTGCAGAGCGCCTACTCGGGTGGCCCGCCCGACCTGGTCATCGCCGGCCTGACGGTCATCGACCCGATGGTGGGCATCGCCATCGGCATTGTGATCCTGGGCGAGCTGCGCCCTGACGTCCACGCCGTGATGGCGATTGCCATGGCTACGGCTGCTTCGCTTGCTATCGTGGGGGTGATCGCCCTTTCCAGGCACCATCCCGAGGTCACCAAGCGCAGGAAAGATGCGCGGAAGGCGGCGGGCAGGGCGTCCCACTAGCCCGTTTCAACCGACCAGCCGATTTTCACCAAGAGGCCCCGCGCTACCATGCCGGCGGCCAACCGGTGCAGCCAGCGACAGCTGCCTGCACCGTGACCTTCAGGAGCTCTTCACGTGACAACGCCCTCTGACCAGCCTCCCCTGACCATCCTGATTGCCGCGGATACGTATCCGCCCCACATCAACGGAGCCGCCCAGTTCAGCTACCGGCTCGCCAAGGGTATGACCGGACGCGGCCACAACGTGCACGTGCTGGCCTGCCGTGCGGACAACGGTGCGAGCTTTACCGAGTTCCGCTCCGAGGCAACCGTGCACCGCCTCCGTTCGCATGGGGTCTTCACCCACGAGTACTTCCGCATCTGCTTCCCGTGGGAAATCAGGAAGGAGATCAGCCTCCTGTTTGATCGGGTCAAGCCGGACGTGGTGCACATCCAGAGCCACTACATGATCGGCGAGCACGTCCTCTACGAAGCCGTGAAGCGGGGCATCCGGATTGTGGCCACCAACCACTTCATGCCGGAGAACCTGAACCCGTTCCTGCCGTTCCCGCAGTGGTTCAAGGACATCATCGGCAAGATCTCGTGGAAGGACATGGGCAAGGTCATGGGCCAGGCCGATGTTGTCACCACCCCCACACCCCTGGCCGCCAAGGCCATGCACCGGCACGCCTTCCTGCACAAGGTACTTCCGCTCTCCAACGGCATTGACTCTGCGGCCTATGAGCTGCAGCCCGGCGAAGTGATCGAACGCCATGCCCATCCAACAGTGGTGTTTGCGGGGCGCCTGGCGGAGGAAAAGCACGTGGACGTGCTCATCAATGCTGTGTCCAAGACGCCAGCGGAACTCAACGTCCACCTGGAAATTGTGGGCGGCGGCGAAGTCCGGCCCGCCCTTGAAGCGCAGGCGGAACGGCTCGGACTCGGGGAGCGGGTCAAATTCCTGGGCCTGGCCAGTGATGGGGAGCTCCGAGAGACGTACATCAAGGCGGACCTGTTCTGCATGCCGGGGACCGCCGAACTGCAGTCCCTGGTGACCCTTGAAGCCATGTCTGCCTCGACGCCCGTCCTGCTCGCGGACGCCATGGCCCTGCCGCACCTCGTGCGCGACGGCGAGAACGGCTATCTGTTCACGCCCAACGACAGCGACGACCTCGCAGCCAAGATCACGCGGATCCTCCAGCTGCCGGCCGAGGAACGGGCAGCAATGGGTCAGGCCAGCCGGCGGATGGTTGAACCGCACAGCATCAAGGGCACGCTGCAGACCTTCGAAGACCTCTACCGGGGTGCAAGCTACGACGACAAGGCGCTCTGACAGCGGCCCGCCCCAGTCTGGCCGGAGGTCTGGCATCCTGACTGCGTGGTCTAGATGCCCGCCGCGGTTTGCTAGAGTGTTTTTGCCCTGCTGAAGCCGAAGTCCGCCGTGGACCACGCCGGCAGGGGCATGGGGCTATAGCTCAGCTGGTTAGAGCGCGGGACTCATAATCCTAAGGTCCTCGGTTCAAGTCCGAGTAGCCCTACCGAAGTACCGGATGACAAGTACCAGATCACCGTGGAACCGCGGCCGACGAAAAATCGTCGGCCGCGGTTTCTTTTGTTTTCCGGCAATCTGCGGTAAGTTACTGACCAGTAACTTACCGCTCTGCCGAGTCCGGTTCCGCCTGCCACGGCTGGCCTGTCCGGCGCCGCTGATCTTTGTGAGGGAACGAATGTCCAAAGCCTCTGTTGACATCAACAACCTGCCGTACGCCGACGGTGACTTCTTCGCCTTCGAGCAGCTTCTCACCGGCAAGGAGCAGGACCGGCTCGCCGAGATCCGCGGGTTCCTGGCCCGCGAAGTCCGCCCGATTGCCGTGGACTGCTGGAACCGCGGCGAATTCCCCATGGACCTCATTCCCAAGCTGGCCGAAATCGACCTGGTGAGCCCGGTGCGGCGCCAGGGCTACTCGAACCTGTTTGCCGGCCTCGTCCACGCCGAGGCCACGCGCGCCGATACCTCCATAGCCACCTTCCTGGGGGTCCACGATGGCCTCTTTACCGGCTCCATCGAAGCCCTTGCCTCCCAGGAGCAGCAGGAGGCGTGGCTCCCGGACATCTATTCGCTGAAAAAGATCGGCGCTTTCGGCCTCACGGAACCCCTCGGCGGTTCCGACGTGGCCGGCGGCACCCGCACCACGGCACAGCGCGACGGCGATTCCTGGATCCTCAATGGCGCCAAGCGTTGGATCGGTAATGCCACATTCTCGGACTGGGTGGTCATCTACGCCCGGGACCTCGCCGACAACCAGGTCAAGGGGTTCCTCGTGGACACGGCGCTGCCCGGCTTCAGCGCCACCAGGATTGAAAACAAGATCTCCCTCCGCACCGTCCAGAACGCAGACATCGTGCTGGAGAACGTGGTGGTTCCGGACTTCTTCAAGCTGGCGGGCGCCAACAGCTTCCGCGACACTAACAAGGTCTTGAAAGTCACGCGGCTGTCCGTCGGCTGGCAGGCAGTCGGCCAGCAGTTGGCCGCCTTTGACGTCGCCCGCCGCTACGCCGTGGAGCGCCACCAGTTCGGCCGTCCGCTGGCGTCGTTCCAGCTGGTCCAAAGCCAGCTGGTGCAGATTCTGGGGAACGCGGTCAGCTCGATGGGCATGATGGTCCGGCTTTCCCAGCTGGAGGACGCCGGCCAGGCCAAGGACGAACAGTCCGCACTGGCCAAGGCCTTCACCACCGCCAGGATGCGCGAAAGTGTGGCCATCGGGCGCAGCCTCCTGGGCGGCAACGGCATCGTGACGGACTTCGAGATGGCCAAGATCTTCGCAGACGCCGAAGCCATCTACTCGTACGAGGGAACCCACGAGATCAACACCCTGGTGACCGGCCGCGCCATCACCGGGATCTCAGCCATCGTCTAAGGGCATCAGCCACCGTCCAGGGACGTCAGTCATCGTCCGGGCTCACCGGCAGCAGAATGGATGGGCGCAGGTCGGTGACAAATTCCAGCGGATTGACGTAGGCCTCCCCCCGCCTGACGCCCCAATGGACACACGCCAGGGAACCGCAATGTCCGGGTTGTAGCGTGCCGATGGTTTCGCCCTTTGCCACCAGGGTTCCGGCCGTGAGCGGGCTGTCGACCGGTTCGAAGCTGCTGCGGAGCCCGCCACCATGATCGATGGTGATCACGGGCCGGTCCACCACCACGCCCACGAAACTGACGGTGCCGGACTCCGGCGAGGTGACCGGAACGCCGTCGCGCGTTGCCTCAAGGTCCACGCCGCGGTGCCCGCTCATCCACGGTTTTTCCGGCGGGTCAAAGGCGCGCAGCACCGCGGGCCTGGGGGAGAGCGGCCAGTCCCAGGAGGCGCGCGGAGCCGTGTCCGCGGGAGCCGCCGCAGCGGGGAGCAGAAGCACGGCAGCGAGGACAACTGTAGCTTTCATGTCCCCAGCTTTCCGTGCCGGATCCCTCATGGGGAGTGCCCACTTTGGCCATGTGGAAAACGCCCGCCGGAGGACCCGGGGTTGTCCTGCGATTATGGGTGCCTGTAGTACACTTGATGGAGCAGTTTGCTGTGCCCTCAACGCTTGCGTCGGCACGCCTCATTCAGGAATGCGGGGGAGCAGCAGCTGACTACGCGTATCCAGCCCTCCGATTCTGAAGCCCTGGCTTTGTATGAGGAGGATTGTGTCTCTTGCGGTCAGGGCCTCGCGGTCCTGATGAGAGGTGCAATGGATGCCAGGAGCACGGCCCGCCTTGGGCCACGCTAATTAACCGTCAACTATTGGCAGGGTAAGAGAGCCTGGAAGGCTTTCTCATGAATGACCTGCCGGAAGGAGCGCCGGCATGCCCGTCGTAACTATGCGCCAGCTGCTTGACAGCGGCGTCCACTTTGGACACCAGACCCGCCGTTGGAACCCGAAGATGAAGCGATTCATCTTCACGGAGCGCAACGGCATCTACATCAT
>DIZT01000067.1:7915-8530 GCA_002427975.1 Micrococcaceae bacterium UBA6021 | reverse complement strand
GCACCAAGAAGCAGGCCCAGGAATCCATTGCTGAGCAGGCTACCCGCGTTGGACAGCCTTACGTGAACCAGCGCTGGCTCGGCGGTATGCTGACCAACTTCCAGACCGTTTCCAAGCGCATCCAGCGCATGAAGGAACTGGAAGAGATCGACTTCGACGACGTCGCCGGTTCCGCGTACACCAAGAAGGAACTGCTGCTCCTTCGCCGTGAACTCACCAAGCTGGAAACCAACCTCGGCGGTATCCGCAACCTGACCAAGGCACCTTCCGTGCTCTGGATCGTGGACACCAAGAAGGAACACCTCGCCGTTGACGAGGCCAAGAAGCTGAACATCCCGGTTGTGGCCATCCTGGACACCAACTGCGATCCTGACGAAGTCGACTTCCCGATCCCGGGCAACGACGACGCCATCCGCTCCGTGAACCTCCTGACCCGCGTTGTCGCCGACGCCGTTGCTGAGGGCCTCATCGCCCGCAACCAGCGTGCAACCGGCACCACCGAGGCTCCGGAAGAGCCGCTGGCCGAGTGGGAGCGCGAACTCCTCGAAGGCAGCAAGACCGAAGAGGCCCCTGCCGCTGAGGCTGCTCCGGCAGCAGAAGAAGCGGCTGCTCCGG
>DIZT01000067.1:0-7862 GCA_002427975.1 Micrococcaceae bacterium UBA6021 | reverse complement strand
CTGCTCCGGCGGCAGAAGAAGCTGCTGCTCCGGCTGCCGAGGAAGCTCCGGCTGCAGCCGAGGCTCCCGCAGCCGACGCCGACAAGTAAATCCGGATTCTCCGGCGCTGCCCGCAGCGCCGGAACACCTGACAGGATGGCGGCTCACGCGGTGAGCCGCTGTCCTGTCGGTCCGTACACCACATAAATTTTCTAGACAGAGGGGTTCACATGGCGAACTACACTGCCGCTGATATCAAGGCTCTGCGCGAGCGCACCGGCGCCGGCATGATGGATGTCAAGAAGGCTCTTGACGAAGCCAACGGTGACGCCGAAAAGGCCATCGAGATCATCCGCATCAAGGGCCTCAAGGGCGCTACCAAGCGCGAAGGCCGCTCCACCGCTGAAGGCCTGGTGGCCGCCAAGGTCAGCAACGGCGTCGGCGTTATGATCGAAGTAAACTGCGAGACCGACTTCGTTGCCAAGGCTGACAAGTTCATCCAGCTGGCCGACAAGGTCCTGGCCGTGGCTGTGGAGTCCGGCGCTGCCGACCTCGACACCCTCCTGGCCACCGAGGTTGACGGCAAGCCGCTGTCCGAGGTTGTCGTCGAAGAGGGCGCAATCCTCGGCGAAAAGGTTGTTGTCCGCAAGCTCTCCCGCATTGAGGGCGCCACTGTTGACGCTTACCTGCACAAGACCTCCAAGGATCTCCCGGCCCAGGTCGGGGTTCTGTTCGCTGTTGACGGTGAAGGCGAAGCCGCTGACACCGCCGCGCACGACGTTGCAGTTCACATCGCCGCGATGTCCCCGAACTACCTGACCCGTGAAGACGTTCCGTCCGACCTGGTCGAGTCCGAGCGTCGCATCGCCGAAGAGACCGCCAAGGCTGAAGGCAAGCCCGAAGCGGCCCTCACCAAGATTGTGGAAGGCCGCGTAACGGGCTTCTTCAAGGGCGAGGTCCTGGTTGACCAGGCGTTCGCCAAGGACGCCAAGAAGTCCGTGGCGCAGGTCCTCGAAGAGGCCGGCGTCAAGGGCACGTCCTTCGCGCGTTTCCGCGTCGGCTCCTAGCCGAGTCCGCAAAGGGGTGGCCACTTCGGTGGCCGCCCCTTTTGCATGCACCGGCTAAACGTCCGATGAGACCTTTGGCCACCGGGCACGATAACCTTTTTCAGAGTTCACCAACGGGAAGGCACCCATGGAAGCCGTCAATTCTTCAAGCCAGCCAGAGAAAAGCAGACGCCGCGTCCTCCTGAAGTTGTCCGGCGAGGTCTTCGGCGGCGGCAAGCTGGGCGTTGATCCCGACACCGTCCGCGGCGTCGCCAAGCAGATCGCCGCAGCGGTCACCGAGGTGGAAGTCGCGATCGTCGTCGGCGGCGGCAACTTCTTCCGTGGCGCCGAACTGTCCCAGAGCGGCATGGACCGCTCGCGTGCCGACTACATGGGCATGCTCGGCACCGTCATGAACTGCCTGGCGCTGCAGGACTTCCTGGAGCAGGCCGGCGTTGAAACCCGCGTACAAAGCGCCATCACCATGGGCCAGGTCGCTGAGGCTTACATTCCCCGCCGGGCCATCCGCCACATGGAAAAGGGCCGCGTGGTCATCTTTGGCGCCGGCGCAGGCCTGCCGTATTTCTCCACGGACACCGTGGCCGCCCAGCGGGCCCTGGAAGTCCACGCAGATGTTGTCCTGATGGCCAAGAGCGGCGTGGACGCTGTCTACACCGCGGATCCGAAGAAGGACCCCGCTGCCGAGAAGCTGGACACCCTGAGCTACGACGACGCCCTGCGCCGCGATATCCGGGTCATGGACCAGACCGCGATGACCATGTGCAAGGACAACAACCTGTCCATGGTGGTCTTCGGGATGGAAGGCGAAGGGAACGTCACCCGCGCCATCCTGGGCGAAAAGCTCGGTACCCTGGTGACCCCCTAGCTACAGCTAGGATGATTTGAGCACGGTTCCATGCCCGCTGCCGGGCGCAATGATGGAACCAGGAACACTGAACCAAGATTGTGCATGGAGCCGGTATCCGGACCGCACTGATTTCTGAGGAGAGACCGTGATCGAAGAAACCTTGCTCGAAGCCGAAGAGAAGATGGATAAGGCAGTAGAGGTAGCCAAGGAAGACTTCGCCTCGATCCGCACCGGACGGGCAAACCCGGGCCTCTACAACAAGGTCCTGGTGGACTACTACGGTTCACCCACCCCGCTGCAGCAGCTCGCTTCCTTCGCCATTCCGGACGCGCGCACCATCCTGATCACGCCGTTCGACAAGACCGCGCTGCGGGACATTGAGCGGGCCCTGAGTGACTCCGAGGTGGGCGCCAACCCCTCCAACGACGGCAACGTCATCAGGATCACCATCCCGGACCTGACCCAGGAGCGCCGCAAGGAATACGTCAAGATCGTCAAGACCAAGGGCGAAGACGCAAAGATCTCCATCCGCAACATCCGGCGCAAGGCCAAGGAAACGCTGGACAAGCTGGTCAAGGACGGCGAAGCCGGCGAGGACGAAGGCAACCGCGCGGAAAAGGAACTGGATGCCCTGACCAAGTCGCACGTGGACGGCATCGACGAGCTGCTCAAGCGCAAGGAAGCAGAGCTGCTCGAAGTCTGATGAGCCAGGCAGAGCAGGCCCCCGCACGAAGGGCGCGCACCAAGGGGAAGCAGCCGCGGAGCAACCCGACGCCCAAGGCCGGCCGGAATCTTCCGGCGGCCATTGTGGTGGGCCTGGCCATGCTGATCGGTGTCCTTGGCGGGCTGGTCTTCCTTCCGCTCGGATTCGTTGCCGTCACCACCGGGTTCGCGGTCTTTGGGGTGTGGGAAATCTTCCGCGCCCTGGAGGCGAACGGGACCAGGATGCCTATTGTCCCGGTCATGGTGGGCACGGTCGCCATGCCGTTCGCCGCCTATTTCGGCGGTCTTGAGAGCTTGCTGTTTGCGATGCTCCTGAGCTGCGTGGCCGTTCTCCTGTGGCGTTCGGTGGAGAGCCCTGCCGGGTCGGCGAACAGCATCTTCGCCGGGGTCTTTACCCTGGGGTGGGTACCCTTCTTTATCAGTTTCGCCACTCTGCCGCTGCACGCCGTCGGCGTTGCCACCCCGGTGGGGCTCTGGCCGGGCGGAACCGTGCCGCCCGGAGCCTGGCAAGCGGCCGTCATGCTCCTGCTGGTGGTCTCGAACGACACCTTTGGCTACCTGGTGGGCGCATCGCTGGGCAAACACCCCATGGCCCCCAAAATCAGCCCCAAGAAATCCTGGGAAGGGTTCGCAGGATCAATCGCCGGGGCAATCGTTATCGGAATCCTTGCCAGCATTTTTCTGTTGGACAAGCCCTGGTGGGTAGGCGTGATCCTCGCTGTGGGCCTCGTGGCAGCGTCCACGGCAGGAGACCTGGCCGAGTCGATGGTCAAGCGTGAACTCGGAATCAAGGACATGAGCAGTATCCTGCCGGGTCACGGCGGCGTGATGGACCGCCTGGACTCCATCGTCTTCGCCTCGCCGGTGGCATTTGTGCTGTTCACGCTGGTTGCCGGCGCCTGAGAAGACCTTAACGGACCACCTCCGCCGGACCGCCGGCAGCGCCAATAGACTGGTGCGTAACCTGACCCAGCTGAAGAGCAACAAAGGAACAACAGTGGCATTGGATTTTCAACGGAAAATTCCCGCGTCGTTTGAGCGCGTGCGGGGCAACGAATTTGGTTACAACGCCAAACAGGTGGACCAGTTCCTCAAGCGGGCCAGGGTGGCCCTTGAGACGCCGAAAGCCGCCATTCACGCCGTCAGCAGCGCCGACGTCCGGAGCGTCTCCTTTGATCCGGTCAAGGGCGGCTACTCCGCAGGCGTGGTGGACGCAGCGCTGGACCGGCTCGAAGACGCCTTCGCACGCCGCGAACGGGATGAGCTGATCGCAGCTAAAGGCGAGGATGCCTGGCTGCGGGAGATCGGCAACCTCTCAGGGATCCTCCGGGGCCGCCTGCACCGGCCTGACGGTGGGCGCTTCCGCCGCCCGTCCAAAAAGAAGGCCCGCAGCTACAGCATCCTGGACGTGGACAATCTTTGCTACGACCTGATCGGCTACCTCGAAGAGGACAAGCCGCTTAGCGTCGACAACGTCCGCCGTGTGGTTTTCCGCCCCGCCGTGGGCAAGGACGGCTACGAGGAAACCCAGGTGGACGCCTTCCTGGACCGCATGGTTGAACTCATGGCGGCCATCGACTGACGGGTTTCCGGCACTCCCCACCCGGGCGTCGCAGACACCGGCGTGAAGCGGCGCCACATCCCCACGTATGTCCGGTAGCCGTCCCGGACCGGCATCGGGACATCGTCCGCCCTGCCGGGGTGTTTCCGTCCTCGTGGACCTGCCGTCATGTCCTCCCTGCAGCCGCTCCAGGCGAGAGCTCCACGCGAGAGCCGTGCGCCGAAAGGGACGGGGAGTGTCAGCGCGAGGGGATCAGCGCTCCGTCACCATCGGCCGTTCCGGAGTGTGCAGACGGGTCATGACCCGGGCCATGGTCCGCGGAATCCGGTTCTTCGTGCCCCGCGAGACGAGGACCGTCACCGCGAAGGCGGCCGGGACTGTCCATGCCGCCGGCTGGGCCAGCCAGAAGGGCGTGCCCGCGACGCCCAGGACGGTTCCCCCCACCATGGCGCCACCGCAGAGGACGCCGCCGGTCACCATCCCGGCGATGGCGCCCGCGTCAGTCAGTCCCCGCCACCAGATGCCCAGCAGGAGGACAGGGCAAACAGTGGATGCGGTGAACGCGAAGACCAGGCCCACGCTGCCGGCCAGCGCCAGGGAATCTGACGTCAGGGCAAATCCCAGCGGGACCACGGCGGAGACGACGGCGGCGAGGCGGAATCCCCGGACGCCGCCGCCCAGGATGTCCTGGCTGATCACACCGGCCAGGGATACCACCAGTCCGGAGGTGGTGGAAAGGAATGCGGCAAAGGCCCCGGCCACCACCAACGCTGAGAGCAGGTCGCCGGCAGTTCCGCCGATCAACTGCCCCGGCAGCAGGAGAACCACCGCATCCGACTGTCCTGCGCGGGCGAGTCCGGGCGCAAACATCCGCCCCAGCAGCCCGTAGGCGGTGGGAAACAGGTAAAACACCGACAGCAGCCCAAGGACAATCAGGGTGGTCCGCCGCGCCGAGTGTCCGTCCGGATTCGTGTAGAAGCGGACCAGGACATGGGGGAGTCCCAACGTGCCGAACAGCAACGCCACCAGCAGCGAGATGTTTTGGTACGGCCCGGCCGGAGCCAGCCCGGTGGGATTCACGACGGCGGGGGCCACGGCAGCGCTCCCGTTGCCGGCGAGCGTGAAAATGATGAACAGGACGGGCACGGCCAGGGCGGTGAGCTTCAGCCAGAACTGGAACGCCTGCACAAAAGTGATGGAGCGCATGCCGCCGGCCACAACGGTCAGGCACACCACAAGGACCACGGCGGTAGAGCCCACCCAGGCCGGCAGGCCCGTGGTGATCCGGATGGTCAACGCCGCACCGTGGAGCTGCGGCACGATGTACAGCCAGCCCACCACAACCACCACCACGCTGGTCACCCGCCGGACTGCACGCGAATCCAGCCGCGCCTCGGTAAAGTCCGGGATGGTGTACGCCCCGGAACGGCGCAGGGGGGCGGCCACAAACAGCAGCAGCATCAGGTATCCGGCGGTGTAGCCCACAGGAAACCACAGCGCGTCTGTACCGGACAGCAGGATCAGCCCGGCCACGCCCAGGAAGCTCGCCGCGGACAAGTACTCGCCGCCGATGGCGGAGGCGTTCCACCACGGCCGGACCGTCCGGGAGGCCACATAGAAATCGCCCGTGGTGCGTGAGATCCGCAGGCCGTAGAAACCAATAGCTGCGGTGGCCAGCGAAACAACAACCAGGGCCGTTACACCCACGGCCGGATTCATGGGCACATCACCGGTCCCCGGCCAGGTCGCGGTACCGGGCCTCATTCCGTGCGGCGGTCCGGATATACAGCCAGGCGCTGAGGCCGATGACTGGATAGATGCCTGCCCCCAGCAGCAGCCAGTCGAACGGGATACCCGCAATCCGGGTCTCGGCGAGGCCCGGAACGGCTGCCAGCAGCAACGGGAATGCACATAGGATCAGCATGAACCCGACGGCCACCACCAGGGCCAGCCGCAGCTGGGAACGGATCAGGGACCGGACGAAGACCTGACCCACGTCTGATTCCTCCGCGGCCTCGCGCGACTCCCCGGCGGGCCGGGGTGCTGAGTGCGGAGCGGTGACGCGGACCCGTGTCATGCCTGCGGCCGGATGCGGGTGGCTTCCAGCTTCTCCCTGACATTGGGAAGGTGGCGCCGGCTGATCGGCAGGCCGGCGCCGGCCACGGAGACGCTGGGCTTGTCCGCCGCCAGCTTCATGGACTGCACATGCTTCAACGCCACCAGGTACGACCGGTGTGTCCGGATAAATCCGGCCTCCGCCCATTGCTGCTCCAGGTCTGCCAGCGGAACCCGGATGAGATAGCTGGCATCGGCGGTGTGCAGCCGGGCGTAGTCGCCCTGCGCCTGCACGTACGTGACGTCGTCGCGCCTGATCATCCTGGTGGTGCCGCCCTGGTCAACGGTGATCATCTCCGGTGCGGGGCCGCCGTCGCGCAGCAGCTCGCTGATCCGCCCCACAGACCGGGACAGCCGCTCGGCCCGGACGGGTTTGAGCAGGTAGTCGACGGCGGCCAGTTCGAAGGCTTCCAAGGCGCAGTCCTCGTCCGCGGTGACAAAGACCACCGCAGGAGGTTTGCTGCTGCGCGTGATGGCGCGTGCAACATCGAGGCCGGACACGGCGGGCATGTGAATGTCCAGGAAGGCGGCGTCAATGGATTCGGTGTTCAAAGCCCGTAGGGCCTCGGCACCGGATGTCGCCCGGTGGATGACGCCGATCCGGTCGTCCTTGCCCAGGAGATAGGCCAGTTCCTCCACGGCGGGTATCTCGTCATCGGCGACGAGGACATTAATCATGGTCCTACATTAGCCGCCAGGGACAGCAGGGTTCAGGCGTCGTGGCCGGGCTGGGACTTGGGCACCCGCATGGTGATCAGCGTTCCTTCGCCCGGGGCCGTCTCGATCACCAGGCCGTGCTGGTCGCCGTAAACCTGCCGGAGCCGGGCGTCCACGTTGCGCAGCCCCACGTGGTCGCCGTCCCGGTGCCCGGCCAGCATGGACTGTAGCTCGGCAGGATCCATCCCCACGCCGTCGTCCTCTATGGTCACTTCCGCAAACGCACCCGAATCGTTGGCCGTGACGGTGATGTGGCCCGCTCCCTCCTTGGCTTCCAGTCCGTGCCGGACGGCGTTCTCCACCAGGGGCTGGAGGCTCAGGAACGGGATGACCGTGCTCAGGACTTCCGGCGCGATCCGCAGGCTGACCTGGACGCGCTCACCGAAACGGGCGCGCTCCAGCAGCAGGTAGCGGTCGATGCAGCGCAACTCCTCGGCCAGTGTGGTGAAGTCGCCGTGGCGCCGGAAGGAGTACCTCGTGAAATCGGCGAACTCCACCACGAGTTCGCGGGCACGCTCCGGATCCGTGTTGATGAACGACGCGATGGCGTTCAGGGAGTTGTAGATGAAATGCGGGCTGATCTGGGCCCGGAGCGCTCGCAGCTCGGCCTCCACGGCGCGGGTCCGCTGACGTCCCAGCTCGGCCAGCCCGACCTGCGTCGACACCCACACGGCCACCTCCTCGGTCGCCCTGACGAGGCCGGCCGAGGCGCTCGGTCCGTAGGCGGCCAGGGCCGCGACCACACGCTCATCGGAGATGACCGGTGCCAGGACCGCCGTCCGGATCGGGCAGTCCGGGTCGTCGCAGGAAGAGCTGTACGACGCTTGCCGTAGCGCGCGAGAGATCCTCACCG
>DIZT01000069.1:11853-31432 GCA_002427975.1 Micrococcaceae bacterium UBA6021 | reverse complement strand
GGGAAGTTCCACGGCGTGATGAGCAGGCACGGACCCACGGGCTTCTTGGTGACCAGCAGGCGGCTCTTGCCGTCCGGGGACACCGAGTAGCGCCCAAACGCCCGGACGGCTTCCTCGGAGAACCAGCGCAGGAACTCCGCGCCGTACGTGACTTCACCCCGGGCCTCAGCCAGCGGCTTGCCCATTTCAAGGGTCATCAGCAGCGCGAAGTCCTCGGCACGTCCGGTGACCAGCTCAAAGGCACGGCGGAGGACTTCCCCACGCTCACGGGCCGGGACCTTCGCCCACGATTCCTGCGCTGCGGCCGCGGCGTCCAGGGCCGCCTTGCCGTCTTCGGGGCCGGCGTCGGCGATGCTGAGGAGAACCTTGCCTGTGGCGGGGTCTTCGACATCGAACGTTTTGCCGGACGCCGCCGGGCGCCATTCGCCGTTGATCAGCAATCCGGTGGGAACAGAGGCCAGCAGCGCGCTTTCGCGCTCCGCGGTAACGGTTGGCTGTGCGGTGACAGTCACGGTGACTCCCTCGTCAGTAGGTTTAGTTGCAGCCGCGCATCGGAACCTGAGCGCCCCGCCTTCTTGGCTGATTTACTGTCACACTACTGCCGTGACCGCCGGAGGGTCTACTCCTAGTCGCACTACTGAAGCGAGAAGTCGTTGTGCAGCTGCACAGCTGGCGTGGTCCACTCAATCAGCGTGCCGCGAGGACCGCTGAGTAAAGCTCCCGCTTGCTCACGCGGACTTCCTCAGCGACGGCGGCCACCGCCTCCTTGAGCCGGATTCCCTTGGCCATCAGTTCGTTAACGGCGGCCACGTGGTCTTCGGGGGTGCCCGGCGCCTGCTCGGGGGCACCGCCCAGCACCACGGCGATTTCGCCGCGGACCTCGTTGTTTTCGGCCCACAGCAGCAACTCCCCCACGGTGCCGCGGATGACTTCCTCGTAGGTCTTGGTCAGTTCGCGGCACACAGCGATCCTCCGCTCCGCACCGAAGCGCTCCCGGAGCGCCCGCAGCATCGATTCCAGGCGGTGCGGGGCCTCAAAGAACACCATGGTCCGGCGTTCCGCGGAAAGGTCCGCCAGCCGCGAGGCGCGTTCGCCGGCCTTCCGGGGAAGGAATCCTTCAAAGCAGAAACGGTCGGTGGGCAGGCCGGACAGGGCCAGAGCGGTCAGCACCGCAGACGGGCCCGGGACTGCGGTCACGGTGAGTCCGGCTGCTACAGCGCCCTCCACCAGCCGGAAGCCAGGGTCTGAAACGGACGGCATGCCGGCGTCCGTCACCATAACAAGGGTCTTGCCGGCCCGGACCTGCTGCAAAAGCTCTGCGGTCTTGGTGGCCTCGTTGTGCTCGTGGTAGCTAATGACCCGCCCTGCGACGGTGACCCCCAGGCTCTGGACAAGGCGGTGCAGTCTCCTGGTGTCTTCAGCGGCCACAATGTCCGCCGTGCCCAGGAGCCCGATCAGGCGGGCCGACGCGTCGCCGGTGTTGCCGATCGGCGTGGCCGCCAGAACGATGCGTCCCGGACCCGCTGCCGCTGGCACGGGTACCGCCTCATCGGCCAGGGAGGGTTCCGCGGGGCTTGAATCGGCGTAGGTGCTCGGGTTAGGGTCCACTCCCCCAGCGTACTGCTGGCAGGTGGCCCAAGCTGCAAAAGGTAGCATGGGGCTCGTGACGCAGACCTCCATGCGGCCTGCCGAGGCCTGCCAACCCAACATGCCGGCACCAGGCCCGTGGATCACCCGTCCGGCGGAGGCCTTCGCCCCTGCGGCTCTCCGAGAGCGCCTGATCGGAAGCGTGCGCAGCTGGCGGGATTACCCGCCGTCGCTGCGGTTCTGGTTCTGGCTGGTGCCGGTACTTACCTCGGTGATCGGCGGCATCCTCCGCTTTGTCCGGCTGGACACGCCCCACAGCCTGGTCTTCGATGAAACGTACTACGTCAAGGACGCCTACTCCTACCTGGTCAGCGGCTACGAACGCAACTGGCCGGACAAGGCCAACGACTCCTTCAATGCAGGCAACCCGGCGATCCTCCTGGACACTCCCGAGTACGTGGTCCATCCTCCTGTGGGCAAGTGGATGATTGCCGGCGGCATGTGGCTGTTCGGCTCGGACAATCCGTTCGGCTGGCGGTTCGCCGCCGCGCTGACCGGTACCGCTTCCATCCTGCTGCTCACGCTGATTGCACTGAAACTGTTCCGCTCGCTGCCGTTGGCGGCGGCCGCGGGGCTGCTGCTCGCCGTCGACGGCCACCACCTGGTGATGTCGCGGACATCACTGCTGGATATCTTCCTGATGTTCTGGATCCTGGCCGCGTTTGGCGCTTTGCTGTTGGACCGCGACGACGGACGGCGCCGTCTTGCGGCCAGGCTCGGAAGGCTGGCTGCGGAGAACGGCCGGCCGCCCGCGGGCCGGCTGCTGGCGGGGCCGTGGCTGGGGATCCGCTGGTGGCGCGTGGCTGCAGGCGTTTGCCTGGGACTCGCCGTGGGCACCAAATGGTCGGGCCTGTTTTTCCTCGCCGGCTTCGGCGTGCTGACGGTCCTGTGGGATCTCAATGCACGGCGCGTGGCAGGAATACGCGGCTGGATCAGCGGCGGAATCATCAAGGACGGGCTCCCGGCCTTCGCCAGCATGGTGCCAGTGGCCACCCTGGTCTACACCGCAACCTGGACGGGCTGGTTCCTTTCCGATGGCGCGTACTTCCGCCGCTGGGCCCAGAGCAACCCCTCAGCGGAGTGGGGTTGGCTGCCGGACTCCCTGCGTTCACTGGCGCACTACCACCTGGAGGCCTACAAGTTCCACCAGGGACTGACCTCGGACCACCCCTACGCGGCAAGTGCCTGGAGCTGGCTGGTGATGGGCAGGCCGACGTCGTTCTTCTACCAGAAACCGGAGCAGGGCGCCCCGGGGTGCGACGTGCCCGACTGCGCCTCAGCCATCCTCTCGGTGGGGAATCCCATGATCTGGTGGGGAGCGGCCATCTCGCTGGTGGTCCTGCTTTTCTGGTGGGCCGGACGGCGGGACTGGCGCGCAGGAGCAATTCTTGCGGGCGTCGGCGTGGGTTACCTGCCGTGGTTCCTGTACCCGGAGCGCACCATGTTCTTCTTCTACGCCGTCTCGTTTGAGCCCTTCCTGGTGCTCGCGCTGGTGTATTGCCTGGGCCTTGTCCTGGGCCGGGACACCGATCCGCTCTGGCGGCGGCGCTCCGGCGTTTACCTGGTGGCGCTCTTCATCGCCGGGGCCATCCTGCTGTCCGCCTTCTTCTACCCGGTGTGGTCGGCGGAGACCATTCCTTACCAGGAATGGCGCTACCGGATGTGGATGCCATCCTGGATCTAAGGCAGGATTTCAGCAGACCCTGACCAGCCGCGACCTGCGCTAAGGCAGCGGAACGGAGAGGCCCCCGTGCGAGAAGCAAGCACAGAACTCCTGGTGGAGGTTGAGCCGGACAGCAATGTCACCGATCTCCTGCTCCAGCAGGAAGCCGCCAACCCGGCCCACGCCCTGTACGCGCGCCAAGGCCCCAACGGCTGGACCGACGTTCGGGTACCCGAGGTTCGCCGGATCTTTGGCGGCGGAGTCCGCTACACGGTATCAGTGGCCGGACCGCTGCCCCCGGAGGACGCGCACTTCTTCCGCGGCGCCGGGATCCCGGTCCTTGAGGGCTACGGGCTGACCGAGACCACGGCGCCCTGCACGGCCAACACCTCCCGCCCGGACCAGGAGCCACCCGCCAAACTTAACGGCTGAGCACGCCCGGGCAGCAGTTTAGGGCTGGACCTCGCCGGCGTCCTGGGCATCGTTGACAAGACCTCGACGGCGGCGGGTGGGCCAGGTGAGGATCAGCGTCACGAGTGCGGCCAGGAAGACCAACACGCCGATTACGATGCCGGCATCCATCCAGAACTGGCCCGGGAACAGTCTGATCAGCGTGTCGTCCAGGGCGAAGGTCCAGGACCCGTTGGCGAAGAAGATGTGGTGGAACTCGGTGAAGAACTGTTGCCAGCCGAGCACCGCCAGTGTCCCGAGGCCCAGGATGATGGCCAAGGCGATGACGGACCCCGCAAAGAGGCCCCGGCGTACTCCACCGGTGCTGCGGCGGCGCAGGTACGCGATGGCCACGAGGCTGAGGATGATCAGGAGTGTGCTGGCACCAAAGGCCGAGAGGATGACAACTTTCACGTCGGCCATGTGGCTGACTTCGCCGTCCTTGAAAAGATTCCCACCGCTGCGGTTGACGAGGTCGCCCAGGTAGCGCGGCCCGGCCCAGTTGGTGAGGTAGTCCACCGCGTAGGAGCCGTAGGACATCCTGTCGTCGGTGCTGAAGCCATACCCGTCGCCGGGAAAACCGGGCCTGTTGTACTCGGCCCAAAGAAAGAGCGGGCTCGTGACCGCGCGGACAGCAAGCACCAGCAGGATCACGGGGTAGAAAACGGCCAGGAGGACCTGCCAGACCCGCGGGGCCACGGGCTTGGCGTTGGCCGCACTTTCGCGCTCCGCGTTGCGGCGCTCCACTTCCTCCTGCGGCGGGCGGACCTGCAGTGCAGAGGTGGGCAGCGGCTCGCTGAAGTGGGCACCGTTTCGGGTGCCACCGTCGGTGACCGGTTCCTTGCGGAGGGATGCTTCTACGGAAGGTACGACGGCGGGAGGTTCGACGCCGGCTTCCGCCGCTTTGCGGTCTGCCCGGCTTTCAGGCTGGGTGGCCCCCTTCTGCTCGGCGCCGGAGCTGCCGGCCGGGGACGCTTCGGGAGTGCCGGAGCCGTCCTTCATCCAGGCAAAGGCCGGCTCATCCGTATCCGGGGAAGAATCAAGGTCCGGATCCGGCTGCGGCTCCGTGCGTTTGGCAGGGGTCGGCGAATTGTCGTTCACAGCAGCGTCACTTCCGTTGGGGTCCGCGCTGCCGGCTCTGATCCCGGCAGCGCCATGCGTCTGATATCGAGCCTACCGCCCGCTCCTCCGAGTAGGCGAGGAGCCACCCCGCTGGCATCAGAATCAGGACGCGATTTCGCTGTACCCGGCGTCGCCGGCGCCCAAGTCGCCGCGTTCACCGGCGTCATAGGCCCGCCGTCCCCACACCAGGACGTAGCCCCAGTAGGCGGCGAGCACAGCCGCGCCGATACCGATCTTCGCCCACACCGGCAGCGGACTGGGCGTCACAAAACCCTCCACCAGTCCCGAAACGAACAGCACCGGAACCAGGCCAAGGGCCACGGTGATCAGGGACCTGCCTTCGTCGGCCACCGCCCGGCCCCGCGTCCGTGGCCCCGGCGACACCATGGCCCAGAAGATCCGCAGGCCCGCGGCGCAGGCAATAAAAACAGCCGTCAGTTCCATTAGCCCGTGCGGCAGGATATAGCTGTAAAACACATCCTGCCTGCCCACGGCGGCAAAGATTCCGGCGGCGATGCCGACGCCCTGGGCGTTCGTGAACAGGATCATGGGCACCCAGATCCCGGTGATGCCCAGCGCAACCGCCTGCGCACTGATCCAGGCGTTGTTGGTCCAGACCGCACCCGCAAACGAGGCAGCGGGATTTTCCGAATAGTAATCTATGAAGTCCTCCCCGACGTAGTGCAGGACCGCAGCCTCCGGGGCCACAGACCGCAGCGCCTCCGGAGACGTCCCGATCCACAGCGCGTACGCGCCACCGACCAGCACAAAAGCGGCACCGCAGGCCACCGTCAGCCACCTCAGCCGGTACAGGGCGGCCGGGAGGGCGGCAACAAAGAAGCGGGCCAGGTCCGCCGCGACGTTGGACCGTGCACCTGTGAAGCGTGTCCTGGCCTGGGCCAGGGTGGCGGACAAGGACGCAGACAGTCCGCTTTCCGGGGCAATCGACCGGATGAAGGACAGGTGGGCCGACGTCGACTGGTAGAGGCGCAGCAGTTCATCGGATTCTTCCCCGGTGAGACGCCGTTGATGCGCGAGCCGGTGCAGCCTTGACCACTTGTCCCCGTTGACGGCGGAGAAGGCATCCATATCCACGGCAACAGCCTAGCCGCCATAGACTGTGAGCGTCCGCAGGATGGTTGAGGAGGAATGGAACCCGCTTGAGTTCAATAATCACGGGCGAGGCCGTTGTCCTGGAACTCCGCCCCGCATCCTTCGCCGCCCGGGCCCTGGGCCTGCTGCTGGACGTTGTGTTCAACATCGTCCTGCTGATCATGATCCTGCTGGGAGTCGCGGCCGCAGGCCAAGACCTCGACCCGGCCGCATCAGGGGCGCTGACGCTGGTGAGCGTGGTCTTCTGCTTCGTGATTGTCCCCGTGGCCGTGGAGACGCTCACCCGCGGGCTGTCCCTCGGCAAACTCGCGGCAGGCCTGCGCGTGGTCAGGGACGACGGCGGCGCGATCCGGTTCCGCCACGCAGTGATACGCGGGCTGACCGGCTTCCTGGAAATCTATCTGACGCTGGGTGGCCTCGCTATCGGCGTCGCCCTGTTCAATGGCCGGTCCAAGCGGCTGGGCGATATCCTTGCCGGCACCTACGCCCTGCGCCGCCGCGTCCCTGTGGAGACGCCGGTCCGCGTCTTTGTTCCCCGGCAACTTCAAGCCTGGGCCGCGTCCGCGGACATCGGACGGATTCCCGACGCTACAGCACGGCAGGCCACCCAATTCATCCAGCAGGCCGGGCGTATGTCACCACTCTCCGCCGCCGGGATGGCGGCGTCGATCGCCACGGAACTGGCAGGGCATGTGGCCCCTCCGCCGCCTGCGGGAACGAGCCCGGACCATTACCTGGCGGCTGTGGTCACGGAACGCCGTCGCCGCGAACTGGCACGGCTACAGCAGGCCCGGCACCGGAACTCCGCCATGGCAGAGCGGCTGGACCGGCTGCCGTTCGGTTCTTAGTTGTCGTACTCGGCCCAGGGAATGTTCCAGTCGCCGTAGCCGTCGTCGAGGGCGGCATAGTCGCCCTCGGTGTTGATGATCTGCACAACATCGCCGGTGGTCATGTTGTCAAAGACCCAGGCGGCCCCGTCGGGAGCGAACCCGATGCAGCCGTGCGAGACGTTCGTGTTGCCGATGTACGGGAAGGCGGACGCCAACGCCTGGTGGATATAGGCGCCGCTCAGCGTGAGCCGGATGGAGTATTCCACGTCCAGTTCGCCGTAGTAGGCCGGATCACCGGGCTTGAGCCCGATACTCGCGGCCCGGAAATGGTCGTAGCGGTTCTTCTCCATCAGCACCGCGTACCCCTTGGCCGACGGGAAGCGTTTATCGCCCATGCTGACCGGAAGGGTTTTGACTACCTGGTCGTTGACGCTGAGGGTGAACGTGTGTGCCGTGGCGTCGGCAATGGCGACTTTCTTGTCACCGAAATGAACGCTGACCTTCTTGTTGAAGTTGGCAATCTGGCCATTGCCGAGGTCCACGCCGAAGAGCTGCATGTCCATGGTCACGGTGGAGTTGGCCGCCCAGAAGGCCTCGGGGCGGTAACGGACCATGGTGTCGCTGAACCAGTGGAAGGCTCCGGCCTGCCCTGCGCTGGAGGTTATTTTTATGGCCTTCTCCACGGCATCACGGTTGACCACCGGTTCGCTGAAGATGACCTGCAGGGGCTGGCCCACGCCAACCTTCATCCCGTCCAACGGGTAGATGGCGGCATTCGCCTCATGGGTGCTGGAAACCGTGCTGAAGGAGTGCGTTGTGCTGGTTTCCCGTCCCGCACCGTCAGTGACCACGTATGTGTAGCTGTATTCGGTGTTGAATTTCAGCGGGTCGGTCGCAGTCCAGCTGCTGCCGTCCGTTGCGAATGTGCCGTGGACCGTTTCGCCGGCTGTGCTGGTCAGGGTGACGCTCTCAATCCTGCCGTTGCCCACCTTGAGCGACACCGGCGTGGCCGGGTTCACCTGTTTGGCGGCGTCGGCCGGCGTGACGTCCACCTTCACCGGGGCCACCACTGGCGATGCGACTCCGGGTGCGGACCGGACTGCCGAGGCAGCTTCGGACTCCAGCCCACCCCGCGCATAGCCCGGTGCGACGGCGGCGAAGACACCGCCGGCCGCGGCAAGAACGCATACGGCTGCCACCAAGAGAATCTTCTTGGCGGTCCCCCGCCGGCGTGGCTTCACAACAGCTTCCATAGTCCGATCTTAATGCTTGGACATAACAACCCCGGGCGCGGTCTGCGCCCGGGGCGTCACGCGTCAGTAACGATAGTGCTCGGGCTTGTACGGGCCGGCGACATCCAGGTCCAGGTAGTCGGCCTGTTCCTTGGAGAGTTCCGTGAGCTCCACATCGAGGGCGTCAAGGTGGAGCCGGGCAACCTTTTCGTCCAGGATCTTGGGCAGGACATAGACCTGGTTGTTGTATTCGCGTTCGCCTTCGGGCTGGTCCCGCTTGGTCCACAGCTCGATCTGGGCGATGGTCTGGTTGGCAAACGAGTTGCTCATCACGAACGAGGGGTGGCCGGTGGCGTTGCCCAGGTTCAGCAGGCGTCCCTCGGACAGGACGATGATGGAACGGCTGCCGTGCCCAGTGGCCGCGTCTGCTTCGAAGACCCATTCGTGCACCTGGGGCTTGATCTCCACCTTCCTGATGCCGGGGATCCGTGCCAGGCCGGCCATATCGATCTCGTTGTCGAAGTGGCCGATGTTGCCCACGATGGCCTTGTCACGCATTCCGGCCATGTGTTCGGCCAGGATGACGTCTTTGTTGCCCGTGGTGGTGATGAAGATGTGCCCCTCGCTGAGGACCGATTCCAGTTTGGCCACCTGGTAACCGTCCATGGCTGCCTGGAGCGCGCAGATGGGGTCGATCTCGGTGACAATGACCCGGGAACCCTGGCCGCGGAACGCCTCAGCGGCGCCCTTGCCGACGTCGCCATAACCACAGACGACGGCAACCTTGCCGCCCATGAGGACGTCGGTGGCGCGATTGATCCCGTCAGGCAGCGAATGGCGGATGCCGTACTTGTTGTCGAACTTGCTCTTGGTGACCGAGTCGTTGACGTTGATGGCGGGGAAGAGCAGCTTGCCCTGTTCAGCCAGCTGGTAGAGGCGGTGCACGCCGGTGGTGGTTTCCTCGGTGACACCGCGCAGGCGGGCGCCGATCCGGGTCCACCTCTGCGGATCTTCCCGGAGGGAGGCGCGGAGCACGTCGAGGAAGATCCGGCCTTCCTCGGATTCATCCGTTGCTGCTGCCGGTACAGCGCCCACAGCCTCAAACTCAACGCCCTTGTGGACCAGCATGGTGGCGTCGCCGCCGTCGTCCAGGATCATGTTCGGGCCGAGTTCCGGATCGGTGTCTGCACCGGGCCAGGCCAGGATCTGCTGGGCGGTCCACCAGTATTCCTCGAGGGTCTCACCTTTCCAGGCGAACACGGGAACACCCTGCGGGTCCTCGACGGTTCCGTTGCCCACCACGACGGCCGCGGCGGCGTCGTCCTGGGTGGAGAAGATGTTGCAGGAGGCCCAGCGAACCTCGGCGCCGAGCGCCGTGAGGGTCTCGATCAGGACTGCGGTCTGGACCGTCATGTGGAGGGAGCCGGCGATCCGGGCGCCCTTCAGCGGCTGGGTGGGTCCAAATTCTTTCCGGAGAGTCATCAGGCCGGGCATCTCATGCTCGGCCAGGCGGATCTGGTGGCGGCCGGCTTCTGCCAGTGAGATGTCGGCAACCTTGTAATCAAATGTCATGGGATTCCTTTGCTCTGTCCGAGGGAGGCGACGGCGGTGACGTCTACGCGAACGTCGTGTGCGGGTGGTGGTTCGGGTTGTCCGGGGCGTTGGCTAGGCGGTGCCGACGCTTTGGTCCGTGGCGGGGCTTGGGTCCGTGGCTGGCCGGACAGCCGGATCGTGCTGGTCCGAGCTGGCCGCGTTGGCAGCCCGGCGAAGCGCCGGCAGCAGCAGCAGCGGGATGCCGTCCTCGATCGGGTAGCGCAGCTTCACGCCGGACTCTCCTGCCGCCGTCGACACCAACTCTTCGCCGTCCTGGACCAGGGGCGAGCCGGTCACGGGACAACGCAGGACGGACAACAGGTCAGGACTGATCTTTGGCATGGTTGATGCTCCCTGAAGGGCGCGCGTTCGCGCCGGTGGCTGACTGATTTGCAAGTTCCAGCCTACCGAAAGATCCGCCTCAGGAAGGTTCGCGCAGGATGCGCAAATGCCCCCGGCGGGCGCCTTCTGCGCCGGCCGGCGCCTCCAGCGCTGAATGCGAGGCCCGCTGGGCCTTCGCGGCCTGGCCCTTCGGCGGCAAGGCCGCTGCTTCGCGGACGGCGTTGGCGAGGGCCAGGAGGTCGTCGGGGCCCGGCTGCTGCGGGGCTGTTGGCATGGCCAACCGGAGCACTTCCCAGCCGCGGGGTACTGTCAGTGACCCGGCGTGCTGCTCGCACAAATCGTAACAATGCGGCTCGGCGTAGGTGGCCAGCGGGCCCAGGACAGCGGTGGAGTCTGCGTAGACGTACGTCAAAGTAGCCACCGCCGACTGACGGCAGGCGGACCTTGAACATTGACGGATAGCTCCCACGACATCACAGACTACTCCGGATCCGTGGTTGTTCGGACTATTTGCCGACACGATCGCCGTGCCAAGGCCCGCAAACGGGGATTATGTCGCGTAAATGTGCGGCCGGGTTTACAGTCAATGTATGCAGTCATCGAACCATGATTCAACTTTTACGGTCCGTTTGGCTGACCCGGATGTCCGCAGCGCAGACACGGTTAAGGGTTCGCCGGGCCGAAGCTTTGCGACGCGCCGCAGGAACCGCCACGGCCGCGGCCTGCGCGGAGAACTGATGTTGCCCACATACCCCGGTTACCGGACCCGCTCGGACCGTTTTGATGACATGGTGCTCGATTCGGCGCAGCGCCTCCACGACATCTGGGGCAAGACGCTCGACGGCGTACGGTTTGCCGTTGACGAAATACCTCCCCAGCTGGAGCAACTGGTGGCCGACGCCGCGCCGCCTCCCATGGGCGCCTATACTCCCGCGACGGCCGAAGAAGGCCCGGTGATCACCCTGTACCGCCGGGTGGTCGAACAGGGCTGCGGCAGCCGGGAGGAACTCCAGGATCTGGTTCACGACGTCGTTGTGGAGCACACCGCCGAAATGCTCGGCGTTGCGCCGGAAACGCTGGATCCGGTCTACCGCCGGCGGTACTGACCATTCAGTAGCCCAGGCCGTTCAGTAGCCCAGGGTAACCGGCACTTTTTCCTGACCTGTAGCCGCTGACATGAACGCCAGGATGGAGACGTCTTCACGGCCCTCCTGTTCCAGCAGGAGGGCACCGTAAGCAGCATCGCCCGATGCCGAGACAACGTACGCCACCACATCGGACTCCTCCACCTTCTCAGGGACCTTGATGGACGTTGTGGTGCCGCCGGCGACGTCTGCAGTAGCGGCCGCGCGGATCTTGCCATCCGACGTGATGGCGGCGTAGGAGATTGTGGCCCGGTTCTCGAGGACGCCGAACACCAGGATACGGTTACCGCCTTGGGGAACCGGCACCACATGCTGGCTTCCCAGCCGGACACCGGAGGCAGCCCAGGCGACGTCCGATGTCTTGTCGGACGTGACGCCCCGGGTGACCCGTGTTGCAGCCACAAAGGACACGTCCGAACTCGTGGACACCGTGTAGTGGCCGGCAGGGACTCCAGCCAGCGAAATCTCGGTAACGGCCCCGGCTTTTGCGGTGACAACACCGCCGCCCGGGAGTGCTTTCTGGCCGTCCCGGCCGAAGAGCTTTACTTCCACCACGGCATCGGAAGGACCCGGGACGGTGATGGCCAGCGCAGGGCCTGCGTCGCTGAAGCCGCTCTTGCCGGTGACGGCGGATATCCCGCCGGCGTCCTGGATGTCCACGCCGGTCATGACCTGCCGCGCGGCTGGAGCCGCCCCCGGGCCAATGAAGTCGACGCCGCCGGGCGTCAGTCCCCGCAGGACACTCTGCTGGATGACCGCGGCCACGGGACCGCCTGCGCTCCGGACATGGACGGTGAGCTGCGCTTCACCGGGGGCCAGGCCCGCCAGGACGATTGAACGGGTACTTCCCGGTGCGACCAGCAGGCCCCTGCTGCCCGGAGCCTGGAGCTGTCCCTTGCCGCCAAAGAGCTCCAGGCTGACCGTGGCAGGTGTGCTGGAGGCGTTGCTGAGGACCAGGACGGACGTGCGTCCCACGGTGGTGCTGGCACCGGCCAGCCAGAGGTCGTTGGCCGGCGGCTGGCAGTTGGATGCTGCCGAACCCTGAAGGTCACCGTCCGTAGCACTGAATTTCATCACACCGGCGGCGGAGGGCTTTTGGTCTGCCTGGGACTGCGCGCTCAGGAGGGTGGCGCCGTCCACGCTGTGCCCGGCAAGGACGCCGGCACTCAGGTCCTGGGGACCCGCCGCCTGGCTGGGCTGGCCGCCCTCCTTGGCGATCTCGACGGCGGCCGTCCCGTCAAGGGCGGACAGCCGGCTGCCCGGCAGGACACCACCAGGGGCGCTCAGGACGGCACCCGTGACGGCACTCCTGGCCGTGGCGGACTTGGGGCTGAACTGGGGATCAGTGCCCGCTTCGGTCCCTTCGAGCAGGCGGGCCGGGCCAGGACATACGCCTGCACTGGCGCCGGCTGGAACGGCAGCCAGCACGGCCGGGATGCTGCGGCTCCCCGCCGGCTGTGGGGCGACAGCGGCGGCAGCCAGCACCGCTCCGGCCGCGGCCACAAGGGCGACCGCCGAGACGAGACCGGCCAGCATCTCCTTGCGCGGGGTCCTGCGGGCGGCGTCCTTATGCATTCTGGTGTTCCTTACGCAAAGATCCTTCGTCCCTTGACAGCCCTGTGTTGGGCCGCCGCGCGGGCATGGGAATGGCGAGCATGACGGTGAGTCCGATCACCGTGATCTGCGCGATTCCGGACCACAGGGCCCAAGGGGGGTCGTAACGGATGGTCAGCTGGCCGGCGGTGGCCGGCAAGGTGAAGGCCTGGGCTGAACCGGACGTCGTGGCGGTGAGTTTCCGACCGTCGAACCATGCGCTCCATCCCGGGTCCGCCCGCTCGGCCAGTACCACCAGCCGGCCCTCCGGTCCTGCGGCGACGGCTGTGTCGACGTCGTCGTACTTGGAGGGCACCAGCGCCACCGTAGCCCCGGCGCCGTCCACGATCCGGACGCGGTGGGCAACATCGGCGGGCTGGAGCACCGGCTGGTTCAGCGGGGTAATCCGCCAGAGCCAGCCGACGTCGGTCTGGCCGACGGCAACGAGCCCCGGCACTGCATCCATCCTGCTGGCGGTGAGCTGGGCCGCGGTGTCGGCCGAGCGCAGCACCACGAACCCGGCACCCAGGCGCTCAAGCCCGGGCCGGGGATCCACGCCCTGCCCGGCCACCAGGGTGGCCACCACACTGCGGATCGACGCCGTGAGGTCGTCGTCGTCCCTGACTGTCTCCTGGCCGGGCGCGCCCAGGATGTTCCGGGCTGAGGCAATCGCGGACAGGCTGTCCAGCGTGGTCCCGGCGCCGCGCATCAGGGCCGCGTCAAAGGCGCCGTTCTCCTGGGTGCTGATCAGCAGCGTGCGCGTCTGCTCCGGCCCCGTGCCACGGTCGATAGCGGTGGCGGGGAGCGTCCGCGCACTGCCTGCCTCCACCAGCCGGGGAGTTCCCAGCGCCGGACCGGCTGGCACCTCGGCCGGGAGGGCCGCTGCCGTGGACCGGAGCATGTTCTGCGCTGACCACACCGCCATACCGGCCAGCGGGCCGGCCAGCAGCACCACCATGGCCAGGGCAGTTGCGGAGCGAAGGGCCACGGTGCGCCGAATGCCTGGGGAGGCTGCACGGTCCGCGGCATCCAGGAGACGCTCGGCACCGATCAGTGCTGCCCCCAGGAACGCGAATCCGGCAGCGGAAACAGCCGGGCCGGTGAACGGGGTTACGAGGGTGTCTGCGTTGGCGCCCGTGGCAACGTGCCCTGCAAGCCAGCCAGCAACAACAACGATCAGTGCTGCCACCCAGAGAACCCGTGCCGTCCTGCTGCGCTTACCCGGGAGGAACAGGGCGGCAACGGCAAGCAGCAGGACGGGGACAGCCACCAGCAGTGCCAGCAGGAGTGCCCACGGGATGACCTGGCCGCTGAAGAACGGAAGGCCGGACAGACCGCCTTCCGCGGAGAAGGGAAGCGGCTGGCCCAGGAACTGCTGCCACAGCGGGGCGGCCTCGAATCCCAGCGGAACACCCGGGTCTGCGAGCAGTGCCCGCGGCCTGTCGATGACGGACAGGCCAAAGGGAAGGAAAAGCGCCGTGCTGGGCAACAGCGCCCACCACACGGTCCGGCCACGGCGGCCCAGCATCAGCCCGCAGAGCACGATGACCGCTACGGCCGGGACCAGCAGTGAAGGCGCGGAAGCGGTGACAACGGCCAGCGCCAGGCCCGCGGCGGCGGCAGCGGTCCAGGACGGCATGCCATTGATCCCGGGCCGCGCGGGCGGTTTTTCGGTGAAACGCCGGTCACCCGGGGACGGGACCACAAACCGACCGTGGCCCACAGCGGACCCGGTGGCGCGCAAGAGTGCCAGGACCAGCATTGGCATCATGACGTGGGCCACCAGTGCACCCACACGGCCTTGGTTCAGCGCTACCTGCAGGGCAGGAGCGGCTGCCCAGAACAGTGCGGCAACGAAGCGGAAGCGGCGCCGGACGGTCAGGCCCCCGGCCGCAAACCATGCCGTCAGGCCCGATAGCGGGGCGGCGAGCAGTAAGAGCCATGCCATGGCCGCATTGGCATCTCCCCCGCCGAGCAGGCCAAGGATCCACAGGACGTAGCCGAAGGGGTCACCCCTTCCGGGCAGGCCAGCCCCCAGACTGATCCACCAGCTGGAGGCGTGGTGCCATATTTCGCCAAGCGTGGAGGACACGGGGATAAGGCCGCCGCCGGAAACGGCTTCAGCCCGGAACAGGCCGCTGAGCGCCATCAGGGAAGCAACGGACGCGATGATGATCGCGGCGAGGGCGCCAGTACCCACCCAGCCCCGTTCAGTGGTGGTCAGTGCGGCAAAGTCATCAGCTGAATCCCCCGTGGGCTGGTCCGCCATGGGATCGTGGACCAGGCCATCTGCCGTGGAGCTGTCAGCACCGAGGGCCTCCATGAGGGAACGGCGGTGGTTCCAGACTTCACGCCGGGGAGTCTGCAGCTTCTTGATGACCGAACGCCGGATCCTGCGGGTGCTGGCCGCCGTCAGGCGTGCCTTTGCCACAGCACCGGGCCGGGCCAGGGCAGCGAACGTGGCTACCAGCTGGGAGAAGCCGTGCCCCGGATCCTTCACTGCGATGCTGAGTACAAGTTTGAAGATGCTGCCCAGCAGCGCTCCGACCGCGTGGATCGGCACCTTCCACAGCGGGGCGTGCTTGAGGCGGAGGTGGACCTGGGCTTTTCGGGCCGCCGAGGGGTTGCCCTGGCCATGGGGCCGGTGTGCCACATGGAACATCCGGGCAGTGGGCACCACCACCACACGGTGTCCGGCGAGGCGGTTGCGCCAGCAGAAGTCGACGTCGTCGCCGGTGCCCGGCAATGCGGGGTCGAACCCCTTCAAGAGCTCCCAGATGTCCCGGCGGACCAGCATGCCGGCCGAGTTCACCGCGAAAGTGTCAGTCCGGCCGTTGTACTGGCCCTGGTCCAGTTCCTCTGCATCGATCAGGGTGAGGCGCTCGGCCCAGCGGCTGGTGGAAAGTCCGACGTCGATCAACTGGCGTTCGGAGTGCCAGTCCAGTTGCTTGCAGCCGGCCACGGTCACGGATGGTGCGCGTTCAACGGCACCCAGGAGTTCAGCCAGCGCCTCCGGCGCAGGGGCGGCATCGTCGTGAAGCAGCCAGACCCACTCTGTGGCGGCGCGCTGGGACTGGCCTTCCGACGGCGCCAGGGCGTTGAGGCCGGCTCGCACGGCGCCGCCCATTCCGCTTTTGCCATGCGGAAAGTCGATGACATTGGAGGCGCCTAAGGCCCCCTCAAGGAGGACAGCGGAGTCATCGCGTGACCCGGTGTCCACGCCGATGACGGAGTCCACGGTCCGGGTCTGGTCCGCAAGGGCAGCCAGGGTTCTGGGGAGATAGGCACTGCCGTTGTGGGACACCACAACGGCAGTGACATGTACTTCCTGAAGAATTAGATCGCTCGCTTCCTTAGCCGCCGGCGTTCACGCTCGGAAAGGCCGCCCCAAATGCCAAACCGTTCGTCGTTTGCCAGAGCGTATTCCAGGCACTGCGACCGCACGTTGCACGCGCCGCAGACCTTCTTGGCATCGCGCGTGGATCCGCCCTTTTCCGGGAAGAAGGCTTCCGGATCCGTCTGTGCGCACAATGCATCAGTCTGCCAGCCGAGTTCGCCTTCGTCATCGAAGTCCTGCCGGAACGGCAAGCCGATCCACACAGGCTGGGTACTGGTCCCCTGGGCCGGGGTGCGCAGTTCCATGGGCGGATCCAGGTCATCCTCGTCCTGGTCATGGCCGCCGTCAAGGAGTGCTTCGTGTGCTGCCAGGAAGGCTGTGGCCTGTTCCTGGAGGGAGTCTTTGGTATTGCGGTTGTAACGGTCCGCGGCGTCGGGATCGGCAGGATCCACGTACCAGTCGCTCGGTACGCCCCGTGCGCGGTATTTAGCCGTTGCCTGGCCGGCTACGACGGCATCTTCATGGATACGCTCTACTTGCCCCACGGCGACCCTCCTGAAAGTTGCAGCCTCTGCCTGAATCCCTTGGACACCCGGTTGAGTGCCCGTATTTATGCAGTGACTTTCGATATCTAATTACACGTGTGTAACTACTGGGGAGTCAAGCCGTGGACGGGATAATAATCAACTTTCAGGACAAATCCCCGTCACGCCACGCCCGGGAATTTTCCGAGGGCCCGGCGCGCTGGATGCCGGACGGTCCGCATCGGCGGCCAATAGGTCCCATTCCCGCTGAATAACGGCTCAAACTACAGGCGCAGCGCTAATAAGACAAATAAGGTGACAAACTCCTGTGAGCAACATCACGGCCAGCGCCGGCCGGGCGGAGACCCCTATGGACTGCCGACGCAGCTTCCGTGACCCCGGACACCCCACTGAGTCCGTGACAAGATAAAGCCATGAGCATCCCGGCGATAGACCTGATGACCACCCTGCGCTCCGGCCACGCCACCTCGCCCCGTCTGACCTGGTACGGCCCCGACTCCGAACGCGTGGAACTCTCCGGTCGCGTGCTGGACAACTGGGTGGCAAAAACCAGCAATCTGCTGCAGGACGAACTCGACGCCGAGCCAGGGATGCGGCTGGGCCTTGACCTCCCTGCCCACTGGAAGTCGCTGATCTGGGCGCTGGCCGCCTGGCAACTCGGCATGGAAACAGTCCTGGACGGCCGGGAGGCGGACCTCATCGTCACAGACAACCCCGAAAAGGTCGACGGAAAGTACGACGCCGTTATCGCCGTTGCGCTGCCGGCACTGGCCATGCGGTGGCCGGGAGACCTGCCTGCCGGAGTCATTGACTATGCCGCGGAAGTCCGTTCCCACGGCGACGTTTTTATGGCGCACGCAGACCCTTCGGCCGCCGCCTGCGCCGTTGTGGCCGGCGATGGCAGGCGGCACACCCATGAAAGCCTGATCACCGGCTTTGCCGCCTCGCACGAAGAAGGCGTCCGGCTTTTGGTCCCGGCCGCGGAGGGGCTTGAACCGGCCCTGGCAAACTCGCTCGGGGCCTGGCAGAGCGGCGGCTCCGTGGTGCTGGCACACACCGATGTGGCGCTTTCGGACAAGCTGCTGGCCGCGGAACGCATCCACGGCCAGTAGCTTCCGGGGTCGTAAGATCCGGGGGTCTTAAGACTGGAGCCTCAGGGCTGCCGGGGGCTTTCCGGCGAGTCCGGCTCCAGGAGTTCACTGCGCTGGGCGGCGGCCGCTGCAGCGGCCTTCTCACGATGGTGCAGCTCGATGAGTTCGTGGTCGTGGGAGAATTCCGGTTCCTGGTCCAGTTCCTGATTGAACACAAGGAACCGGTAGGCGAAGAAGCGGACCACCGTTGCTACCAGGATTCCCACAACTCCGGCGGCAAACAGCATGTTCTTGTCGGTGACGTTGAACGAATATTTGGCCAGCGCGGTGAAACCCGTGGAAATCCCGATCCCAATTCCATTAATGAGGATAAACATCAGGAACTCGCGGACCACGTTCGCCTGGCGCCGATGCCGGAACGTCCACAGCCGGTTGGCGATCCAGGAAAAGATTGTCGCAATGGTGGCGCCGACGAAGCGCGCCTTGGCTTCGCTGTCCGTCATCGGGCCGTGCATCAGGTAGTACGTCAGTCCGTTATCAATGACGAAGGCAACGCCACCCACGGCCCCGAATTTGGCCACCTCACGCCAAAAAAGTGAGGCGAGCCCCCGGATACGATCTGCAAGTACGCTAAACATGACCCTCCATGGCCGTCGGTTCAATGGGCCACACGGCCAGAGGACTATTTTAGCCCCGAAATCTGTGTACCGGCCCCACACGGACGGCGAAGCGGGAGCAGAAATACCCGAAAAGCGGGCTCCCGGCGTCCCGAAGCCGGGATCCGGTGAGCTTTTCTGTAGGCTGGCATATGTGACTTTTCCAGTAATCGGCGTGGTTGGCGGCGGCCAACTCGCGCGCATGATGGCCCCGGCCGCTACCGCCCTTGGCTTTGAACTCCGTGTCCTGGCTGAGGCGGAGGACGTTTCGGCCGTCTCGGCTGTAGCCACTTCACCGGTGGGTGACTACAGGGACCTCCAGACACTCCTCGACTTCGCCGAGGGCCTGGATGTTATGACGTTCGACCACGAACACGTTCCAACGGACAACCTCCGCGCGCTTCTGGCCGCTGGTGTGAACGTCCAGCCGGGCCCGGACGCCCTGGTCAACGCGCAGGACAAGCTGGTGATGAGGGCGGCCATCGACCGGCTGGGGCTGCCAAACCCCGTCTGGGCCGCTGTCGCTGACGTCGCCGCGCTCGTGGGCTTCGGCGACGAAATCGGCTGGCCCGTGGTCCTCAAAATGCCCCGCGGCGGTTACGACGGCAAGGGCGTACGGATCATCGACTCCCCCGAAGACGCCGAAGACGCCGCTCCGTGGTTCGAGGTCATGAGCCCGCTCCTCGCCGAAGCCAAAGTCGAATTCAGCCGTGAACTGTCCGCGCTGGTGGCGCGGACCCCCAGCGGCGAAGCCAGGGCCTGGCCGGTGGTACACACCATCCAGGTGGACGGCGTCTGCGACGAAGTCATCGCCCCGGCGCTGGAGATCCCCCTCGAAGTCGCTGCTGCGGCGGAGGACGCGGCCCTGCGCGTCGCGACCGAACTCGGCGTGACCGGGGTGATGGCGGCGGAACTCTTTGAAACCCCCGGCTCCGGCGTCGGCTTCCTGATCAACGAACTCGCCATGCGGCCCCACAATACCGGCCACTGGACGCAGGACGGCTCGGTCACCAGCCAATTTGAACAGCATCTGCGGGCAGTCCTGGACCTTCCGCTGGGTGCCACCGACATCCTGGGCCCCATAGTGGTGATGAAGAACTTCCTGGGCGGCAACAACCAGGATCTGTTTTCCGCCTATCCTGCGGCCCTGGCCAGCGAACCGGCCGCCAAGGTCCACTGCTACGGCAAATCAGTACGCCCCGGCCGCAAGATCGGCCACG
>DIZT01000069.1:11337-11709 GCA_002427975.1 Micrococcaceae bacterium UBA6021 | reverse complement strand
GGCCGCAAGATCGGCCACGTCAACCTGGTCGGGACCGCCACGGATGACGTGGACTCGGTCCGGCAACGCGCAACCCTGGTGGCGGGCATCATCCGCGACGGCCGCGTTCCAGCCGAAGAATCAGCACGCATTTCCGAGGAGAACGCATGAGCCCCGAAACCACCGCCGGCACTGGCGACACCAGCCCGATCGTAGGGCTGGTCATGGGCTCAGACTCGGACTGGCCGGTCATGGAAGCCGCGGCCGATGCGTTGGCTGAGTTCGGCATACCCTTTGAAGCTGACGTGGTCTCCGCGCACCGGATGCCCACTGAAATGATCCGGTACGGCCAAACCGCCCATAAACGCGGACTGCGGGTCATCATCGCCGGCG
>DIZT01000069.1:0-11215 GCA_002427975.1 Micrococcaceae bacterium UBA6021 | reverse complement strand
GGCGGAGCAGCCCATCTTCCCGGCATGCTCGCGAGCGTGACGCCCCTGCCTGTTATCGGCGTCCCGGTCCCGCTGAAGACCCTGGACGGCATGGATTCACTCCTGTCGATCGTTCAAATGCCGGCGGGTGTTCCGGTGGCCACGGTGTCCATCGCAGGGGCGCGGAACGCAGGTCTCCTTGCGGTCCGCATCCTGGCTTCCGGTACGGACGAACTCGCGGCTTCGCTCCGCGCCGGTCTCCTGGACTTTGCCCAGGAACTCAACGACGTCGCCACGCGCAAGGGAGCCAACCTCAGGCAGAAGGTCAGCGAAGTCTTCGCCGACGGCAATGGTGTTCGCCGGGGCAGCCGTTAAGGCAGGGAAAAATGTCCAGAAGCGAACCGCAGCAGCCAGCAACCGGCACGGTCATGACTGATCCCGTCCGGTATCCGTCCAGCGCGCCGGCCTCCGTCCGGACCAAACGGGGCTTTGTCCTGGTCCTGATGACCCTTCTTGTGCCCGGCAGCGCCCAGATCGTGGCCGGCGACCGCAAGATCGGCAGAATTGCCCTGCGCGTGACCCTGACCGCCTGGGCGGTGCTGGCCGCCACCGTGCTGCTGCTGCTCCTGAACCGGACGCTTCTGATCAACATCATCACCAATCCGTTTGCTTCCCTCTTGATCATCCTGGTTCTGGTGGCACTCGCGCTGGGGTGGGCATTTCTGTTCGTCAACACGCTGCGGCTGATCCGGCCCGTGCTGCTGGCACCGGCGGCGCGTCCCGCCGTCGGCATCGTCTTGGTCCTTGCCTTGGTCCTGAGCAGCGGCACCCTGGCCTACACGGCCTACCTGCTGAACGTGGGCCGCAACGCCATCGGCAGCATTTTCTCGGCGGGACCGTCAATTGAACCCGTCGACGGCCGCTATAACTTCCTGATGATGGGCGGCGACGCCGGAGACGGCCGCACGGGCAGGCGGCCAGACAGCCTCTCCGTGCTCAGTGTCGATGCCAAGTCCGGCCAGACAGCCATCATCTCCGTGCCGCGCAACCTGCAGAACGCCCAGTTCAGCGAAGATTCCCCCATGCGCAAGATCTACCCGGACGGCTACGACTGCGGCGACGAGTGCCTCATCAACGCCATCAACACGGAAGTGACCAACGAGCACAAGGACCTGTATCCGGGTGTGGACGACCCCGGGGCGCAGGCCACTCTGGAGGCTGTGTCGGGAACGCTCGGCATTACGGTCCAGGCCTATGTGCTGGTGGACATGGACGGCTTTGCCAAGCTGATCGACGCCATGGGTGGTATCCGGATCAAAGCCGGCGGCTGGGTGCCGATCAGCGGCCCCGTGATCGATGAGGCCAACGGCATCCACGGCATGCCGGACGGCTGGATTCCCGCGGGCGACCAGAAGCTCGATGGCTTCCACGCCCTCTGGTACGGACGCTCCCGCGAATTCGTTGACGACTACGCCCGGATCCAGCGTCAGCAGTGCGTCCAGCAGGCCATGCTCAAGCAGCTTGACCCGGCAACCCTGCTCGCAAAGTTTGAAGACATCGCCAACGCAGGGACCAAGGTTGTGGAGTCAAACATCTCCTCCTCCCAGCTGGGCAGTTTCGTGGACCTCGCCATGAAGTCCAAGGGCAAGCAAGCCAAGCGGCTCACCATCGGGCCGCCTGATTTTGATGCCTCCTTCTCCACCGTGCCGGACTTTGACATCATCCACGCCAGGGTGCAGCAATTGCTTGCCTCCGCGTCGGAGCCCCAGGCCGCCGCACCGGTGGACGGCATCGTGCAGCCCGCCGCGGCGGGGGGACGGCTGCAGGCGTCTGGCCCGCTGCAGCAGACCACTCCCCCGCCGCCGTCGTCGGACTTCACGCCGGTGACCACAACGCCCGACGGCGAGCCGATCACCGAGGCGATGCTGAACCAACTCAAGAGCGAGGGCAACGAGCAGGCACTGCGTGACCTGGTGGCCACCAACGGCCAATGTGCGCCGCTCTAGCGGCCAGCCCCTGTAAACCGTTAGACCCGTCGACCTGTAAACCAAGAATGGACACGGCTGTGTACGAAATTGATAACGTCCTCCGCGACTATTCCTGGGGATCCACCACAGCTATCGCCGGGCTGCTGGGCCGCGCCGAGTCCGGCCGCCCTGAAGCCGAACTCTGGATCGGCGCCCACCCCGGCGCCCCGTCAACCGCGCGCCGGGCGGACGGCTCCAAGGCGCCGCTGGATGCGTTGATTGCCGAAGATCCGGAGCATTTCCTGGGCAGCGAATCCGTCGCGGAGTTTGGTCCGCGGCTGCCGTTCCTGGCCAAGATCCTTGCTGCGGCCCAGCCCCTGTCACTCCAGGTCCATCCCAGCATCGGGCAGGCCAAAGCCGGATTCGCACGGGAAAATACTGAAGGCGTGGCCCCCGATGCCGCCAACAGGAACTACCGCGATGACAACCACAAGCCGGAAATGATCTTTGCGCTGACGCCCTTCGAAGCGCTGTGCGGGTTCCGTGCGGCTGGTGCGACCCGGAAGATCCTGCTCCACCTTGCCGCCTGCTTCGACCTGGTTGAAACCGCCATCCCGCCGCTGCTGGTCGAGCTGCTGAAGGCCCTGGAAAATCCGGACGAGGGCGCCGGCCTCCGGAATGCCTTCGAACGCCTGATCAAGGGTGGTGAGGACGTATCCCACACAACAGCGATGGTGGCGGCCGCGCTGATCTCCGGCGCTCCGCTGGCACCGTACCAGGCGGAACTGTCCACCGTGGTCAGCCTCAACGAAAAGTACCCGGGCGATCCCGGCGTGCTGATTTCGCTGCTGCTGAACAGGATTTCGCTGGCCCCCGGCGAAGCCGTGTACCTGCCCGCGGGCAATGTGCACGCGTACCTGCACGGCTTGGGCGTGGAAGTCATGGCTTCCTCGGACAACGTACTCCGCGGCGGCCTGACCCCAAAGTTCGTTGATGTGCCCGAACTCCTGCGAACCATCGAGTTCAAACCGGTGGCGGTTCCGCTGCTTAGTCCGCAATTTTCCGGACTGGGCCAGGAGCTCTACCAGCCGCCGTTCCGGGAGTTCCAGCTTCAGCGGATCGAACTGGCACCCGGCGGGGAGCCGGTCCCGCTGGCCCAGGCGGGTGCTGCCGTCGTCATTGTTGTCGAGGGGTCGATCTACCTGGACTCTCCCAAGGGCGATCTGCAGCTGTCCCGCGGAGGCAGCGCCTTCCTGCCCGCCGCCGAAGCGCCGGTCAACGTCCACCCGGTCGCCGGGGCCGAGGAGCGTGCTGTTGCTTTTGCCGTGACTACTGCCCTCGACGCGGGGTAAGTCGTTTCATCAGCCGGCGTGCGGTCTGCAGCCCCTTGCGGGCAGCCGGCATGGCCCTGGCGTACACCGGGTAGAGCGGTGAAAGCGGCTTCTCCCAGGTTCCCAGAAGCATGTTCTCGTGCTTGGCGAACTGTTTCTTGAAGTCGGAGATGCCGTCGTTGAGCAGTCCGTTGAAGTCGTAGCGCCTGCAGCCGTCCTCGCGCATGGCGCGCAGCGCAGCCCACTTCACGCCGTAGTTCACCCTCTGTTTCTGGCCTTCGGAAGAGACGCCGCCGTAGAGCTCGAACGCTGTTGCGCCGCTCCGCGCAAGCCAGACGAAGGCCAGCAGCTGTTCGCCGTCGAAGGCCCCGATGATGGGTGAGCCCTCCCCCAGGTTTGTGAAGATGTCCCGGTAGTACTGGTCCTCGTGGATTCCGAAGCCCGCGCGGGCGGCAGTTTCGTGATAAATGCCCAGTACCTGCTCGAGCTCCGCTGAGGTCCCTACTTTCCGGAAGTCCACCTCGCTGCGCATCGCTTTGCGGATGTTCGCACGCGTGGACTTGGACATGTCTGCCATGAGCTCGTCGTCCGACTTGCCCAGATCAAGGATGAGGGTCCGCGGAATCAGCACCGTGTTGGTGGATGACACAAAGCCGGCGGAAGCCACGGCTTGGGCGAAAGGTGACTCGGCGTCCCAGTCGGGCTCGATGCTCAACCCCACGCCCCGGTGACGGGAGGAGGCATAACCGGCCAGCTGTTCAAGGACCGGGGCGGCATCCTCCGCCGAACACATCGGTCCGCGCGGAACGTACACCAGGGCCCGGAATGGCAACGGCAGCTTCCGGATCAGCAGCTGCGCGCAGCCGATGGTATTTTCACCATCGTTGACGAGGACCCGGTCCACCGACCAGCCGTGCATGCCCTTGGTTTGGCCCCAGCCCCAAAGTTGCTGGGGATGGCCCTGGAAACGGTCAACATATCCGTCCCAGACGGCGCGGTCAGTACAGGGCACAACGGCAAGACTCATGAATTCAACCCTATACCAACGCATTAACGGCAGATCCCCGGAGCGCGTGGGGCGCTCCGGGGATCTGCTGTCAGGCGGAACTGCAGAGTCAGTTCTTGCGGGCGTACCCTTCCCACTTGCTGGCCTGGTGCTCGCCATCAACGAAGCGGATGGTGCCGGACTTGGAGCGCATGACGATGGACTGGGTCAGGACCTTGTCCTTGGAGTAGCGGACCCCCCTTAGGAGGTCGCCGTCGGTAATGCCGGTGGCGGCGAAGTAGCAGTTGTCGCTGGACACGAGGTCGTTGGTGGACAGCACGCGGTCCAGGTCGTGGCCGGCGTCGATGGCCTTCTGCTTCTCGTCGTCGCTCGTGGGCCACAGGCGGCCCTGGATGACGCCGCCCAGGGACTTGATGGCGCAGGCAGCAACGATGCCTTCCGGCGTGCCGCCGATGCCCATGAGGGCGTCGACGCCCGTGCCGGAGCGGGCCGCTGCGATGGCCCCGGCAACGTCGCCGTCCATGATGAACTTGGTGCGCGCACCGGCTTCGCGGATCTCTTCGACCAACGGGCGGTGGCGGTCCCGGTCAAGAATCATGACGTTCAGCTGGTTGACCTTCACGCCCTTGGCCTTGGCGATTAAATGCAGGTTCTGCTTCACCGGGAGGCGCAAATCGACCATGTCGGCAGCTTCCGGGCCCGTCACGAGCTTCTCCATGTAGAACACGGCGGAGGGATCGAACATGGAGCCGCGTTCGGCCACCGCGAGGACTGCAAGGGCGTTGTTGATGCCGAGGGCGGCCAGCCGGGTGCCGTCGATCGGGTCCACGGCAACGTCACACTCCGGGCCGGTGCCATCGCCAACGTGTTCGCCGTTGAACAGCATGGGGGCTTCGTCTTTTTCGCCTTCGCCGATGACCACAACGCCGTTGAAGTGGACCGTGTGGAGGAAGGAGCGCATGGCGTCAACTGCGGCGCCGTCGGCCTTGTTCTTGTCGCCGAAACCAACCCAGTGGCCACCGGCGATGGCCGCAGCCTCGGTGACGCGGACAAGCTCAAGTGCGAGGTTGCGGTCTGGCTCGTCGATGCCCACAGCCAGGGATGGGGAGATCGTGGAGTACTGCTGGGTCATAGGCGCTGGTGACACGTGAACCTCTTCTTCGAGTGGCGATCATTGGACCCGCTCGGCCGGATTCAGCCAATGCGGTGATTCCTCTGGTACTGATCATAGTCGGGGCGGCGTCCTCGGGGCGCGGCATGACGCAGTCCTGCAACATGGACCTGCACACCCCGAGTGTGAGTTGCGCCTGTACATGGGCGACTATAGAAGGGTGAGTGAAATGCAGGAAAAAACCAGCCCCGCGCCCGATCCCTCCGACTCCGGACGCCAAGCAGGCGGCACAGGGACCGGCGAGCAGTCTCCCGTCCGCCCGGTGATCCCCGCCGCCGCGGCGAAACGCGCCAATGCGTCAGTGATCGGCATGATCATTGCACTGGTTGTCAGCATCGCGGCCTTCCTGCCGGTCCTCCTGATGAATCCGCTGCCCAAGAGCGACGGATTCCACCCGGACATCGACGTCAGCGCAGTGGCCCGGAACGCCACGGATGTGGCGGGATTCACACCTGTGGCGCCGGACACAGGTGGCACGTTCACGCCCAACTACGCACGTTGGGAGTCCGGCAGCGGCAACGGCGTGCCCACCTGGGAAGTGGGCTACCTCACGCCGAAGCAGTCCTTCATCGGCCTGGTCCAGACGCGCCAGCCGAATCCCACCTGGCTGGTCCAGCAGACAAAGAGTGCTCCCGTGACTGGAAAGCGCAGCGCCGGCGGACAGGAGTGGGAGCTGCGTGACACGGGCAAAGGCGAGAAGAGCATGGTGCTCACTTACCGCGGAACCACCGTTGTCCTGACGGGAAGCGCGCAGCTGGACGAATTCGCTGAACTCGGCGCCGCCGTCGTGAAGTCCATCGAAGCCAATCCGGCCGTCACGGTTTCACCCTCACCCGGTACTGCACCGTAAAGTAGGCCTGTGGCCACCTACCTGACTCCCGCCCTCGCCTGGCGCCGGCTCCGTGAAGGCAACGAACGCTTTGTTGCCGGCGCCTCCTCCCATCCCAACCAGGACGCTTCGCGCCGTTCCTCGCTGGTGGAGAACCAGCACCCGTTCGCCGTCATCTTCGGCTGCTCCGATTCCCGGCTCGCAGCTGAGATCATCTTCGATCTGGGCCTTGGCGACGCCTTCGTGGTCCGAACGGCCGGCCACGTGGTGGACGACGCCGTGCTGGGCTCGCTTGAGTACAGCGTCAGCGTCCTGAGCGTTCCCCTCATTGTGGTGCTCGGGCATGACAGCTGCGGCGCAGTGACGGCCACCAAGACGTCGGTGCAGACCGGTCAGATGCCCGTCGGCTTCATGCGCAGCCTCGTCGAGCGGATCACCCCGTCCGTGTTGACTTCGCTGCGCAATGACAAGGAAGACATCAACGACATGGTGGTGGAGAACGTCAAACAGACCTCGCAGCGCCTGGTGGACAGTTCCCGTGTGATTTCGGACGCAGTCGAAGCCGGCCGGGCCGCCGTCATCGGACTCGCCTACAGCCTCGCCGATGGCCGCGCGAACGTCGTTTCGGGAATCGGTGAGGTCTGATCCCGGCCAGGGCCAGGTACCCGTAGCATGCCGTTCACGGATTTAGTCCGGGCCCCCAATCGCCCTAAGCTAGCCCCATGACTTCCACTGAAGAATTCCGCATTGAACACGACACGATGGGCGAAGTCCGCGTCCCCGTGAACGCCCTGTACCGTGCACAGACGCAGCGTGCAGTTGAAAACTTCCCCATCTCCGGCAAGACCCTGGAACGCGCCCACATAGAGGCGCTCGCCCGCGTCAAGAAGGCGGCCGCCCAGGCCAACGCGGAACTTGGAGTGCTCGACGGCGAGCTCGCCAAGGCGATTGCGGAGGCTGCCGATGAGGTAGCTGCCGGCAAGTACGACGGCGACTTCCCGATCGACGTCTTCCAGACCGGTTCCGGCACGTCCTCGAACATGAACACCAACGAGGTCATTGCCGAACTGGCCACGCGCGCACTCAAGGCCGCCGGCAGCGACAAGGTTGTCCACCCGAACGACCACGTCAACGCCTCGCAGTCCTCCAACGACGTCTTCCCCACGTCCGTCCACGTTGCCGCCACCTCGGCCCTCATCAACGACCTCATCCCGGCCCTCGGCTACCTGTCCGAGTCGCTGGAGCGCAAGGCCGTGGAGTTCAAGGACGTCGTCAAGTCAGGCCGCACCCACCTCATGGACGCCACCCCGGTGACGCTAGGCCAGGAGTTCGGCGGCTACGCAGCCCAGGTCCGCTATGGTATCGAGCGCATCAACGCCGCCCTCCCGCGCGTCGCTGAAGTTCCGCTCGGCGGCACTGCGGTGGGCACCGGCATCAACACCCCGGCAGGCTTCCCGGAGCGCGTCATCGAACTGCTCGCCACGGACACCGGCCTGCCGCTGACCGAGGCACGGGACCACTTCGAGGCCCAGGCCAACCGCGACGGCCTCATCGAAGGCTCCAGCCAGCTGCGCAACATCGCGATCTCCTTCATGAAGATCAACAATGACCTCCGCTGGATGGGTTCCGGCCCCAACACCGGCCTCGGCGAAATCGCCATCCCGGACCTGCAGCCGGGCTCCTCGATCATGCCGGGCAAGGTCAATCCCGTCATCTGCGAGGCATCCATCATGGTCTGCGCCCAGGTCATCGGCAACGACACCGCCATCGCCTGGTCCGGCACCAACGGCGCTTTCGAGCTCAACGTCGGCATCCCTGTGATGGCCGCCAACCTGCTCGAGTCCATCCGACTGCTGGCCAACACCAGCCGTGTTATGGCGGACAAGATGATCGACGGCATCACCGCCAACGTGGAGCGCGCCCGCTTCCTGGCTGAGGCCTCCCCCTCGATCGTGACGCCGCTGAACAAGCACATCGGCTACGAAAACGCGGCGAAGATCGCCAAGAAGTCCGTCGCCGAAGGTCTGACCATCCGCGAGACCGTCGTGGCCATGGGCTTCCTGGAGCGCGGCGAACTGACCGAAGAGCAGCTGGACACCGCCTTGGACGTTATGTCCATGACGCGCCCGCCGCATAAGGCATAATACCCCCAACACCAAAGGCACCAAGCTCCACAGTACGACGGCGGCCGGCATCTTCCCCACGGAAGGCGCCGGCCGCCGTCGTTGCCGGCACCTGCCATTTTGCACTATTGATGATTTAGTGCAAAACTTTACTTTGTGGAAAATAGTGCAAACATCGACGGCGGCCTGCGCGAGCGGAAACGCCAGCAGACGCGCAAGGCTGTCACCGCAGCCGCCCGCGCGCTGACCGCGGCCAAAGGGCTCAGCGGCTTCACGGTGGAGGAGGTCTGCGAACAGGTGGGCATCTCGCGCCGGACCTTCTTCAACTACTTCCCCGCCAAGGAAGACGCCATCCTCGGCCACCACGACGACGAGCACCCCGGTGAACTCATGGCCGGCTTCCTGGCCGGCGGCGGCGAACCGGGGACCATCTCGGAATCCCTGCTGACCGACCTGATCCAGCTCACGCTGGACATCTGGGCAGCGAAAGTGGACTCCGAGTCCGCCACTGATGTCCGGCAACTGATCGCAGCGATCAAAAAAGAACCCCAGCTCGTGGCAAAGATCGTCGGCGTCAGCGCCGAGCGCGAGGCGGCGTCCCGCCAGCTCATCGCGCAGCGCGAGGGGGTCCCCGCCGGGCACCCGGTGGTGGTCATGGCGGTCACCGCGATCGGCGCCATGGCCCACCACGCGCACGAAACCTACTTCTCGGCGTCGAACACCCGCACCTTCCGCGAGCTGCTCCTCGAAGACGCCCATGCCCTCCAGACACTGTTCGCGCAGAATCTCTCCGCCTGCCTCAAAGGATCATCATGACCACCGCCGTCAGTTCCAAGGCAGCAGCCGGCCCGCTGCTGCTGACCCAGAAACGCATCTGGATCATCTTTTCGGCGCTCATTGCCGGAATGCTGCTCTCCAGCCTCGACCAGACCATCGTCTCCACCGCCATGCCCACCATCGTGGGCAAACTCGGCGGCGTGGAGCACCAGGCCTGGATCACCACCGCCTACCTGCTGGCCACCACCATCGTGATGCCCATCTACGGCAAGTTCGGTGACGTCCTGGGCCGCCGCAACCTCTTCCTCGTGGCCATCGCCCTGTTCACGCTCGCGTCGGTGGGCTGCGCCCTGGCCACCGACTTCTGGGGCTTCGTCATCTTCCGCGCCATCCAGGGCCTGGGCGGCGGCGGCCTGATGATCCTCTCGCAGGCCATCATTGCCGACATCGTTCCGGCCAAGGACCGCGGCAAGTACATGGGCCCGCTGGGAGCCATCTTCGGCCTCTCCGCGGTGGCCGGGCCGTTGCTGGGTGGATTCTTCGTAGACCACCTGACGTGGGAATGGGCCTTCTACATCAACATCCCCATCGGCATCGCAGCGTTCGGCATCGCCTGGTTCACGCTGACCCTGCCGAACAAGAAGGCCGAAAAGCGGATCGATGTCCTGGGCGTGATCCTGTTGTCCGCCGCCACCACCTGCCTGATCTTCTTCACCGACTTCGGCGGCAAAAAGGACGAGGGCTGGGATTCGCCGCTTACCTGGGCGTTCGGTGCCGGCATGGTGCTGGCGGCGGCAGCCTTTGTGATGGTGGAGCGCAAGGCCGAGGACCCGATCATCCCGTTGAGCCTGTTCAAGAACCCGATCTTCGTCAACGCCACTGCCATCGGTTTCACGCTGGGACTGGGCATGTTCGCAGCCATCGCCTTCGTTCCGACGTTCCTGCAAATGTCCTCAGGCACCTCGGCAGCGGAGTCCGGGCTCTTGATGCTGCCTATGATGGTGGGCCTGATGGGCATGGCCATTTTCTCCGGTATCCGCATCTCCAAAACCGGCAAATACAAGATGTTCCCCATCCTTGGCGGAATCCTTACCGTTGCCGCCATGCTCTGGCTGACCACCCTGACCGCCGCAACACCTATCTGGGTCATCTGTGTCCAGCTGTTCGTTTTCGGTGCGGGCTTGGGATCCATCATGCAGGTCATCGTCTTGGTGGTGCAGAACTCCGTGCCCGCCGGACAGATCGGGACCGCTACCAGCACGAACAACTACTTCCGCGAAGTGGGCGCCTCACTGGGCGTTGCGGTGTTCGGTTCGATCTTCACCTCCCGGCTCTCCGAGTCCCTGACTAAAGCATTCACCGATGCCGGGGCCTCCGGCGCGGACGCGTCGCAGTCCACCAAGACGCTTGATCCGCAGGCCCTCGGCCAACTGCCAGTCCAGCTCAAGGATGCGATCGTCAACGCTTACGCCGACTCCCTGGCTCCCGTGTTCTGGTATCTCCTGCCATTCCTCGTCATCGCCCTGATTCTGGCGCTGACGCTGAAGCAGATCCCGCTCTCGGACACGGCCGGCATGGTGGCCCGTGGCGAGGCCGTGGGCGGCGAAGAAGCGGAACGACTGGAAGCAGAGCACCTGGCCCTGCTGAAGGGAGCGACGGAGGACGAACTTGCCGCCGCGGCGGTGGACTCCTCGGACGGCCTGAAGGACGACGACGGCGGGCTTGCCTCCCAGCGCCACTGACCGCCGTCGTACGGCTGTCGGCCGGAACGGCAGAAGCCGGACTGACTGGAGCCGGACGGCCGGAGTCTGGACGGGCAGAGTCTGGACGGGCAGAGTCTGGACGGGCAGAAGCCGCAGTAAAAAGCCTGCAGGGGCGCCGCAATCTTGGGGGTTGCGGCGCCCCTGCTTTGTCTTGTCAGGCTGTTTGGTCTTGTGAGGAAAGTCCGGTCATGGATCTGGACATGGGCTCTCGTCGACGGTGCTGGACTGAAGGTCCCGGCCTAACCTGTCGGGCAAGTGGGGTGGTTCCC
>DIZT01000313.1:1458-3284 GCA_002427975.1 Micrococcaceae bacterium UBA6021 | reverse complement strand
ACGCGCACACCACGGCCTTGGCGCCGGATGCAACGGCGGCCGTCATGGCCATGGTCATGCCGCGGTCCTTGAACGAACCGGTGGGGTTCATCCCCTCGACCTTCAGGTACACGGTGGAGCCGGTGAGCTCGGAGAGCTTCTGCGCGTGGACCAGCGGCGTGCCGCCCTCACCCAGCGTGATGACCTTGGTGGATTCCGTTACGGGAAGACGGTCAGCGTATTCGCGGATAACGCCGCGCCATTGGTGAGCCACTTAGACTCCTTCTACCCGCAGAACGGATGTTACTGAATTAATGACGTCCAGGCCCTTAACGGCCTCGACGGTGGCTGCGAGAGCAGCCTCTGATGCGCGGTGGGTAACGATCCGCAGTTCGGCCGATTCCACGTTGGACTCTGAATCGCGGTGGATGGTCTGCCGCATGATTTCGATGGACACGCCGTGCTCCGCGAAGAGCTGCGCGATCCGGGCAAGGACGCCGGGCTGGTCGGCGACGTCCAGGCCGATGTAGTAGCTGGTGGTGGCCGCGTCGATCGGCAGCGCCGGAACGTGGCCGGTGGTGGTCTCCGTGCGTCCGGGTCCGCCCAGCACAAGGCGGCGGGCTGCCGAGACAAGGTCACCCAGCACGGCGGACGCCGTCGGAGTTCCGCCGGCACCCTGGCCGTAGAACATCAGTTCGCCGGCGTTTTCCGCCTCAACGAAGACCGCGTTAAAGGCGCCGCGCACGGCGGCCAGCGGGTGCTCACGCGGCAGCAGCGTGGGGTGCACGCGCACGGACACGCCCTCGGCGCCGTCGGCATCGGTGAGCTTTTCCGCGATGGCCAGCAGCTTGATGACAAAGCCGGCGTCCTTGGCTGCGGCAATGTCCGCCGCGCTGACGGACGTGATGCCCTCGCAGTGGACGTTTTCCAGGGCAAAGCGGGTGTGGAAGGACAGCGAGGCCAGGATGGCGGCCTTTGCTGCCGCATCGTGGCCTTCGACGTCGGCGGTGGGGTCAGCTTCCGCGTAACCAAGGCGCTGCGCTTCGGCAAGGGCGTCCGCAAACTGGGCGCCGGTGGAATCCATCTGGTCCAGGATGAAGTTGGTGGTGCCGTTGACGATGCCCAGCACGCGGGTGATGCGGTCTCCGGCCAGGCTGTCCCGGATGGGCCGCAGGATGGGGATGGCGCCGGCCACGGCGGCTTCGTAGGACAGCTGCACGCCGGCCTTGTCAGCCTCTTCGTAGAGGGTGGGGCCGTCCTGGGCGAGCAGCGCCTTGTTCCCGGTGACCACGCAGGCGCCGTTGCGCAGTGCGGAGATGATCAGCGTACGGGCGGGCTCGATTCCGCCCATCAGCTCGATCACGAGGTCGGCGTCCTTGACCAGGGTGTCGGCGTCGGTGGTGAAGAGTTCCTGCGGCAGGTCAACATCCCGCTTGGCGTTAACGTTGCGCACGGCGATGCCGCTGAGCTGCAGGCGGGCGCCGGTGCGGGCGGCCAGGGTGTCGGCGTCCTCAATGAGAATCCGCGCAACCTGGGCCCCAACGTTGCCACAGCCCAGCAGGGCCACTTTCAGGGTTCGCAATTCAGTCATTCGGCACTCCCATGTCGCGGTTAAGCAGATCTTCTTCGGTTTCCCCGCGGACAATCAGCCGGGCAGATCCGCCGCGCACCGCGACAACGCCCGGCCGGGCCAGATAGTTGTAGTTGCTTGACAGGGCCCAGCAGTAGGCGCCGGTCCCCGGTACAGCAAGCAGATCACCGGCTGCCACGTCCTCGGGCAGATATACATCTCTAACAACTATGTCGCCGCTCTCGCAATGTTTGCCCACTACGCGGGACAGCTGCGG
>DIZT01000313.1:342-1382 GCA_002427975.1 Micrococcaceae bacterium UBA6021 | reverse complement strand
GCGTCGCTGGCCGGGGCGTCCACACGCACGGTTTTCAGGGTTCCCACCTCGTACAGCGTGAAGGTGGTGCTGCCCACGATGGCGCGTCCGGGTTCGATGGATATCCGGGGTGCGGTGATGCCCAGTTCAGAGCAGGTAGAACGCACGACGGCGGCCATCGCCTGCGCGATCTCGGCTGCGGGGCGGGGGGTGTCCGCCGGGGTGTAGGCAATGCCGTAGCCGCCACCAAGGTCAAGCTCGGGCATCACGATGGAGTACTTTTCCTGCATGGCCGCGTGGAAACGCAGGAGCTTCTGTGCGGCGAGCTCGAACCCGTCGGGTTCGAAGATCTGCGAGCCGATGTGGCAGTGCAGGCCCAGGAGTTCGATGCTGGGGTAGCTCGCGGCCGCTGCCACGGCTTCTTCGGCTGCCGACAGACCGGCCTGGCCGGTGGAGTCCTCCGCCATGGAGAGGCCGAATTTCTGGTCCTCATGGGCGGTGGCGATGAACTCATGCGTGTGCGCGTGGACGCCGGGAGTCAGCCGGAGCATGACCTTGGCCAATGCGCCGCGTCCGGAGGCGATCTTCGCGACGCGCTCCAGTTCATCGAGGCTGTCCACCACAATCCGGCCCAGTTCCATGTCCAGAGCGCGGTTGATCTCGGCGTCGGACTTGTTGTTGCCGTGCAGGCCCAGGTTTTCGCCCCTGATGCCGGCCCGGGCTGCCACAGCGAGCTCGCCGCCCGAGCAGGTGTCCAGCCGGAGTCCTTCGTCCGCCACCCAGGCGGCGACAGCGGTGCACAGGAACGACTTGCCGGCGTAGTAGACGTCCACTCCCCCGCAGATGTCGGCGAACGCGGCATCAAAAGCGTCCTTGAAGGACCGGGCACGGGCCCGGAAATCGGACTCGCTCATAACAAACAGCGGCGTACCGAACTGTGCCTTGAGCTCGCTGACGGGGATGCCGTCAATGGCGAGTTCGCCGGCGTCGTCCTTCCGGACATCCTGCGCCCACATGGGCTCGTGGAGCGCGTTCAGGTCCGCGGGAACCGCGAGCCATTC
>DIZT01000313.1:0-284 GCA_002427975.1 Micrococcaceae bacterium UBA6021 | reverse complement strand
TGTCACATCCGTTCCGGCGCGGACACGCCCAGCAGGTCCAGGCCGTTGGCCAGCACCTGGCTGGTGGCGTCGTTGAGCCACAGCCGGGTGCGGTTGACGTCGGTGACGGCTTCGTCGCCCTGCGGAGCGACCCGGCAGGCGTCGTACCAGCGGTGGTAGGCACCGGCAATGACCTCCAGGTGCCGAGCCACGCGGTGGGGTTCGCGCAGCTCGGCGGCCATGGCCACAATCGAGGGGTAGCTGCCCAGGTAGGAGAGCAGTTCGTTTTCCGTGGCGTGGTCCAG